>NZ_RHJM01000010.1:0-35105 GCF_004212315.1 Escherichia sp. E10V5
CTTCTCCCAAACCAACGTTTATGAAAATGCAGAGATAATGGCTAACTGGCATCATCCACGGTTTTTATTCAGGGGATTGATCATGCTTATTGGCTATGTACGCGTGTCAACAAATGACCAGAACACCGATTTGCAACGTAATGCACTGAACTGCGCGGGATGTGAGCGGATTTTTGAGGATAAAATCAGTGGCACTAAGTCCGACAGACCGGGGCTTAAAAAACTGTTCAGGACACTATCGGCAGGAGACACTCTGGTTGTCTGGAAGCTGGACAGGTTGGGGCGCAGTATGCGGCATCTTGTTACGCTGATAGAAGAGTTGCGTCAGCGTGGCGTGAATTTCCGAAGCCTGACTGACAGTATTGATACCAGCACCCCAATGGGCCGTTTCTTTTTTCATGTCATGGGGGCCCTGGCTGAAATGGAACGCGAACTGATAGTTGAACGTACCATGGCAGGGCTGGCTGCAGCTCGTGCCAAAGGCAGAGTAGGTGGACGCCGTCCTAAGTTGACCACCGAACAGTGGGCACAGATTGGGCGTTTACTCGAGGCCGGAGAATCAAGACAGCGTATTGCACTGATTTTTGATGTAGGCGTTTCTACCATTTATAGAAAATTTCCGGCAAATAAGAGCAATGAATCCCCCTGAATCAGCATTATTTTGATTATCCCTGCAAGTAGACAAATACCGTCATTTTGTGTGAATAACGACACAACTGCGCTTAGCTGTTTGTCAGGCACAATCACTTCAACATAGGGCGAAGCCTAATCCAATCAGGAGGTTCGCCACTATGGCTCAGGATTACCACCACGGGGTGCGCGTTGTTGAAGTCAACGAAGGCACCCGATCTATTACCACGGTGAGCACCGCCATCGTGGGTATGGTCTGCACGGGCGATGATGCCGATGCAAAAATGTTTCCTCTTAATAAACCCGTGCTGATCACTGATGTGCTGACTGCCAGCGGTAAAGCGGGTGAGTCAGGTACTCTGGCCCGTTCGCTGGATGCCATCGCTGACCAGGCAAAACCCGTGACCATTGTTGTGCGTGTGCCGCAGGGTGAAACGGAAGACGAAACCACGACCAATATCATCGGCGCAGTGACTGCTGAAGGTAAAAAAACAGGTATGAAAGCCCTGTTATCTGCCCAGTCACAGCTCGGCGTTAAACCGCGCATTCTCGGCGTGCCAGGCCACGACACCAAGGCGGTAGCTACTGAGTTGCTGAGCGTGGCGCAAAGCCTGCGTGGATTTGCTTACCTGTCAGCGTATGGCTGCAAGACAGTGCAGGAGGCGATCACTTACCGCGAAAACTTCAGCCAGCGCGAAGGGATGCTGATCTGGCCTGACTTTACTGGCTGGGACACGGTGCTGAATGCCGAAGCAACGGCATATGCCACCGCCCGTGCGCTTGGTCTGCGCGCCAAAATTGACGAGCAGACCGGATGGCACAAAAGCCTGTCCAACGTGGGCGTGAACGGTGTCACCGGAATTTCTGCAGATGTGTTCTGGGATCTGCAGGACCCGGCAACCGATGCAGGTCTGCTGAACCAGAACGACGTCACCACGCTTGTGCGTAAAGACGGTTTCCGCTTCTGGGGTTCCCGCTGCCTGAGTGATGACCCGCTCTTTGCCTTCGAAAACTACACCCGCACGGCGCAGGTGCTGATGGACACGATGGCAGAAGCACACATGTGGGCGGTGGATAAACCGCTTAACCCGTCGCTGGCCCGCGACATTATCGAAGGTATCCGCGCCAAAATGCGCAGCCTGGTCAGTCAGGGCTATCTCATTGGTGGTGATTGCTGGCTGGATGAGTCGGTGAACGACAAAGACACGCTGAAAGCCGGAAAACTCACCATCGACTACGACTACACGCCAGTGCCGCCACTTGAAAACCTGATGCTGCGTCAGCGCATCACCGATCAGTACCTGGTGAATTTCGCCAGCCAGGTCAGCGCGTAAGGGGACAACATGGCTTTACCACGCAAATTAAAACACCTGAACCTGTTTAACGACGGGAACAACTGGCAGGGGATCGTTGAGTCGCTGACGCTGCCGAAATTTACCCGCAAATATGAGAAGTATCGCGGCGGCGGAATGCCGGGTGCGGTGGATGTGGATCTGGGGCTTGATGACAGTGCGCTGGACACAGAATTTTCCATTGGTGGTACTGAATTGCTGCTGTTTAAACAGATGGGTAAAGCCACGGTGGATGGCATCCAGCTGCGCTTTACCGGCTCTATTCAGCGTGACGATACCGGGGAAGTGCAGGCCGTGGAGCTTGTCGTGCGTGGACGTCACAAAGAAGTGGATTCCGGCGAGTGGAAGACGGGCGAAAGCAACACCACCAAAGTGACCAGTACCAACAGCTACGCGAAGCTGACCATCAATGGTGAGGTGCTCTATGAAGTGGACCTTATCAACATGGTGGAAATTGTGGACGGTGTGGACCTGATGGAAGCGCACCGCAACGCCCTCGGCCTCTGATATATCTGAACGGCGCGGGATACCGCGCCAGAACCCAATTGACAGGACAGCAAAATGAGCGATAAGCAGACTGAAAAGACCATTCAACTGGATACCCCCATCAAGCGCGGTAAAACAGAAATCACCGAAATTGTGCTGCGTAAACCGCAGTCCGGTGCGCTGCGCGGTACACGCCTGCAGGCCATTATGGATATGGATGTGAACGCGATGATGACCGTGATCCCCCGCATCTCCAGTCCGGCACTGACTGCACAGGAAATTGCAGAGATGGACCCGGCAGATCTCACTGCCATGTCGGTTGAGGTTGTCACTTTTTTGTTGAAGAAGTCGGTGCTTGCCGGTTTACCGACAGCCTGACGGTTGACGATCTGGTGGCAGATATCGCCACCATTTTTCACTGGCCGCCATCCGTTACTGACGTTATGCCGCTGACCGAAGTGCTGGAATGGCGGTATAAAGCGATTCAGAGAAGCGGGGCCAACGATGAGTGATAACAACCTGCGTCTGCGGGTCATTCTTAATGCGGTTGACAAGCTCACCCGCCCATTTCGATCTGCGCAGGCCAGTTCAAGAGAACTGGCTGCTGCTGTCAAAAAATCCCGCGATGCAATAAAGCAGCTTGATCAGGCCGGGAGCAGTCTGGACAGCTTCCGAAAGCTGCAGGCAGAAAATCAGAAATTAGGCGACAGGCTGAACTATGCCCGCCAGCGTGCAAATTTGCTCAGTCAGGAACTGGGAGCGATGGGGCCGCCTTCGCAACGTCAGGTTGTTGCTCTGGGCCGTCAACGGCTGGCTGTTCAGCGCCTGGAAGAACGCCAGAAAAAGCTGCAGCAGCAGACGGCGCTTGTGCGTGCTGAACTGTACCGGGCGGGAATTTCTGCGAAAGACGATGCGGGAGCAACTGCCCGTTTAGCCCGTGAAACATCACGTTATAACCAGGAACTTTCGAAACAGGAGGCGCGGCTGAAGCGACTGGGGGAAGCTCAGCGCAGGATGAATGCAGCGCGTGCCAGTTATGCCCGTTCGCTGGAGGTGCGTGATCGTATTGCAGGTGCCGGAGCCACCACCACGGCTGCAGGGCTGGCAATGGGTGCGCCAGTGATGGCGGCAGTAAAAAGCTATACCAGCATGGAAGATGCCATGAAAGGTGTGGCAAAGCAGGTCAATGGTCTGCGTGACGATAATGGCAACTGCACTGCACGTTTTTATGAAATGCAGGATGCCATCAAGGCTGCCAGCGAACAGTTGCCGATGGAAAACGGTGCGGTGGACTTCGCTGCACTGGTTGAAGGTGGTGCGCGCATGAACGTCGCAAACCCTGACGACAGCTGGGAAGATCAGAAACGTGACCTGCTGGCCTTCGCCAGTACGGCAGCAAAGGCGGCAACAGCCTTTGAGCTGCCAGCGGATGAACTGTCAGAAAGTCTGGGGAAAATCGCCCAGCTCTACAAAATCCCCACCCGCAATATTGAACAGCTCGGTGATGCGCTGAACTATCTGGATGATAACGCCATGTCGAAAGGGGCAGACATCATTGATGTGATGCAACGTCTGGGCGGTGTGGCTGACCGTCTGGATTATCGTAAAGCGGCGGCGCTGGGTTCCACCTTCCTGACACTGGGCGCTGCGCCAGAGGTTGCAGCCAGTGCAGCAAACGCGATGGTGCGTGAATTGTCCATTGCCACCATGCAAAGCAAGAGTTTCTTTGAAGGGATGAATCTGCTGAAACTCAATCCTGAAGTGATTGAAAAGCAGATGACGAAGGATGCGATGGGAACCATCCAGCGCGTGCTGGAGAAGGTAAACGCGCTGCCGCAGGACAAGCGCCTGTCTGCCATGACTATGTTGTTTGGTAAAGAGTTTGGCGATGACGCGGCGAAACTGGCAAACAACCTGCCGGAACTGCAGCGTCAGTTAAAACTGACAGCGGGCAATGATGCGCTCGGCTCCATGCAGAAAGAATCCGACATTAACAAGGATTCACTTTCTGCGCAGTGGTTGCTGGTCAAAACCGGAGCGCAGAACACCTTCAGCAGCCTGGGCGAAACGCTGCGCCAGCCGCTGATGGATATTCTGTACACGGTGAAAAGCGTCACGGGGGCGTTGCGTCGCTGGGTGGAAGCTAACCCGGAACTGACAGGCACACTGATGAAAGCATCGGCTGTTGTGGCTGCGGTTACCGTCGGCCTCGGCACCTTAGCGGTGGCGCTGGCTGCAGTGCTGGGGCCGCTGGCAGTGATCCGTCTGGGATTCTCTGTGTTGGGTATCAAAACGTTATCTTCCGTTACGGCAGCAGTAACTCGAACCAGCAGCGCGTTGTCCTGGCTGGCTGGCGCACCACTGGCACTGCTGCGACGCGGGCTTGCTTCATCGGGCAACGCCGCAGGTTTACTTACTGCGCCGTTGTCGTCTTTGCGCCGCACGGCATCACTGACGGGAAATGTCCTGAAAACTGTAGCAGGTGCGCCGGTTGCACTTTTGCGGTCTGGATTATCCGGTTTACGTGCTGTTGCTGTGATGTTTATGAATCCTCTGGCGGTACTGCGCGGTGGACTGGCCGCCGCAGGCACGGTGCTGCGAGTACTGGCATCTGGTCCACTGGCGATGCTGCGCGTTGCCCTGTATGCCATATCTGGTCTGTTAGGTGCTCTGCTCAGTCCGATAGGTCTTGTGGTTACTGCACTGGCGGGCGTGGCGCTGGTTGTCTGGAAATACTGGCAACCCATCACCGCATTTCTCGGTGGCGTGGTGGAAGGATTCAAAGCGGCGGCAGGTCCCATCAGTGCAGCGTTCGAACCGCTTAAGCCCGTGTTCCAGTGGATTGGCGACAAAGTGCAGGCGCTGTGGGGCTGGTTTACTGATCTGCTGACGCCCGTTAAGTCGACCTCTGCCGAACTGCAGAGCGCAGCGGCAATGGGGCGGCGATTCGGGGAGGCACTGGCGGAAGGGCTGAATATGGTCATGCATCCGCTGGACTCCCTGAAATCCGGCGTTTCCTGGTTGCTGGAGAAGCTCGGCATTGTCAGTAAAGAGGCCGCAAAGGCAAAACTGCCGGAAAGCGTGACGCGTCAGCAACCTGCGACGGTGAATGCAGACGGTAAAGTGATGATGCCATCGGGTGGTTTTCCATCATGGGGATATGGCTTTGCGGGGATGTATGACAGCGGCGGGTATATCCCGCGCGGGCAGTTTGGCATCGTCGGTGAAAACGGGCCGGAAATTGTTAACGGCCCGGCAAATGTGACCAGCCGGAGAAATACAGCTGCACTGGCTGCCGTTGTTGCCGGAATGATGGGCGTTGCTGCCGCGCCAGCAGAGCTTCCACCGTTGCATCCTTTGGCACTTCCCGCGAAAGGTGGAGAAGCAATTGTGAGTCGCGCAGCCACTGTGCCGCTCGTTCAACGGATTGAGGCACCGACGCAGATCATCATTCAGACGCAGCCAGGACAAAGTGCGCAGGATATTGCGCGGGAGGTGGCACGCCAGCTTGATGAACGTGAACGCAGGCTGAAGGCAAAAGCCAGGAGTAACTACAGCGATCAGGGGGGATACGACGCATGATGATGGTGCTGGGATTGTACGTGTTTATGCTGCGCACCGTTCCGTATCAGGAACTGCAGTATCAACGCAGCTGGCGACATGCGGCAAACAGTCGGGTAAACCGACGTCCGTCCACGCAGTTTCTGGGACCGGAAAACGACATGCTGACGCTTTCCGGTGTTCTTATGCCGGAAATAACAGGCGGCAGGCTGTCGTTGCTGGCACTGGAGCAGATGGCAGAACAGGGGAAAGCATGGCCCCTGATTGAAGGCAGCGGCACGATTTACGGCATGTATGTGATTGAGGGACTGAATCAGACTAAAACGGAGTTTTTCCGCGATGGTATGCCGCGCCGGATTGAGTTCACCCTGTCGCTCAAACGGGTGGATGAATCCCTGTCCGATATGTTCGGTGATCTCAGTGCGCAGCTGAATAATTTGCAGGATACGACAACGTCTGCCTTAAGCGATATCAGTAAAACGGTGGGAGGGCTGCTGTCGTGAATTTCAGCTCTGAACTGCTTAACAAAGGCAACAAAACTCCGGCATTCAGCATCAGTATTGAGGGTAAGGATATCACCACTGTGCTGGATAACCGCCTGATGAGTCTGACGCTGACGGACAATCGGGGCTTTGAAGCGGACCAGCTTGATCTGGAGCTGGACGACGCCGACGGAAAAATCGTGCTGCCGCGCCGTGGTGCGGTCATTACGCTGGCGTTGGGCTGGAAGGGGCAGTCGCTTTTCCCGAAAGGAGCATTCACGGTGGACGAGATTGAACACACTGGCGCACCGGACCGCCTGACTATCCGGGCGCGAAGTGCTGATTTTCGTGAAACCCTGAATATCCGCCGTGAAAAATCGTGGCACAAGACCACCGTTGGGGAAGTGGTGAAGGAAATAGCTGTGCGGCACAAACTGAAGATGGCATTGGGTGAAGACCTGTCGGATAAACCTGTGGAGCATATAGACCAGACCAATGAGAGTGACGGCAGTTTTCTGATGCGGCTGGCGCGCCAGTACGGTGCTATTGCGTCGGTGAAAAATGGCAATCTGTTATTCATCCGGCAGGGACAGGGTAAAAGCGCCAGCGGTAAACCACTACCGGTTATCACTATCACACGTAAGGACGGCGACAGTCACCGCTTTACCCTGGCAGATCGCGGAGCCTACACGGGCGTAATTGCCAGCTGGTTGCATACCCGCGAACCCGCGAAGAAAGAAAGCACCACGGTGAAGCGTAAGCGCAGGACTAAGAAGCAGAAGAAAGAGCCGGAAGCGAAGCAGGGCGATTACCTGGTGGGTACAGATGAAAACGTGCTGGTACTTAATCGCACCTATGCCAACCGGAGCAACGCCGAACGGGCGGCGAAAATGCAGTGGGAACGCCTGCAACGTGGCGTTGCGTCATTCTCGCTACAACTGGCAGAAGGTCGGGCGGATCTCTACACGGAAATGCCAGTGAAAGTCAGAGGCTTTAAACAGCCGATAGATGATGCGGAATGGACTATTACCACCCTGACGCATACTGTCAATCCGGATAACGGTTTTACGACCAGTCTGGAGCTTGAAGTGAAGATTAATGATTTCGAAATGGAATGATTCTTCGTAATAGAGAACTTTTAAGTTTTCAAAATGGAATAATGCGGTATCATTATTGTGAATTTAGCAAAAATGGGGAGAACTCGAAAAATGATGATTTGCCCACTGTGTGGAAGTGCCGCCCATACTCGCAGCAGTTTTCAGGTATCTTCATTGACCAAAGAGCGTTACAACCAGTGCCAGAACATTAACTGCAGCCATACTTTTGTTACCCATGAAACTTTTGTTCGTTCGATTGCAACGCCAAAAGAGTCAAATCCGGTTCAGCCGCATCCAATGAAATCAGGACAGGTGGCGCTCTCTCTTTGACTCTGCCGCCAATTTGTCGCCATCGTTAAAAAACAGTGCTTCTAACATCATGATTTTAAACGGCATAAATTTCAGGCAACAAAAAACCCATCAACCTTGAACCAAAATGGCGGGGTTGATGGGCTCCACAAAATGGGGACATCAAAGAAAAGCAGTGGCACTAATTAAGACTGATGCCCCAAAGAAAAGTTCGCCGATTGTACAAAAAAATTTCATTTTCAGGGCAACTTCAGTTTTATCCGAGTCCTGGCCATACCATGACAATGATTGTCCCGGCCAGCGTTAGCAGTACGTTAGCTATTGCATAAGTGCCCGCATAACCTAAGGCTGGGATGTTACTGCGTGCGGTGTCGCTGATGATCTCCATTGCCGGCGCACAAGTACGCGCGCCCATCATCGCGCCGAACAGGAGTGCGCGGTTCATACGCAGTACATAAGCGCCGAACAGGAAGCAGATAACCACCGGCACCAGACTGACAATCAATCCGGCAATTAACATCTGACCACCGATCGCGCCCAGGCCGTTATTAATGCCGCTACCGGCGCTTAAACCAACGCCTGCCATAAACACCATCAAGCCGAACTCTTTCACCATGCTTAACGCCCCCTGCGGAATGTAACCGAAGGTCGGGTGGTTAGCGCGCATAAAGCCCAACATAATGCCGGCGAATAACAAGCCAGCAGCGTTACCCATGCCAAAGCTAAATGTACTGAACTGGAAGGTGATCATCCCGATCATCAGGCCAATAACAAAGAACGCGCAGAATGCCAGCAGGTCTGTGACCTGGCTGTGAATCGAGATAAAGCCGATGCGGTCAGCAATGGTTTTCACGCGACGGGCATCGCCGCTCACCTGTAAAACATCACCTTTATTAAGCACAACGTTGTCATCAATTGGCATCTCAATCTGGCTGCGGATGACGCGGTTAAGGAAGCAACCGTGATCGGTCAACTTCAGTTGTGCCAGACGTTTACCTACCGCGTTATGGTTTTTGACGACGACCTCTTCAGTGACGATACGCATGTCGAGAAGGTCACGATCAAAAACTTCTTTACCGTTACGGAAGCTGGGATCGAGGCGGGCATGGGCGTCTGGATATCCCACTAACGCTATCTCATCGCCCATTTGCAGTACGGCGTCGCCATCTGGATTTGCCAGAATCCCGTTACGACGAATACGTTCAATGTAGCAACCGGTTTGACGATAAATACCCAATTCACGCAGATTTTTGCCGTCGGTCCAGGCCACCAGCTCCGGGCCGACACGGTAGGCGCGGATCACCGGCAAATAAACTTTGCGGCTGGCATCGGTGTCCAGGCCACGTTCGCGAGCGATTTGTTGGGCGCTGGTCTGTAAATCCTGATGTTGCAACTTCGGTAAATAACGTGCACCGACAATTAAACTCACCAGGCCAATTAAATAAGTTAACGCATACCCAAGGCTTAGATTATCCAGTGCTGTGGAGAGCTGTCCGCTTTCCATACCGGAATGGCGTAATGTGTCGCCAGCACCGACCAGAACCGGTGTCGATGTCATGGAGCCAGCCAACATACCGGCCGTCAGACCGATATCCCAGCCAAACAGCTTACCCAACCCTAAGGCGATCGCCAGCGCACTGCTAACCATCACCAGAGCTAACATTAGGTAATTTTTCCCATCGCGGAAAAAAATGGAAAAAAAGTTGGGTCCGGCTTCGACCCCGACGCAGAAAATAAACAACATAAAGCCAAGATTAAGCGCGTCGGTGTTAATGCTGAAATGTTGTTGCCCTAATAGTAACGATACGACTAAAACGCCAATGGAATTACCCAGTTGGATTGAACCAAGTCGTAATTTTCCTAGACATAGTCCAAGCGCAAGGACTACAAATAATAACAGAATGTAATTCCCATTTAACAATTCGGCGACGTTTATATTCACGGAGACTAACTTCTTGTTTACGAGTAAGCTGTTGAAAGAAATGGTAATTTAAGATAATGTTTTTACCTGAAATCAGGGCGCGGATTCATTCAGCGCACATAAGCAATAGTAAAGAAACAATATATTTTACTAGTGTAATCACATTAAGTACCAACGGCTATAAAAATTGCGTTGGCCTATATTAGCATGGAATGCGAAGCGGCTTTATCTTACTGAACGCCATAGTGGCGAAAATGTGTTCGATAGAGGCAGTGTCAGGAGGAGCGAGTGAAACATAAACAACGTTGGGCGGGGGCAATCTGCTGTTTTGTCCTCTTCATTGTAGTGTGCCTGTTCCTGGCGACGCAAATGAAAGGCGCTTTTCGGGCTGCCGGGCATCCTGAAATCGGCTTGCTGTTTTTCATTCTTCCTGGGGCGGTTGCCAGCTTTTTTTCGCAGCGTAGAGAAGTCCTTAAACCGCTGTTTGGCGCAATGCTGGCGGCACCGTGTTCTATGTTAATTATGCGTCTGTTTTTTTCACCAACACGCTCATTCTGGCAAGAGCTGGCATGGTTATTGAGCGCCGTCTTCTGGTGTGCGTTGGGGGCGTTGTGTTTCTTGTTTATTAGTAGTTTGTTCAAGTCACAGCACAGAAAAAATCAATAAAGCCCTCAAACAGAGAGGGCTTATCCGGCAATCAGGCTTCAAGATTCTCTTTCACCCAGGCAGCAAAATCGGTATAGCCGCCGATGTGTTGCTGATCGACAAAAATCTGCGGTACGGTTTCTACTGGTTTACCCGCTTTCTGTTGTAAATCTTCTTTGCTAATCCCTTCTGCACGAATATCAACATACTGATATTCAAAGTCATCGCGTTCATTACTCAGTTTGTCTGCCAACTCTTTAGCACGCACGCAGTAAGGGCAACCCGGACGACCAAAAATAACGGTTTGCATTGTTTCTCTCCTCATCTGTTTATGTCCGCCATGATTACGCCAAAATTTACTCGCTGAAAGTAGGTTTAACCTGTTGCATTGATTGCTTAAAGCTATAACTGAAGCACAACGCAACGAAAGGTTTTAAAATAGCAATTCACTTTGCAGAGGGAAGCTTATGCGCGCGATCGGTAAATTACCTAAAAGCGTGTTGATACTGGAATTCATCGGCATGATGTTACTGGTGACGGCGCTGCTGTCGTTAAGCCATTACCTTTCGCTTCCGGTGCCGTTTTCGACGCCAGAGATACAAATTCTGATGATTTTTCTCGGTGTTTTGCTCATGCTTCCCGCTGCGGTGGTGGTTATTCTTCAGGTGGCAAAACGGCTTGCCCCACAACTGATGAACCGTCCACTGGAATCTTCACGTTCAGAAAGAGAAAAAGATAATGACGCCAACCATTGAACTTATTTGTGGCCATCGCTCCATTCGCCATTTCACTGATGACCCCATTTCTGAGGCGCAGCGTGAGGCGATTATCAACAGCGCCCGAGCGACTTCCAGTTCTAGTTTTTTGCAATGCAGTAGCATTATTCGCATTACCGATAGAACGCTGCGTGAAGAACTGGTAACGCTGACCGGCGGGCAAAAACATGTGGCGCAAGCGGCGGAGTTCTGGGTGTTCTGTGCCGACTTTAACCGTCATTTACAGATCTGTCCGGATGCACAACTTGGCCTGGCGGAACAACTGTTGCTCGGTGTCGTTGATACGGCGATGATGGCGCAAAATGCATTAACTGCAGCGGAATCTCTGGGATTGGGCGGAGTATATATTGGTGGCCTACGCAATAATATCGAAGCGGTGACGGAACTGCTGAAGTTACCGAAGCATGTTTTGCCGCTATTTGGTCTGTGTCTTGGCTGGCCTGCGGATAAACCGGATCTCAAACCGCGTTTACCCGCCTCTATTGTGGTGCATGAAAACAGCTATCAACCGCTGGATAAAGACGCTCTGGCGCAGTATGACGAGCAACTGGCGGAATATTATCTCACCCGTGGCAGCAATAATCGTCGGGATACCTGGAGCGATCATATTCGTCGGACGATTATCAAAGAAAGCCGTCCTTTTATTCTCGATTATTTGCATAAACAAGGTTGGGCGACGCGCTAAAACCGTAACGCCGATGTATTATACGCGGGCTTTTGACCAGGTCTGACAGAGAGGTGCAGGGTGAAAATTGCCATATTGTCCCGGGATGGAACGCTCTATTCGTGTAAGCGGTTGCGTGAAGCCGCTATACAGCGTGGTCACCTGGTTGAAATTCTCGATCCGCTTTCTTGCTATATGAACATTAATCCTGCGGCGTCTTCTATTCATTATAAAGGCCGCAAGCTACCCCATTTTGACGCGGTGATCCCGCGTATTGGCACCGCCATTACCTTTTATGGGACGGCGGCGCTACGCCAGTTCGAAATGCTGGGGAGCTATCCGTTGAATGAATCGGTCGCGATTGCCCGTGCGCGTGACAAATTGCGTTCCATGCAACTGTTAGCGCGACAGGGCATTGACCTGCCTGTAACAGGCATGGCGCATTCGCCGGATGATACCAGCGACTTAATCGAGATGGTCGGTGGTGCACCGCTGGTGGTCAAGTTGGTCGAAGGCACGCAGGGGATTGGAGTGGTGCTGGCGGAGACGCGTCAGGCAGCAGAAAGCGTAATTGACGCTTTTCGCGGTCTTAATGCGCATATTCTGGTGCAGGAATATATAAAAGAAGCAAAAGGCCGTGATATTCGTTGTCTGGTCGTTGGCGATGAAGTGGTCGCGGCAATTGAACGGCAGGCGAAGGAGGGCGATTTTCGTTCCAATTTGCATCGTGGCGGCGCGGCGAGCATTGCCAGTATTACCCCGCAGGAGCGTGAAATCGCCATAAAAGCCGCACGAACGATGGCGCTGGATGTTGCTGGCGTGGATATTCTGCGAGCAAATCGCGGACCGTTGGTGATGGAGGTGAATGCGTCGCCTGGTCTGGAAGGGATAGAGAAAACCACCGGTATCGACATCGCGGGTAAAATGATCCGCTGGATTGAGCGCCACGCCACGGCAGAATATTGCTTAAAAACCGGTGGTTAGTCGCAATAACGTGACTGATCATGGTTTTGCCTGCGCTTTTTGCGTAAGCTGTGCCAGTCTTTTTATCGGAAGAGGTTGTACAAAATTATGACATCGCTGGTCGTTCCTGGTCTGGATACGTTGCGTCAATGGCTCGATGACCTGGGGATGAGTTTTTTTGAATGTGATAACTGTCAGGCGCTACATCTGCCGCATATGCAGAATTTTGACGGTGTCTTTGATGCCAAAATCGACCTGATTGATAACACGATCCTGTTTTCTGCCATGGCGGAAGTCAGACCTTCAGCCGTGTTGCCGCTGGCGGCGGATTTGTCGGCCATCAATGCCAGTTCGCTGACTGTGAAAGCATTTCTTGATATGCAGGATGATAATCTGCCAAAGCTGGTGGTTTGCCAGTCTTTATCCGTTATGCAGGGCGTAACCTATGAACAATTTGCATGGTTCGTACGCCAGAGTGAAGAGCAGATTTCGATGGTCATCCTTGAAGCCAATGCCCATCAACTGCTGTTGCCGACTGACGATGAAGGGCAAAATAACGTTACCGAAAACTATTTCCTTCACTGATAACTCTTTTTGAGCACGCAGTCGCTGCCACAGTGACTGCGCATTATAATATTTCCTGCTAAATTTAACCTTCCATTAAAGATTTTTTCACTTGTCTTATGCCGAATTTGCTTTATCACATAGAGCAAATGCGCATAAAAATTTGTTAAATACTGTTTTTTAATTACAGCTATAGTTTCAAACCCTGGCTAAAGTTATTCTTGCGAGGCTTTTATATAGCGAGCAATGCTGGCCGGGAGAGAGTTCTCTTTTCTTGCGCCGCGCCGATAAAAAAATATGCACGTTTATTGCATATCTTTCAGTGTGACAACTTTTGTTCGTTTGTTAACGAACTTTCAGAAGGAAAGAGATATGACCGCCTTAAATAAAAAATGGCTATCGGGTCTGGTTGCAGGTGCTCTGATGGCCGTCTCTGTCGGCACGCTCGCGGCTGAACAAAAAACACTCCACATCTATAACTGGTCTGATTATATCGCCCCGGATACAGTGGCAAATTTTGAAAAAGAGACGGGTATAAAAGTCGTCTACGATGTTTTCGATTCCAACGAAGTATTGGAAGGCAAGTTAATGGCGGGGAGCACCGGCTTTGATCTTGTCGTTCCATCAGCCAGTTTTCTTGAACGCCAGCTGACTGCTGGTGTATTCCAGCCGTTGGATAAAAGCAAATTGCCAGAATGGAAGAATCTCGATCCAGAACTGCTGAAGCTGGTGGCAAAACACGATCCCGACAATAAATTTGCCATGCCGTATATGTGGGCGACCACCGGAATTGGCTATAACGTCGATAAAGTCAAAGCGGTATTGGGCGAAAACGCGCCCGTCGATAGCTGGGACTTGATCCTCAAACCGGAAAATCTGGAAAAACTGAAAAGCTGCGGTGTCTCTTTCCTTGACGCGCCGGAAGAAGTTTTTGCTACCGTGCTGAATTATCTCGGCAAAGATCCCAACAGCACCAAAGCGGATGATTACACTGGCCCGGCAACCGATCTGCTGTTAAAGCTGCGTCCAAATATTCGTTATTTCCATTCATCTCAATACATTAACGATCTGGCAAACGGCGATATTTGCGTCGCTATTGGCTGGGCGGGCGATGTGTGGCAGGCGTCTAACCGCGCGAAAGAAGCGAAAAACGGTGTGAATGTCTCTTTCTCGATTCCGAAAGAAGGGGCGATGGCATTCTTTGATGTATTCGCCATGCCTGCGGATGCCAAAAATAAAGACGAAGCTTATCAGTTCCTGAATTATCTGCTGCGTCCGGATGTGGTCGCGCATATCTCCGACCATGTGTTCTATGCTAACGCCAATAAAGCAGCCACGCCGCTGGTGAGTGCGGAAGTCCGTGATAACCCAGGAATTTACCCGCCTGCGGACGTTCGCGCCAAAATGTTCACACTACAAGTGCAGGATCCAAAAATCGATCGAGTGCGCACTCGCGCCTGGACCAAAGTGAAGAGCGGAAAATAATCTGCTGTTGTAGATGCCGGACGGGTGCACCACACCCGCCGGCAATTCGCACCATCATGGTGCGCTTGCACACATTCAATGCCGGAGAGCAGCCGTGAATGACGCTATCCCTCGCCCGCAGGCGAAAAGTCGTAAGTCGCTGACACCACTATTAGAAATCCGTAATTTGACCAAATCCTACGATGGTCAACATGCGGTCGATGATGTCAGTCTGACCATTTATAAAGGCGAAATCTTTGCACTGCTGGGCGCATCCGGCTGTGGTAAATCCACGCTGCTACGTATGCTGGCAGGTTTTGAACAACCTTCTGCCGGGCAGATTATGCTTGATGGCGTCGACCTGTCACGGGTTCCTTCTTATCTACGCCCCATCAATATGATGTTTCAGTCTTACGCGTTGTTTCCCCATATGACCGTGGAACAGAACATCGCCTTTGGCCTGAAGCAGGACAAATTGCCAAAAGCGGAAATTGCCAGCCGGGTCAACGAGATGCTCGGACTGGTACATATGCAGGAGTTCGCCAAACGCAAACCGCATCAGCTTTCCGGTGGCCAACGCCAGCGTGTGGCCCTGGCCCGAAGCCTTGCCAAGCGCCCAAAACTATTACTGCTCGACGAACCGATGGGCGCGCTGGATAAAAAATTGCGTGACCGGATGCAGCTTGAAGTGGTGGATATTCTGGAGCGTGTCGGCGTGACCTGCGTAATGGTGACTCACGATCAGGAAGAGGCGATGACCATGGCGGGGCGTATCGCCATTATGAATCGCGGGAAATTTGTTCAGATTGGCGAGCCGGAAGAGATTTACGAGCATCCGACTACCCGCTACAGCGCCGAGTTTATTGGTTCAGTCAACGTCTTTGAAGGGCTACTAAAAGAGCGTCAGGAAGACGGCCTGTTGCTCGATTCACCGGGGCTGGTCCATCCGCTGAAAGTCGATCCGCTGGCGTCAGTGGTCGATAACGTGCCGGTACATGTGGCGCTGCGACCGGAAAAAATCATGCTTTGCGAGGAGCCGCCCGCCAATGGTTGTAACTTCGCGGTGGGGGAGGTGATACACATTGCCTATCTCGGCGATCTTTCGGTGTATCACGTTCGACTGAAAAGCGGGCAGATGATTAGCGCCCAGCTACAAAACGCGCATCGTCACCGCAAAGGGCTACCGACCTGGGGTGATGAAGTTCGTTTATGTTGGGAAGTGGACAGTTGTGTGGTGCTGACGGTTTAAGGAGCAAAGATGAGTACACTTGAACCTCCTGTCCAGCCGGGCGGGTTAAAACAGTGGCTTACGCAGTGGCAGATGAAGCACGGGCGCAAACTGGTGATTGCCCTGCCGTATATCTGGTTAATTTTGCTATTCCTGCTGCCATTTCTGATTGTCTTTAAAATAAGCCTTGCAGAGATGGCGCGAGCCATTCCGCCTTATACCGAACTGATGGAGTGGGCCGACGGGCAACTGTCAATCACCCTCAATCTTGGTAATTTCCTGCAACTTACCGACGATCCGCTCTATTTCGATGCTTATCTCCAGTCGTTACAGGTGGCAGCGATTTCGACCATCTGCTGCTTATTGCTTGGCTACCCGCTGGCGTGGGCGGTGGCGCACAGTAAACCCTCGACCCGCAATATCTTATTGCTGCTGGTGATCCTGCCGTCGTGGACCTCGTTTCTGATCCGCGTTTATGCCTGGATGGGAATATTAAAAAACAATGGCGTGCTGAATAACTTCCTGCTGTGGCTGGGCGTTATCGATCAACCACTGACCATTCTGCATACCAACCTGGCGGTCTATATTGGCATTGTTTACGCCTATGTGCCGTTTATGGTGCTGCCAATCTACACCGCGTTGATGCGTATTGATTATTCGCTGGTGGAAGCGGCACTGGATCTCGGTGCACGACCGCTGAAAACGTTCTTTACCGTGATCGTGCCACTCACCAAAGGCGGAATTATTGCCGGATCGATGTTGGTCTTTATTCCTGCGGTTGGCGAGTTTGTGATCCCGGAACTGCTCGGCGGTCCGGATAGCATCATGATTGGCCGCGTGCTGTGGCAGGAGTTCTTCAATAACCGTGACTGGCCTGTCGCCTCGGCAGTGGCGATTATCATGTTGTTGCTGCTAATCGTGCCTATTATGTGGTTCCACAAGTATCAGCAAAAAAGTGTGGGAGAACACGGATGAATAATTTACCGGTCGTTCGTTCGCCCTGGCGGATTGTGATTTTGCTGCTGGGCTTCACCTTTCTTTATGCGCCAATGCTGATGCTGGTTATCTATTCATTTAACAGCTCGAAGCTGGTGACGGTGTGGGCGGGCTGGTCAACGCGTTGGTACGGTGAGTTATTGCGCGATGACGCAATGATGAGTGCGGTTGGTTTAAGCCTGACAATTGCTGCCTGTGCGGCGACGGCGGCGGCGATCCTCGGGACTATTGCGGCGGTGGTGCTGGTGCGTTTTGGCAGGTTTCGCGGATCAAATGGTTTTGCCTTTATGATCACCGCGCCGCTGGTGATGCCAGATGTGATCACGGGCTTGTCGCTGTTGTTGTTGTTCGTCGCGCTTGCTCATGCCATTGGCTGGCCTGCGGATCGCGGTATGCTCACCATCTGGCTGGCGCATGTCACTTTCTGTACGGCTTATGTGGCAGTCGTTATTTCGTCGCGTCTGCGGGAACTGGATCGATCGATAGAAGAAGCGGCGATGGATCTCGGTGCGATGCCGCTGAAAGTGTTTTTCGTCATTACGCTACCGATGATTATGCCGGCGATCATTTCTGGCTGGTTACTGGCTTTTACTTTGTCGCTTGATGATCTGGTTATTGCCAGCTTTGTTTCCGGGCCGGGAGCCACCACGTTACCGATGCTGGTCTTCTCCAGCGTGCGGATGGGGGTGAATCCAGAAATTAACGCACTTGCAACGTTAATTCTCGGTGCGGTCGGAATTGTCGGATTTATCGCCTGGTATCTGATGGCTCGCGCAGAAAAGCAGCGGATACGCGATATCCAGCGTGCAAGACGTGGCTGAAGACACTAAAATTTGCCAACCTGGCTACATAATGCCGCGCATGTCGCGGCATTGTTTTCATGGAAGACGAATCGTTGGGATTTTTTAAGAAAACATCTTCATCACATGCTCGCCTGAATGTGCCTGCGCTGGTGCAGGTGGCGGCGCTCGCCATTATTATGATCCGTGGCCTCGACGTGTTGATGATTTTCAATACATTAGGCGTGCGCGGTATTGGCGAGTTCATTCATCGCAGCGTACAAACCTGGAGTTTAACGCTGGTCTTTTTAAGCAGTCTGGCGCTGGTTTTTATTGAGGTCTGGTGTGCGTTTTCGCTGGTGAAAGGGCGTCGCTGGGCGCGCTGGCTGTATCTGCTGACACAAATCACGGCCGCCAGTTACTTGTGGGCGGCTTCGCTGGGTTATGGTTATCCGGAGTTGTTCAGCATTCCCGGTGAATCAAAACGTGAAATCTTCCATAGTCTGATGCTGCAGAAGCTGCCGGATATGCTCATCCTGATGCTGCTGTTCGTTCCCTCGACCAGTCGGCGGTTCTTCCAGTTGCAATAATGTGTATAATCGTCGCCCCTGATGATGTGAAGGTCAATGTATGCAGTGCGCACTTTACGACGCGGGTCGCTGTCGTTCCTGTCAGTGGATAACGCAGCCGATACCACAGCAACTCTCCGCTAAAACCGCCGATCTTAAGAATCTGCTGGCCGATTTTCCGGTTGAGGAATGGTGCGCGCCGGTGTCTGGCCCGAAACAAGGGTTTCGTAATAAAGCCAAAATGGTGGTGAGTGGCAGTGTTGAAAAACCACGGCTCGGAATGCTGCATCGCGACGGCACGCCGGAAGATCTTTGCGATTGCCCGCTTTATCCTGCCTCATTTGCGCCCGTTTTTGCGGTGCTAAAACCGTTTATCGCCCGTGCGGGGTTAACGCCCTACAACGTGGCGCGTAAGCGTGGCGAACTGAAATACATTCTGCTGACTGAAAGCCAGAGTGATGGCGGCATGATGCTGCGCTTTGTACTGCGTTCTGAAACCAAACTGGCACAACTGCGTAAGGCATTGCCGTGGTTACAGGCACAATTGCCGCAGCTGAAAGTCATTACCGTCAATATTCAGCCGGTACATATGGCGATTATGGAAGGGGAGACGGAGATCTACCTGACGGAACAACAGTCGCTGGGAGAGCGTTTTAACGATGTGCCGCTGTGGATCCGCCCGCAAAGTTTCTTCCAGACTAATCCGGCGGTCGCCAGCCAGCTGTATGCCACCGCGCGCGACTGGGTACGGCAGCTGCCGGTTAAACATATGTGGGATCTGTTCTGCGGCGTGGGTGGTTTTGGTTTACACTGCGCGACGGCTGACATGCAGTTAACCGGGATCGAAATTGCGCCAGAAGCCATTGCCTGTGCGAAGCAGTCAGCCGCTGAACTGGGCTTAACGCGTCTGCAATTTCAGGCGCTGGATTCCACTCAGTTTGCCACCGCTCAGGGGGCGGTGCCGGAGCTGGTGCTGGTTAACCCGCCGCGCCGGGGCATTGGTAAACCGCTGTGTGATTATCTCTCAACGATGGCACCACGTTTTATCATTTACTCCAGCTGTAACGCTCAAACCATGGCCAAAGATATTCGCGAACTGCCTGGTTATCGCATTGAGCGGGTACAGCTTTTTGATATGTTCCCGCACACCGCGCACTATGAAGTGCTGACGCTGCTGGTGAAGCAATAAAAAAGCCGCAGGTGCGGCTTCAGATTGCTGATCAGGTGCGCTTTGTTCATGCCGGATGCGGCGTGAACGCCTTATCCGGCCTACAAAATCATGCTAAATCAATACATTGCAGAGTTGATGTGGTCCTGATAAGCGTAGCGCATCAGGCAATCTTACTTTTATCATCAGTCTCAATTACTGCGGGAACCACTGATCGCTGATTTTCTTATACGTGCCATCCGCTTTAATTGCTGCCAGCGCGTTATTCAGTTTTTCCAGCAGAGCTTTGTTATCAGGACGTACAGCGATACCCAGGCCGGTGCCGAAGTACTGCGGATCGGTCACTTTTTCAGTAGCAACGCCCAGTTGCGGATTGGTTTTCAGCCATTCGTTCACCACCGCGGTGTCACCAAATACCCCATCAATACGGCCATTTTTCAGATCGATAAAGGCATTCTGATAACTGTCATAGGAGACAGTTTTCACTTCCGGATGCTGATCCTGAATATATTTCTGGTGCGTGGTGCCGTTTTCCATCCCAATGCGTTTGCCTTTCAGATCGGCAAACGTTTTGTAGGTATCTTTTTTGGCAATTACGACGGCTGAGTTTTCATAGTAGGGCGTGGTAAACGATACCTGCTTGCTACGCTCTGGCGTGATATCCATACCGGAGATAACGGCGTCATATTTTCTGAATTTCAGCGACGGGATCAGGCTGTCGAACGCGTGATTAGTAAAAGTACATTCTGCCTGCATTTGTTTGCACAAGGCTTTTGCCAGGTCGATATCAAAGCCGACAATCTGGTTATTGGCATCCATCGACTCGAACGGAGGATAGGTCGCTGATACGCCAAAATTGATTTTCTCCACGGCAGAAGCGCCGAACGTACAGGATGCAAGTAAAGCGGCAAGAACTAACTTTTTCATGATGGAACTCCCGTCTGTCAATCTTATGATTTTTGGCCGTGTCTGCGGCATGGATTAACAATGCCATTAAGTGAATTTATATGCAATAAATATGATTAAATAATTTAATTGGTATAAAAAAAGACGGACAACTTAGTGGGTTGTCCGTCTTTATTATAATAATTTATGCACTATGTGGGTTCTGTGCTGGTGTCTGATGCGACGCTGGCGCGTCTTATCAGACCTACAAATCATCCAGCTAATGTAGGCCGGATAAGGCGTTTACGCCGCATCCGGCATCAGCACGCAGCCATATCAATTCCGTCGCTCAAACGCCAGCGCTTTACGCTCGATCAGGCGCATCATCAGCGTCAGCAGGCCGTTAACGATCAGGTAAATAATCCCCGCCGCGCCAAATACCATCACATCGTAGGTGCGCCCGTACAACAACTGGCTGTAACCCATCACTTCCATCAGCGTAATGGTGTAAGCCAGAGAGGTACTTTTGAACACCAGCACCACTTCGTTGGAATACGAAGAGAGTGAGCGTTTAAAGGCATACGGCAGCAGGATCGCCAGCGTGTCTTTTTTGCTCATTCCCAGGGCGCTACAGGATTGCCATTGACCTTCCGGGATCGCGCGGATCGCGCCGTAAAACAGTTGCGTGGTATACGCCGCACTGTTCAGCGACAACGCAATCAGTGCACACAGCCACGGTTCTGACAGTAAATGCCACAGTGCCGGATATTCCTGCAACGTCGGGAACTGGCCCGGCCCGTAATAAATCAGGAAGATCTGCACCAACAGCGGCGTACCGGTAAACAGCGTGATATAACCCCGCACCAGCCATACCAGCACTGGCGTTTTCAGCGTCAGAATGATGGTAAAAATTAACGCCAGAATCAGCGCTACAATCAGCGAGGCAACGGTTAGCGTCAGGCTGGTGTGCAGCCCTTTCATCAGTTCGGGTAAATACTCAAACATTAGCTGGGCCTCCGCTCAAAACGTGTCGCGCGCAGGTCAATGCGTTTGAGAATGTACTGACTCAATAGAGTAATCACCAGGTAAATCGCCGCCGCCACAATGTACCAGGTAAATGGTTCCTGGGTACGGGTAGCGATGCTTTTGGTTTGTAGCATTAAATCATTCACACTAATCAAACTGACCAGCGCGGTATCTTTCAGCAGCACCAGCCACTGGTTACCGAGGCCAGGCAACGCATGACGCCACATCTGCGGCATCACCAGGCGGAAAAAAATAGCCGATTTCGACAGCCCCAGCGCCTGACCGGATTCCCACTGGCCAACTGGCACCGCTTTTAATGCACCGCGCAGCGTTTGCGAGGCATAGGCGGCATACAACAGCGACAGAGCGATGACACCACAAAGGAACGGGCTAACGTCGAAGTTCTCGATGTCCATCTGCACCGGGATCTGTACAATCCCAAGATTGATGGTGAAGCCATCCGAAAGCGTCAGCAGCAGCTGTGAGGAGCCAAAATAGATAAACAGCACCACCAGAATTTCTGGCAGGCCGCGCAGAACCGTCACCAGCGCCGAACCTGCCCACGCGACAGGACGCCATTTTGCTGACTCCCATACCGCAAAGAACATCGCCAGCGCCAGTCCGACAATCAATGCACAAACGGCAAGGCCGACGGTCATCCCGGCGGCGCTTGCTAAAGGGAAAAATTCATTCATCAGGAATTACTTCTGGAACCATTTGTTGTAGATGGTTTCGTAAGTGCCATCTTTCTTCACTTTTTCCAGCGCAGTGTTGAGTTTCTGCTGCAGCTCAGTATTGCCCTGACGTACCGCGATGCCGAGGCCAGTACCGAAGTAATCTTTGTCGGTCACTTTGTCGCCCACTGCCGCCAGTTTCGGGTTATCTTTCAGCCATTCGGTGACTACCGCGGTGTCACCGAATACGCCGTCGATACGACCGTTTTGCAGATCCAGTTTTGCGTTCTGGTAGCTGTCATACGGAACTGTGGTGATTTCCGGGTGCTTATCCATAATGAACTTCTGGTGCGTCGTCCCGTTCTGAACCCCGACTTTTTTGCCTTTCAGCTGATCAACGCTGGTGTATTTACCCTGCTGACCCACAAACAGTGCGGAGTTGTCATAGTACGGGGTGGTAAACAGCACCTGCTTTTCACGCTCCGGAGTGATATCCATGCCCGCCATCACTGCTTCTACGCGACGGAATTTCAAGCTTGGGATCAGGCTGTCAAACGCCTGGTTAGAGAAAGTGCAGGTTGCGTCAATCTCTTTACACAGCGCCTGTGCCAGGTCGACGTCAAAACCGACGATCTGGTTATTCGCATCCATCGATTCAAACGGAGGATAAGAGGCTTCGGTAGCAAAACGAATGGTTTCGGCAGCTGTGGCGGAAAGACTAAAACCTGCAATTAGCGCGGCAATCAGAACTTTTTTCATTGTTGTTATCCCGAATCTTAGTGAGAGAGATAGTTTTTAAATGCTTCGGTTTGCGGCTCGGTAAAGCAGCTCGCATCGCCTTGTTCTACGATGTGACCGTTTTCCATATACACCACACGGCTGGCGGTTTTACGCGCCACTTCAACTTCGTGGGTGACGATCACCTGGGTAATATTCGTTTCCGCCAGCTCACGAATAATGCTGACGATTTGTGCGGTAATTTCCGGATCCAGCGCGGCGGTCGGTTCATCAAACAGCAGTACCTGCGGTTCCATCATCAGCGCGCGGGCGATAGCGACACGTTGTTGCTGACCACCAGACAGGTGCAGCGGGTAACGATCGCTATAAGGTTTGAGACGCAGACGTTCCAGCAGTTTTTCTGCACGGGCCAGTGCCTGATCTTTACTCAACCCCAGCACGCGGCAGGGCGCTTCAATCAGGTTTTGCTGTACCGTCAGATGCGGCCATAGGTTGTATTGCTGAAACACCATCCCGACGTTACGACGCAGCTCGCGGATCGCTTTGTCAGATGGCGTTTTAGTGAAATCGAAATGGTTGCCTGCGATGTTGAGCGTACCGGAGCGCGGCATCTCTAGCAGATTGAGTACACGCAGCAGCGAGCTTTTCCCCGCGCCGCTGGGGCCAAGTAACACCAGCGTTTCGCCTTGCGGGCAATCCAGCGTGATATCGAACAGCGCCTGATGCGCGCCGTAGAAGCAATTAATGCCGTTTAATTGAATACTCATTGACACTCGTATACTGGCAGTCGGATAGCTATTGAAGTCGAAGATAGTACCTTTGACAGAATAATTATGCAATATTTCTGCTTTAAAAGTTAAAAGCAAAGCGCATTATTCAATAAACATAGCACAAAATAACGGCGGCGAAGGGCGGCGAGCATAAATGTCGGCATTCTTCACAGAATGCCAGACAATTTATGGAGGTTATCGTTTAATCAAGGTTTTAGCGGTTCTCAACGGACTGGCGCAGAGTGCCGGCAGGTGCGTGTACGTTGCCACCTAAATAGCGTACATCGTCGATCACCCAACACTGTCCTTCCTGAATCATCAGCACTTCATCCTGCCAGCTCTGGTCGCCTTGTTTCAGATTCACCCGCAGCGGAATATTGCGCGCATCGCGATTTGGGATGGTCGAGGCGCTGGCAACTTGTGCGCTGTCAGGCAAAGTGGTGCGACTGGAGAACGGATCGCTGCTTAATAATTCACGATGGCTGTTATCGCGGCTGGCATTACTCAGCAAAGTTGCCAGTTTGTCACTTAAATATGGACGCAGAGCGGTAATGTCGTTACTGCGGTGCGAAATGCGGTAGTCATAAAACTGCTGGGCCACGCTGTCAGGTCCGCCCTGAACGCAAGATCCCGTACGGGGGCCATTATCTTTATAGGCAGGCGTGACGGTGGTACAAGCACTGAGTAACAGTGCGCAAGGGATAAGCATAGTCAATTTGCTGTAGCGCATAATGATTTCCTTATAAGCGAACACCTTGAAAGCGTTCTACGATAATAATGATATCCTTTCAATAATAGCGTATCAGTCCGATAATGCTTTGAAGATCGAAGGCTTAGCAAACAAGGAGATCGATCATGCAATTTTCCACAACCCCAACACTTGAAGGCCAGACCATCGTTGAATATTGCGGTGTGGTGACCGGCGAAGCGATTTTAGGCGCTAACATTTTTCGCGATTTCTTTGCGGGGATCCGCGATATCGTTGGCGGACGTTCCGGTGCGTATGAAAAAGAACTGCGTAAAGCGCGGGAGATAGCCTTTGAGGAACTTGGTGAGCAGGCGCGAGCGCTGGGGGCTGACGCCGTGGTCGGCATTGATATCGACTACGAAACGGTCGGGCAAAACGGCAGTATGCTGATGGTTAGCGTCAGCGGAACGGCGGTGAAAACGCGTCGATGAGCAGAGTCTTCTGGCTGGTTGCCGCAGCTTTGTTCCTGGCTGGGTGTGCAGGCGAAAAAGGAATTGTCGAGAAAGATGGATACCAGCTTGATACCCGACGCCAGGCGCAGGCGGCGTATCCGCGCATTAAAGTGCTGGTGATCCACTACACCGCAGAGGACTTTGATACGTCACTGGCGACACTGACCGATAAGCACGTAAGTTCGCATTACCTGGTTCCTGCCGAGCCACCACTTTACAACGGCAAGCCGCGTATCTGGCAACTGGTACCGGAACAGGAACTGGCCTGGCATGCGGGGATTAGCGCCTGGCGCGGGGCAACGCGCCTTAACGACACCTCTATAGGTATTGAGCTGGAAAATCGCGGCTGGAAAACATCAGCGGGGGTGAAATATTTTGCGCCATTTGAACCGACACAAATTCAGGCGCTCATTCCACTGGCGAAGGATATTATCGCCCGCTATCACATCAAACCGGAAAACGTAGTGGCTCATGCAGATATTGCGCCGCAGCGCAAAGATGATCCCGGGCCATTATTTCCCTGGCAGCAACTGGCACAAGAGGGGATTGGTGCCTGGCCTGATGCGCAGCGGGTGAACTTTTATCTTGCCGGGCGCGCGCCGCACACACCGGTAGATACCGCCTCATTGCTGGAACTGTTGGCCCGTTACGGCTATGACGTGAAACCAGAAATGACTCCTGGCGAACAGCAACGAGTGATTATGGCGTTCCAGATGCACTTCCGCCCGACGTTATATAACGGCGAAGCGGATGCAGAAACTCTGGCAATTGCACAAGCGTTGCTGGAGAAATACGGTCAGGATTAGCGCGGCAGTTTTCCGTGGTCGCGTAACCAGGCGGCAGTTTTCTCGATCCCTTCATCCAGCGTGATGACAGGCTGATAACCTAACTCTTCCTGTGCACGCGTAATATCCAGCGTAAAGTCAAAATTCAACTTGGAGACGCCGTAGTGGGTTAGCGGCGGCTCTTTCGCTGATTTGCGGCCTAAACGCTCCATGCTGCGGGCGATCATATCCAGCATCGGGTAGGGAATTGAACGAATACGACAATCAATATTCAGTTCGTCGATGAGCTTCTGCACGATGCTGCGCAGTGTACGATGCTCACCATTGGTAATGTTGTATGCCCTGCCGGACGGCAGTTTGTCGCAGTTTTCCTGGCTCGCCAGCCACATGGCATGCACGGCATTTTCGTAGTAGGTCATATCGACCAGCGCACTGCCGCCGTGCGGTAACAGAATGCTGCCGTAGTGGTGCATCATATGCGCCAGGCGGGGGATGAACACTTTATCGTGCGGTCCGAACAGACTTTGTGGACGCAGAATAGTAAAGCGTGTTTGTGGATTCGCCTGCGAAAGCATATTAATCACTTCTTCGCTGGCAGCTTTGCTGCGGGCAAACTCGTTAGCGAAGCGGTGAGGGCGAAAATCTTCTTTGATATCCCGGTGGTGATGATAGTCGAAGTACAGTGAAGGCGAAGAAATATGAATAAAGTTACGCACTCCCCAGGCAACAGCCCATTCGCCCAGGCGACGCGTAGCGCGAACGTTGGCCAGGTCGAAAGCCTGCTGCGTTCCCCACGGCGAGGTAAAGCTGGAGCAGTGCCACAGCGTATCAATGCCTGCGAGCATCACTTTAGCCTGCGATGAGACAAGTTCGGTCAGATCCGCCCGGACAAACTCGGCACCCATTTTTTCCAGCAATTTGCCCATCGCTTCGTTGCGACCGGTCGCTCTCACGCTGATGCCTTTCTGGCATAAAAATTCAACCGCGTTTCGACCTAAGCCGCTGGTAGCGCCGGTAACCAGTACCTTCATATCATTCCACTGTTGTTGATAAGACGACGTGCGCATTCTTTCGTGATTTCCCCCTTGATGCAATGGGAAACATGAAAGAATCACGCAGGTTTTTTTCGATTAATCTGTGATTTGTTCTGCAAGTCTGGCGATTCGTTTTGCCATACCGCGAAAAATAAACAGATGCGCAGGGATCATGAAAAGCCAGTAAAACAGGCCTGGCATGCCGTGCGGATGCCAGAAAGCGCGAACGTCTATGGTGCGGTAGTTGCCTTTATCCTCCAGCGTAAAACAAAGCCGCCCCAGTCCCGGTGCTTTCATACCAAATAACAACGTAAGTTGTTTTTCCGCTTCAACGACAATCACTTTCCAGCTATCTACCGCATCTCCCGTCTGCAAATATTCCCGCTCAGGGCGACCTTTCGCCACTTTATGACCGATCGCGCGGTCCATTAGCGCCCGGGTCTGCCACAAAATATTGCCAAAGAAATAACGTTCTTTACCGCCGATTTGATTGACTACCCGCCATAGCGCGTGAAGGCTGGCGGACGTTTTAACCGTAAAACCGGCTTGTTTGGCGAAGTAACCGTATTCTGGTCGCCAGCGAGCAAAAGCCTGCGCGTCATATCCCCAGTCGCTGGAGTTGACCAGTTTTTCTTCCTCTTTCAATGTGCGACGTACCGCATCATCGAAAGCGATCAGCGGTTGTGGAATGAGTGCACGTAATGCGGTGTCATCTGCCAGCAGATCGTGTTTCAGCCCCTGAATCAACGCTTTGGCGGTGGTGGGCGGTACGGAAGTAATCACATTGAGAAACCACACCGAAATCCAGCGGGTCGGAAAGGGGATGGGGATCAACCAGCGGCGCTTACCGCTCACGGTCATAAAATGTTCAAATTGTTGTTGATAACTGAGCACCTCTGGCCCGGCGGCTTCGAAGACCCGATGTTCGCAGGCCGGATGATCTAACAGTGCCACCAGATAGTGCAGCAGGTTTTCCAGCGCGATGGGCGTGGTGCGTGAACGTACCCAGCGTGGCGGCGTTAATACCGGCAGGTTGTAGACCATATCGCGCATCACTTCAAACGCCGCTGAACCTGCACCAACGATAATTCCGGCGCGCAATTCAGTAATCGGCACACCGGCTTCTCGCAAAATATCCGCCGTGGCCTGACGGGCGCGCAGATGATCCGACTGCTCATGTGGCGGAGCCTGCAACGAGCTGAGAAAGATTAATTGCTTAACTGGCACTTCGCGCAGCGCATCACGGACGTTGAGAGCCACCTGACGCTCCTGAGCGATAAAATCGCCGCCTTCGCCCATGCTGTGCACCAGAAAATAGACGGTATCGATATCCTGCAACAGGGCCGGAAGGTTATCCGGCCAGCTGAGATCGACTTTATGACAACTGACGTTTGCCAGTTGCAGCTTTGCAAGCCTGTCGACATGACGTGCCGCCGCCAGGATCTGATACCCTTGCTGGCTGAGTGTACGCACCAGATGCTGACCAATGTAGCCACTGGCACCGAGAACTAAAATGCGTTGCGGCACGTCTCTCTCCTTAACGCGCCAGGAATGCGCGCCAGTGGGCGGCGACTTCAGCCAGTTGCTCGCGTGAGACGTCGAGATGGGTCACCAGGCGGACGATCGGCGAGGCGTTAATCAGCACGTTTCTCGCTTTCATGTATTCGCCTAACGCGGCAGCATTTTCTTCCCCGACACGAACAAACAGCATATTGGTGTCCTGACGCATCACATCTGCGCCTGCTTCACGCAACTGCTCCGCCATCCAGGCGGCGTTATCGTGGTCTTCCTGCAGCCTCGCGACGTTATTTTCCAGCGCATACATCCCGGCGGCTGCCAGAATCCCGGACTGGCGCATCCCGCCGCCGGTCATTTTCCGCCAGCGGATGGCACGTTTAATGTAGTCACGGTTACCGACCAGTAACGAACCGACTGGCGTACCAAGACCTTTCGACAGACAAATGGTGAACGAATCACAATATTGCGTGATCTCTTTCAGTTCGCAGCCATAAGCCACGATGGCGTTAAAGATGCGCGCACCGTCAACATGCAGCGCCAGATTGCGCTCACGGGTAAATTCCCATGCTTCTTTCAGGTATTCACGCGGCAGCACTTTGCCGTTGTGGGTGTTTTCGAGACTGAGCAATTTGGTGCGGGCGAAGTGAATATCGTCGGGTTTGATTTTCATCGCCACTTTATCCAGCGGTAACGTGCCGTTGGCGTCAGCGTCGATGGGTTGCGGTTGAATACTGCCCAGCACTGCTGCGCCACCGGCTTCAAACAGATAGTTATGCGCCGCCTGACCGACAATATACTCTTCGCCGCGTTCGCAGTGACTGAGCAGAGCGACCAGGTTGGCCTGAGTGCCGGTAGGCAGAAAAATGGCGGCTTCTTTACCGGAAAGCTCTGCCGCATAGTCCTGCAGAGCATTAACGGTAGGGTCGTCTCCGTAAACGTCGTCCCCAACCGGGGCGGCCATCATCGCGTCGAGCATGGCGCGGCTCGGTCGGGTAACGGTATCACTGCGTAAATCAATCATGGCATGTCCTTATTATGACGGGAAATGCCACCCTTTTTACCTTAGCCAGTTCGTTTTCGCCAGTTCGATTACTTCATCGCCGCGTCCACTGATGATTGCGCGCAGCATATACAGGCTAAAACCTTTTGCCTGTTCGAGTTTGATCTGCGGTGGAATGGCTAATTCTTCTTTGGCAACCACCACATCCACCAGCACCGGACCGTCGATGGAGAAAGCGCGTTGCAGGGCTTCATCGACTTCAGAGGCTTTTTCCAAGCGAATACCCGTAATGCCGCACGCTTCGGCAATGCGGGCAAAGTTGGTGTCGTGTAGTTCGGTGCCGTCAGTCAAATAACCACCAGCTTTCATCTCCATCGCCACAAAGCCCAGTACGCTGTTGTTAAAGACGATAATTTTCACTGGCAGCTTCATCTGCACTACCGAGAGGAAATCGCCCATCAACATGCTAAAACCGCCATCGCCGCACATGGCGACCACCTGGCGTTCTGGCTCGCTTGCCTGCGCGCCCAGCGCCTGTGGCATGGCGTTAGCCATCGAACCGTGGTTAAACGAACCTAACAAGCGACGCTTGCCGTTCATTTTCAGATAACGTGCCGCCCATACCGTAGGTGTGCCAACGTCACAGGTAAAGATGGCGTCATCGGCGGCAAAATGACTAATTTGCTGCGCCAGATATTGCGGGTGAATGGCTTTCTCGCTCGGTTTAGCTAAATCGTCCAGCCCTTTACGGGCATCGCGGTAATCTTCCAGCGCTTTATCCAGAAACTTGCGATCGGTTTTTTCTTCCACCAGTGGCAGCAATGCGCGCAGGGTTGATTTGATATCGCCGACCAGCGCCATATCTACCTTGCTATGCGCGCCGATGCTGGCTGGGTTGATATCAATCTGAATAATTTTGGCATCGGTCGGGTAGAAGGCGCGGTAGGGAAATTGTGTGCCGAGCAGCACTAAGGTGTCGGCATTCATCATAGTGTGAAAACCTGACGAGAAGCCGATTAATCCCGTCATTCCGACATCATACGGATTATCGTATTCGACATGCTCTTTGCCGCGCAGGGCATGAATAATAGGCGCTTTAATTTTCCCGGCAAACTCAACTAACTCTTTATGCGCCCCCGCGCAGCCGCTGCCACACATCAGGGCGATATTGCTGGAATAACGCAGCAGTTGCGCCAGTTTGCGTAACTCTTCTTCTTCCGGTGTTATGACTGGCTGTGGCGCATGATACCAGTGCGTGGTCGCCCCTTCTGGTGCAGGTTTTAGCGCCACGTCGCCCGGTAACACGACAACGGAAACGCCACGGTTAAGCACCGCTTTGCGCATGGCAATCGCCAGCACTTGTGGGATCTGCTCCGGGCTGGAAACCAGCTCGCAATAGTGACTACATTCGCGGAATAACTCTTGCGGGTGGGTTTCCTGGAAATAGCCGCTGCCAATTTCGCTGGAAGGGATATGGGCGGCAATCGCCAGTACCGGAACGTGATTACGGTGGCAATCGAACAGGCCGTTGATTAAGTGCAGGTTGCCGGGGCCGCACGATCCGGCACAGACCGCCAGTTCTCCTGAAAGTTGTGCTTCAGCGCCAGCGGCAAAGGCAGCCACTTCTTCATGGCGGGTAGGCATCCACTCGATGGTGCCCATGCGATTAAGACTGTCACTAAGACCGTTCAGTGAGTCACCCGTGACTCCCCAGATGCGTTTTACGCCTGCTGATTCGAGTGTTTTGGCGATATAAGCTGCAACCGTTTGTTTCATGGTTTTCCGTCTCCTGAATGTGATAACGGTAACAAGTTTAGTTCATCTGACGGAGGGGGAAGGGATGGGAGAAAAAGGAGGCACTAACGGTTAAACAGCCCGATGACAGGAATATCATCGGGCATAAGGTGATTACGCGAGAACCAAATCCCCCTGCGGATGGCAGGAGCAGGCCAGTACGTAACCTTCAGCGATTTCGGCGTCGGTCAGCGTCATTGTGCTGCTCACCGTATATTCACCGGAAACCACTTTCGTCTTACAGCAGCCGCAAACACCCGCACGACAGGCGGCGACAACCGGAACTTTATTGCTTTCCAGTGCTTCCAGCAGCGTGGTGCCAACCGGAGCGTAAAATTCTTGCGCCGGTTGCAGTTTGGTGTATTTCAGACCGCTGGTCGCCGCTTCCGCCACTGGCGTAAAGAATTTCTCTTTAAAGAAACGCGTCACGCCGAGCGCCTTCACTTCCTGTTCCACCCAATCCATATACGGTGCCGGACCACAAGTCATCACGGTACGTGAGGCTAAATCAGGAACGCTTGCCAGCAGTTCACGAGTCAGGCGTCCGGCAACGAACCCCTCGGTAACGTTATTTTCCGCCACCAGTGTTACCGGATAATGACGCCACTCATCGGCGAAAATTACATCCTGCGGCGTACGCACGTTGTAGATCACCTGCACATCGGCCTGCGGACGGTTTTTCGCCAGCCAGCGACGCATCGACATAATTGGCGTAACGCCGCAGCCTGCCGCCAGCAACAGGAATTTATCTTCTGCTTTATCGTCGCAGGTAAATTCCCCCATCGCGTCCGAAAGCCAGAGATAGTCACCGCGTTTTACATCGCGGGTCAGCCACTGGGAGCCAACACCGTCATCAATCCGCCGCACGGTCAGTGTGATGTATTCACTCACGCCTGGCGTGGAGGAAATGGTGTAAGCACGCAGCGTTTCTGCTGAGTTACGCACGCTGACCAGCGCATATTGCCCGGCGCGATATGGGTAGTAATCGTGGCAAATCAGGGAAATCGTCCACACATCCGGCGTTTCTTGCGTAATGTGATGAACCTGCATCCGCCACGGGCATTGATTCGTTGGCATCGTCATCGACAAACTCCTTACGCGCTCAACAGTTGCTTCATGTCTTCTTCAACAGTGGTGATAGAACGCAGGCCGAATTTCTCGTTCAGCACCGCCAGCAGATCTGGTGTCAGGAAACCAGGTGCAGTCGGGCCGGTGACGATATTTTTCACGCCCAGAGAAAGCAGTGTCAGTAGAATGACAATCGCTTTCTGTTCAAACCAGGAGAGCACCAGCGACAGCGGCAGATCATTCACCCCACAGCCCAGTTTTTCTGCCAGAGTGACAGCCAGAATAATCGCTGAGTAAGCATCGTTACACTGACCAGCATCCACCAGACGCGGCAGACCTTCGATATCGCCAAATTCAAGTTTGTTAAAGCGATATTTACCACAGGCGAGAGTCAGGATCAGGCAGTCATCCGGCACGCTGGTGGCGAAATCGGTGAAGTAGTGACGTTCGCCGCGTGCGCCGTCACAGCCACCAAGCAGGAAGATATGACGCAGTTTTTCACGGCTTACCAGATCAATCAGTGTATCTGCTGCGCCAAGCAGCGTCTGGCGACCAAAGCCCACGGTGATCAGGTGCGGAATTTCGCTGTACGGGAAGCCTGCCATTTGTTGCGCCTGGGCAATGACCGCAGAGAAATCTTCGCCATCCAGATGACGCACGCCCGGCCAGCCAACGATGCTGCGGGTCCAGATACGATCGTCATAAGCCCCTACGGTTGGATCGATGATGCAGTTCGAAGTCATCACGATAGGGCCAGGGAAGCGAGCGAACTCCACTTGCTGATTCTGCCAGCCGCTGCCGTAGTTACCGACCAGATGCTTGAATTTACGCAGCTCTGGGTAGCCGTGAGCAGGCAGCATTTCGCCGTGGGTGTAGACATTAACGCCCGTACCTTCGGTCTGTTCCAGCAGGTTGTAGAGATCTTTGAGATCGTGACCGGAAATCAGGATACATTTGCCCGCCGTCGCTTTGACGTTGACCTGGGTTGGCGTCGGGTGACCGTATTTACCGGTTTCGCCTGCATCCAGAATGCTCATCACTTTGAAGTTCATCTGGCCGATTTCCATTGAACACTCAAGAAGCGCGTTCATATCGGCAGGCCAGGTCCCCAGCCACGCCATGATTTTATGGTACTGGGCGTAAATATCGTTGTCGTATTGACCGAGAACGTGGGCGTGTTCCATATAGGCCGCCGCACCTTTCAGGCCATACAGACACAGCAGACGCAGGCCGAGAATGTTTTCGCCAATCGCGGCTTTATCTTTATTTGGCGTAAATTCAGCTGCCTGACGTTGCAGTTCGCCGAGATCATCGCTCACCAGTTGCAGGTCAGCCATCGGGTTATCGACGCAGGCGTTGGCATCTACAGCCAGGCATTGTGCTTTCAGCGCCTCGCGCAGGGCAATCGCTTCACGAGCGTAGCCGACAATACGCGGAGAATCGAAGTTAACGTTGGTCAGGGTTGAGAAAAATGCGCGCGGCGCGAAGCTGTCTACATCGTGGTTGATAATGCCGTATTCACGCGCTTTTAAAGCCCAGGCAGAAAGCCCCTGCAGCGCCGCGATGAGTAAATCCTGAAGGTCAGAGGTTTCCGCCGTTTTACCACACATCCCCTGCGCGTATGAGCAGCCGTTTCCTGCCGGAGTACGGATAGTTTGTTCACATTGCACACAAAACATGATCACACCTTTTAAAGTTATATTTAATATACATGTTTAAGGTTAAGTCGCTTAACGCGGGGATAAAAGGGATTTTTCATGCAACTTTAAGGGAGATTGATTTAGCGCAATTTTGGCGGCAGGGATCTACCGCCAGAGAGGTATTATGCGGAGAAAAAGGCGATGAGGATCGGCACTAACAGGCTGAGAATAAAACCGTGAACAATCGCTGCCGGGACCATATCCAGCCCACCTGTACGCTGAAGAACGGGCAGGGTGAAATCCATTGATGTGGCACCGCATAAGCCCAGTGCAGTAGAGCGGCTACGGCGAATCAGGCCAGGGATCAACATAATGGCGATCAACTCACGCGCTAAATCATTGAAGAACGCCGCGCTCCCGATTACCGGACCAAAAGATTCGGTCAACAAAATACCGGAAAGAGAATACCAGCCGAAACCGGAGGCCATTGCCAGCGCGGTATTGATGGGGAGATCAAGAATAAAGGCGTTAATTAAACCGCCAATTAATGAACTGGCAACCACCACCACGGCGACAATCATTCCCCGGCGATTAAGGACAATCTGCTTTAAGGTCATGCCATTATTGCGCAACTGAATACCGACGAGGAAAAGTAACAGAATTAACGTGTATTCGCTGGCTTCGGTAGCGTGCTGTAAAAAACCTAATCCGCTAAGGCCAATAGCAAAACCAATCACCACGACGCCACACAGTTTCAGCGATTCCAGTGCCATCGCAATACGCGACGGCAATTTCTCTTGCTGGTGGCTATTGCGCCACGGCAAACCGCGTTCCAGCCACAGCAAGGCGACAATATTGCACAGTAAAATAATGGTAATACTGACAGCGGAATAATGCAGAATCGCCAACAGGTTACTGGCGAGATTATCGAGAAACGCCAGACTGATACCCATAAAAAAGAGAATGAGATAAACCATCCAGCTTAATAGCTGATTAATGCGTTTTAACGCAGCTTTTTGGCGAAGTGGAATGAGGTAACCCACAATCAGGGGAACCAGAATGATTAACAGCCCAGAAAACATGAAAACCCAGTCCTTGCAAAGAAGAAGTCGAAATGCGCGATGACACACTACTGAAAGCGGAAGGACGAGTAAAGTTGCAATTAAAAGGAAATGTTATGCATCAGAGGGGGATTTTTAATTCTCTATGAGTGTTTAGCATTGTTGAGCTCCTTTCATGTGCAATGCCATATAAAGCCACTGGCGCAGGGAGCACGCAGGGGGCGGCCAATCGCCGCCGCCCCCTGCACCCCCGGGCTC
>NZ_RHJM01000011.1:0-30117 GCF_004212315.1 Escherichia sp. E10V5
TCAACCTCGACAATTTTTATTCCTTCCAGAGTATCCGCGCCCAGACCGCCCGCATTGTTGACCATGACGCGGGTACTACCGGAAGTATCCCCTTTTACGATGAGTTTATCAGTCGCGGAATTATCATCGCCGAGTTCGGTACGCATAACTAACAAACCATTATTAGCAGTGTAATTGCCATTAATGGTGAGTGTGGCAGGCGTGAATTTGTCGCCATTTTTTGAGGAAGACAGTGTTGCTGTACCCGCCAAATCCAGTGTATTTAAGGTTTGTGAAAAACCGTCTAAATCGATATTCCCTTCACTGTCGACAACATAATCGGAGTTTGGGCTGAAGGTATCGTTGATACCGGCGCGCAAGGTGCCTTTATTAATATTTGTTTGGCCAGAGTAGGTATTTGCGCCAGTCAACGTCGTGACTCCGGAACCTTCCTGGTTAACTTCGCCTTTGCCAACTATATCTGCAGCCAGGATAAAATCTTCGCTGGAGTGGTTAAAATTAATTTGGGCAGTACTATTCCCGACATTGCTTCCCATATGGATAATCGGCGTCTTGATGATCCCCGCTTTCTGTTCTGCTTCTCCCTGCGCTCCACCAATGTTTAGAATACCGGTGCTGGTTTCTGCTATCCCAAGCCAGATAAATTGATTAGCACTGACCGTGGCATTATTACTAACGGTAAGTATCCCCTTGGCCTCGTTCTGCAATGAACTCAATCCCCCGAGGTTGATATATTCATTCACTGTTAATGAAGAATTATCGCCATCAACCAGCGTTTCACCGTATCCAGTCCCGTGAAAATCAGCTGAACTTCCAGTAAAACCAATGAGCACATCCTTTGATGCTGTAAGACGACCGCCATGCGTGATTTCGAGTTTACCTGTTCCCTGATCGCCGACCATCACATACGTTGCAGAAACGGAAGAACCCGCACCGTCAATAATGACTTTCCCTTGTGCCTGGTAATCATATTCACCGATTCTGAATTCATTTAAATCGGTGATAGTACTGCCGCTAAGCACCATTAAGGTTCCTGAACCACCATTGATACCTAAATAAACATTGCGTTCATAAGACGATGCCTTATTAATCGTCAGATGAGCATTGTTTTCTAATTTCATTATCCCTGAAGTTGCATTACCGATTGTGATTTTGGAGGTGGTCAGATCACGCCCGTCTATATTTAACGTTCCTTCACTTGTTGCTCCAACATTAAGATAACGAAATTGATCCCAGGCTGATGAATTATTTTCGGATGAGGATAGCGTTACAACATCATTGTTGTTGATGGTAACATCGCTGTTGATGGTCGTGGGTGGTGTCCATGCCAGTGAAACGGGCATTGATAACACGGTCGAAATAGCTATTGCCAGCGTTGACAAGGGATGCTTTTTGATGTTCATAAAGTTCCTTCTCATCCTTATGATTTATTTTTAGATAAATAATGAACTCACAGTAACTACGTAAGAAAATTAGATTTTAATGTCTTTGAAACAGGTTGCTGTTTCTTCAAATGAAGAGTAGTGCGTGAAACCAATGTTTATAAATCAGTTTAATTTATGGTTAATTTAATATTAATTTATTTTGATGGTTTAGGTGTTGTGCTAAAAAATAAGTTGCATAGTTTTCTGTAGCAAAAATCTTTAAATATCTTAAGTGGTAAAAAATGATAAAAAGAAAAGTGAGGAAAATCATTAAGATATATGATGTAGATATTATTTTGAATTTAATAAAAATGACGAATTAATTGCGTGTTTATTGTTTGCACATCTTCTTAGAAGGGGGTAAACACCAGGATTTTTATCAAAAAAATAATATAAATGTGATTTCTGTGTATCGATAAAACGCATAAAAATATGAGATAAAACACACGATTCTTAAGAAGAATATAAATACATTGTCTATTTTTTTGATTGCAGAACTGTTTATTAAGCAACTCTCAATAATGGCATCATTTGGCGTTGATTAAACAACCGTTTACAGAATGAGCATATAAAAAAGGGAGCCGCAGCTCCCTTGAACAACCTTAGTGCGCACCGCCTCCGCCGCCACCTGCGCCAAATGGCGGTTTAGCAAACCACACCAGCCCCAGCAGGACGAGGAATATCCCGGCTGACATCCAGAAGATCTCATTGGCGGAAATAATCAGCCCCTGATTGGTGATCTGCTGAGCAATCCAGCCCGATGCCTGCTGTTGCGTCATCCCCAGACCTTCCAGTTGACTGTACATCGCCTGGGCGTTCGGGTTATACGGGTTCACCGATTCGGTCAACTGAGCATGGTGCATCGACTCGCGGTTAGTCCACATCGTCGTCGTTATGGACGTACCGATAGACCCCGCCAGCGTTCGCGTAAAGTTGGAGAGGCTCGACGCCGCCGCCAGTCGTTCCGGTGGCAGACCAGACAGCGTAATGGTGGTCAGCGGCATAAAGAAGCAGGCCACTGCGAAGCCCTGGATAAACTGCGGCCAGGCCGACGCGCCAAAATCCATACCCGGTTCAAAGGTATAGGCACGCCAGTAGAAGCAGACGGCATACATAATAAAGCTGAACGTCACCAGCCGCCGCATATCCAGTTTATGCGCAAATCGACCGATAATCGGCGACAGGATCACCGGAATAATCCCTACCGGCGCAGAGGCCAGCCCTGCCCATGTTGCCGTGTAGCCGTAGACTTCCTGCAACAACTGCGGCAGCAGAACAATAGCGCCGAAGTAGAGCATATACGCGAGGCTGATACATAAGCAGCCGATGGTGAAGTTGCGCGACTTAAACAACGACAGATCGACTATCGGGTTATCATCCGTTAGCTCCCAGACAATCAGGAAGCAGATAGCCACCACCGCCACCACGGTAAGGATGATAATTTCCTGTGATGAGAACCAGTCCAGCTCTTTACCCCGGTCGAGCATAATCTGTAGGCTGCCGATACCAATCACCAGCAGTGCCAGCCCCACGGCATCAATCCGCCGCCGTTCGGTGCGGGTTTCGCGTCCGCGCAGGGTTTGTAGTGTCATCAACACCACCGCCACGCCAATCGGCACGTTGATGAAGAATATCCAGCCCCAGTGGTAATTATCACTGATATAACCGCCGAGGATTGGGCCGCAAATTGGCGCGACAATCACCGTCATCGACCACAACGCCAGCGCGATAGAACGTTTGGCCGGTGGGTAGTTATTCAGTAACAGACTTTGCGAAAGCGGGATCAATGGCCCGGCGACAATCCCCTGAATCACGCGGAAGAAGATCAGCATATTCAGACTGCTGGAGACACCACATGCCCACGAAGCAATGGCGAAGGCGATGGTCGACCAGAGGAACAGTTTCACTTCCCCGAAGCGCTTTGCCAGCCAGCCGGTAAGAGGGATCGAGATGGCATTCGCCACCCCGAAGGAGGTGATTACCCACGTTCCCTGACTGAGTGATGAACCCAGGTTCCCGGCGATAGTGGGGATCGCCACGTTAGCAATGGTGGAGTCCAGCACCTGCATGAATGTCGCCAGCGACAGCGCAATCGTCATAATGACCAGTTGCGCGCCTTCCAGCGGTTTTTGCTGTTGCATCACACGCACCTCTGGATTAGCCAGCGTTAGCTTTTACGATGTCGTCGATCAGTTTATTGACAGGTGCCAGGCTGATTTCACGCGCGGTGCTTACCGCGACCGGTGTGGAGCGTACTTTGTTTGCCAGTACCTGGCCGTCACGGTTAGTGGTATTGACGCTCACCAGCGTGGATAAACCGATACGCAGCGGGTATTGTTCCAACTGTTTCTGGTCCAGTTCGATACGAACAGGCAGACGCTGAACGACTTTGATCCAGTTACCGGTGGCGTTTTGCGCCGGAAGCAGCGAGAACGCGCTACCCGTACCCATATCCAGACCAACCACTTTACCGGTGTATTTCACATCATCGCCGTAAATATCGGTGGTGATGGTAACCGGCTGACCGATGCGCATATTGGCAATCTGCGTCTCTTTAAAGTTAGCATCCACCCACATATTCGTGGCTGGAACGACCGCCATCAGCGGCGTGGTTGGGCTAATTTGTGCACCAGGCTGTACTGCGCGACGGGAGACATAACCAGTCATCGGGCTGACAATACGGGTACGCTCCAGCGCCAGCCAGGCATTACGCACTTCAGTGGCAGCCTGTTGCACGGCAGGCTGATCTTCAAGTTTAGTACCCAAAATCATCGCCTGATTGGCATTGTATTGTTGAATGGCGACATCCAGCTGCGCCTGGGCGCTGGTGACGGCGTCGCGGGCGTGTTGCAGCTCTTCTCGGCCAATCAGGTTGGCATTGCCCAGCGGCACGCGACGGTTGTAGTCACTCTGAGCTTTGGCGAGGGCGATTTTCTGCACCTCAATATTTGCCTGCAACTGTTTGCTGTTAATCATCAGCTGGTGGGTTTGACGTACGCTGGAAGCCAGCGCAGTTTTGGCTTTTTCAAACGCCTGGCGAGCATCCGTCGGGTCGAGAGTGACCAGCACATCGCCTTCTTTTACAAAATCGGTGTTATCGGCCCAGACTTTCGTCACACTGCCTGACACCTGAGACATAATTTGAATCTGATTTCCTGCCACGTATGCGTCATCCGTTTCTTCGAAATGACGCAGTACCAAAAACCAATAAATCCCTATCGCTACGGCAATAATAATAAAGAGCAAGGTGAGAAGGAGGAGCAGACGCTTACGTTTGCCGCTCTTCTTTACCGGTTGCTGCGGGGTTTGTGTCTCCGCATTTGCGCTCATAGTATTCTCCACGATCTTCTTAACTCATCGGCTGAGCCGACCTGCTTGCCAAAAAGGCCAGCACGTTGCGATGCTGGCCGGTCAGTTTTTCTTTTATAAGTCTGGATTTTTGAGCGAGATGACGCGTTAGCTCATCGCTTCGAGAACAGCACCGTCTTGTTCCATCTGATCGAGACGGGAGAGCAATTTGCGGGTGATTTGCTCGAGCTGATCTTTTTCTGTTGTGCTGAGCGCGGACCAGAGTTGATGCAGGCAGTTATGCTGCGGCGGTAAAACCTCGCGCAAAAACTCGTGACCTTTTTCCGTTAATTGCAGATGCAGGCAGCGGCGATCGTTATCGCTTTCACGACGTTCGATCCAGCCACGTTTTTCCAGCTCATCGGCAATACGCGTCGCATTGGTACGGGATGATCCAAGAGCACAGCTCAATTCAGAAGGCTGAATACTGTGGTTTTCCTGAGACTCCAGCGTAATCAACGCCATAAACAACGTCTCGTTAATCCCCTGAGCCTTCAGCATTTTATTGCGGTTCTCCAGCAGCTTGCTTTGCATATGCATACAAAGACGGGTCAGAAGGATCTCCTGATAAGGAAAATCTTCGTGGCGGCTGGCGCGAAATTTTAGCATTTGTTCAATGGGCGTAAACGAACTATCCATTTGGGTATGACCTCATTAATTTCAGCCGATATAGTAACGACAGTGACAAATAAAGTAAATGTATTGTTTTAGAAAAATGATTCTTGTGGTCTATAGAAACGTCATCACTTTCCACGTCAGCCCGTAGGCCAGCGCACTCAATAAAGTGGGAATAATGATGCTGCGTGTTTTATAGAAACTGGCTCCCAGTACCGCAAAACCGACCAGCGTGGGTACGAAACGGCGTGAATCGTGTATCACTTCTGGTGCGGTAGAGACAACCAGCAGAGCGCAAATCGAGGCGATGCCAATGGTGTCGAGCAAAATACCCACTGCGCCACGCTTGGTTGGGCGGGCATTGCCCACTCTCAGGCGTAGGGGTAAATAGCGGAAGCAGTAATTCGCCGCGCCAACCAGTAATCCAAGCAGCAGAACCTCATAGCTCATCAGGTGCTCCTTGCCAGAATGACTGGATTAACGCAGTGAGGCAGCCAAAGACAATGCCTGCCAGAATGGCGACGGGAATAGAAAATAGCGTTACGCCAGCAAGGGCACCAACTAACGCTGCGGTAACGCAAAGGGATTGTTTGCGCTGGAAAGAGGCGAGCAGAAAACTCATAAAGAGTGCCGGCAGCATAAAGCCTAATGCTGCTTCGACGGCTGGATAACCTTGCAGCAAACCGCTGCCCGAAAATGCCCCTATTACCGTACCAAATACCCACGATGACCATGAACTGAAGGCAATGCCGATCATCCAGTTTTCGCTCCAGCGGCGATTGTTACGTACCAGTTTTGCCGTTGCTGCGGCAAAAACTTCGTCCGTCAGGCCAAACGCCCACAGTGCGGTTTTCGATTTTTGCAGGCGTTGAACAATGCGGCTACGCAACGATGGACCATACAGTACATGGCGAACATCCATTGCCATAACGGTCAATGCGGCTACCCACAAGCTACTACCAGCTGCCAGCATTGCGGTGATGACAAACTGGCTCGCTCCTGCATAAATAATGCAGGAGAAAAAAACGCTTTCCAGGGGAGAGAATCCCAGACGGGTCGCATTCAGACCAAATGCAAAGGCCACCGGAATATAACTAATAACAATCGGTAAACTGTCTTTGCAGCCTTCCATGAAGGTCGCCGAACCAGAAGCAGGCAGTGGAGTAGGGCTTACCATAGAGTGTACGCTTAACGATTGTTAATATTATTAATAGTCTGGATGAATATCCTAACCTTATCAGACTGATGGGATTCTTAACACCCTTATAAGTGTAAAGCCACGAAAACGGTTGCTGATTGCTTAATTTGCGACTTCCTGACGATGAAAACCTCGCCACCAGACCAGTGCGTTAACCAGGGCAATCGTCGCGCCAGCCAGACAAACGCCAGCCCAACCGCCATGTTGCCAGGCTGAGGCTGAAATTAGCGAACCGGCGGCACCGCCAATAAAGTAGCTGGTCATGTAACCTGCGGTCAGGCGATTACGTGCATCAGGATGAATACGATAAATCACGGTTTGATTGGTGATATGCACGCCCTGCACGGTGAGATCCAGTATCAGAATGCCGATAATTAGCACCAGTACGGAAGCGTGGCCAAACCAGATCGCCAACCATGAAAGTAACAACAGCAGCAGACCAAACGTTGTTGTGAGATGCGATTTGCCCTTATCGGCAAAACCGCCCGCCGGGCGAGCGCCCAACGCCCCGGCAGCTCCTGCAAGTCCAAACAGACCAATTACGCCATCGCTGTAATTAAAAGGCGGCGCGGCGAGCAAAAAAGCCATTGATGTCCAGAGAATGCTGAAGTTAGCAAAGGTCAGGCAGCCCAGCAACGCGCGGGTGCGCAGGATCTTATCGCTGATAAACATGCTGAAAACGGAACCAAGCAACTGTGGGTAGTTGAGGTGGGTTTCAGATTTCATTTGTGGCAGGCCGCGCCATAACGCCAGTGCCATCAGTGCCATTAACACCGATGCGACCCAAAAGACGGTGCGCCAGCCGCCGAGATTCGCCAGCAGCCCGGCAACGGTACGCGCCAGCAAAATCCCCAGTAGCAGGCCACTCATAATGGTGCCAACCACCTTGCCGCGTTTGTCCGGTGAAGCCAGCGTCGCCGCCAGTGGAACCAGAATTTGAGCTACGACCGAGAATAAACCCGTTAATGCTGTACCGAGGATCATCATCGCCAGCGACTGACTGCTGGCAGTGATTAACATGCCACCGGCTGCCAGTAAGGTCATGGTGACAATCAGGCGGCGGCGTTCAAACATATCACCCAATGGAACAAGAAACAGCAGACCTGCGGCATAGCCCAACTGCGCGGCTGTAACAATAAAGCCTGCCGAACTGGCGGAAAGGGAAAAGTTACGCGCGATGGTGTCGAGCAATGGCTGTGCGTAATAATTGCTGGCGACCGCCAGACCAGTGGCGATCGACATTAGCACGATCAGTGCCGGGCTAAGCTCATGATTGGGTTTAGTCATTATTTTTATTCATCAGGTGATGATTAAGCTGGAAATCAATAATAGCGGATGTTGATGAATATGGGATGAAAGATAGATTGTTGAAATGTGCGGGTAATGGGGAGAGGGTATTTGAAGGTGAAATATGTCACTAAGGCAAATGTTACGTTCACTTCCAGACTATAGCTACTTTGTCACTATTTTGCTGGTGAACGTGCCAGGGTGGCTCAGTCGCCACCACCCTGGCGACCCAGGCTTTTGGCACAAAATCGCCGCTACGCGGTACATTCGACTTATTTCTTACGGCTATCGGGTACGGGCGCGAGGTAACATCCCTGTAAGACGCGCCCTCGCCGCGCATCGCCCCGGCCTTCAGAAAACGTCTCATCGATTTTCAGCCGGATTAAAACCATCGCTGCAATTGTTTTACTCACATGAGCATTATCTGCGCGGTTATCAATATTTACTTCTGCGCTGCCAGCGCCTCCTTCACCCAGCCATCGAACTGCTGCTGGTGGGCTTTGATCCAGCCATCAACGTGGCCCTGAATATCGCCTTCTGAGGCTTTGCCGTCATGCATAATGGCGTTCTGGGCGTTAATATCTGCCACTGGCAACTGCATAATGGCAAACAGTTTGGCTGCCGCCGGATTTTTCTCGGCCCAGGCTTTGTTGGCAACGATATGCATGGTGCTGACCGGGAAGCCGTAATTCGCGCCATTCGGCAGTTTGGTATCGGCATTTTTATCGCCCGGCAGTGCGGAGAACGGCACCTGCAACCAGACCACATCTTTCCCCGGCTTCAGTTCGTTACTCACCCAGTACGGCGTCCAGGTGTAGTAAAACACCGGTTTGCCCTCTTTGTAGCGACTGATGGTGTCGGCCATCATCGCCGCATAGTTCCCCTGATTATGCGTCACGGTGTTGGTCAGTTCATACGCAGCAAGCTGGTGGTTGATGGCTCCTTCGCAGCCCCAGCCAGGATTACAGCCGGTTAAATCCGCTTTGCCATCGCCGTTGGTATCGAACAGTTTAGCGATCTTCGGATCTTTCAGTTGCGCGATGTTGGTGATTTTGTACTGGTCGGCAGTTTTCTTATCGATCAGGTAACCCTGCGCCGCGCCGTTAACAAATACCCCTTCGCGATAAAATTTCTTATCGCCACCGGCAGCTTCGTACATGTTGTCATGCAGCGGCGTCCAGTTCACGGCGGTGAAGGTTGCATCGCCGGAAGCAAGCGAGGTGTAGCCAACGTTGTAATCCACTTCGCTGGGTTTATTGACGGTATAACCTAATTTCTCCAGCGCACGACTCACCAGCAGCGTCTGGAAGGTTTCTTCAGTGATGGTGCTCTGAACTGGATTAACAGTAATGCCTTTGCCCGGCAGATCGGCAGCAAAAGTTTGTGTAGAGATAAGCGTGGCAAACGCTGTCGCAAAAAGTACGCTATGTCGCATTGTTATTCCTTTTTTTGGCAGGGTGATATGCCCGGCGTCACCGGGCAAGTGCAGAGTTACTTAATGAATGGACGGGTCAGCAGACCGACAGGGCCAGTGGTGTACCAGCGACGGTTGCCGCGACTGCGTGAGTCACGCCCAACGGCCTGAGTCAGGCGATCGAGGATAATGGCGAGGATCACAATCCCGACACCGCCTACGGTGGCAAGCCCCATATCCAGACGACCGATACCGCGAAGTACCATCTGACCCAGCCCGCCGACGGCAATCATCGAGGCAATGACCACCATAGAAAGGGCCAGCATCAGCGTCTGGTTAACGCCCGCCATAATGGTCGGCATCGCCAGCGGTAACTGAACTTTGAACAGCATCTGGCGCGGGCTGGCACCGAATGAGCGCGAGGCTTCAATCAGATCCGCCGGAACCTGGTTAATCCCCAGAATAGTCAGACGGATAATCGGCGGCAGCGCAAAGATGATCGTCACCACCACGCCCGGCACGTTACCGATACCAAACAGCATGACGATTGGCACCAGATAAACAAACGCCGGCGTGGTCTGCATGGCATCAAGCAGTGGGCGAATAATTTTCGCCGCTCGCGGACTTCTTGCCAGCCAGATCCCCAACGGCAAACCGATGACGATACAGAACAGCAGGGCGGTTAACACCAGCGCCAGGGTAACCATGGCCTGCGACCAGGCACCGATTGCGCCGATGGCAATCAGCGAAACCAGCGTCGCGACGCCCATTCCGACACCGGAAATTTGCCAGGCGATGAGAGCGAATACGATAATCGCCACCGGCGCGGGCATACCCAGCAGCAGTTGCTGGAAACCGTTGAGGATATAATCGACCGGAACGCGCACGCCCTGGAAGACGGGACGGAAATGGGTAACGACCCAGTCGATCCCTTCAGTGACCCAACTGTCGAGTGGGATCAGCGTCTTATGGAACGGATCGAGAATATTAAAATGCTCGGCGTTTGGCGCAGGCGTGCTGGTCAGCCAGTCGGCGCCACCACCGTCAGTCGGTGTAGCAGCCGGTGTACCCCAGGCATCTGCGGATTGTGCGGCACTGTCCGCCGCTGGTGTGGTATCCCACGGATTATTTTGATCAGCCATTATTTACCCCCTCACGATCTAAAGCGCGCAGCAGCATTCCTTTCGAAATGATGCCGACATACTGTTGGTCCTCGTCGACCACGGGCACCGCACAGGGCGCCTGTCCGACATGAGAGAGCAACTCGCTAAGAGGCGTTTGCGCATCGACCGCTAACGGCGCATCAATCAGTGCTGCATCAAGACCTTGCTGCTGCGTTAATGCGGCCTTAAGCGAATCGATAGACACTGCGCCGACAAACTTATTACCGCGTTCGATAACGTAGCCATATTCGCGATCTTCATCCTGCAATAATTTCAGTGCCGAACGCGGGCCGAAGCCAGGGGTTTTACGAATTAAGCCATTAGGGCTGCGGCGGGCAATATCTTTCGCACTGAATACTTGACTAATATCGACGCCACGGAAGAAGGTGCGGACATAATCATTCGCTGGATTATTGAGAATTTCATCCGGTGTGCCGACCTGTACCACTTCACCATTTTGCATAATGGCAATTCGGTCGCCAATACGCATGGCTTCATCGAGATCGTGGGAAATAAAGACAATGGTACGCTGATGTTTCGCCTGTAATTTTACCAGCTCATCCTGCATCTCGGTGCGAATTAATGGATCGAGCGCCGAGAAGGCTTCGTCCATTAATAATATATCCGGATTAATCGCTAATGCGCGGGCTAATCCCACACGTTGACGCATCCCGCCAGAGAGTTCGTCCGGGTAGCTGTGGGCATAATTTTCCAGCCCGACCTGACGCAGTGCATCAATGGCTTTTTCCCGGCGTTCTTCGGCATTAATTCCGGCCAATTCCATACCGAACGCAGTATTGTCCAGCACGGTCATATGCGGCATTAAGGCAAAGGACTGGAAGACCATCGCAATCTTTTTTCTGCGCACCTCACGGAGTTCGGTGTCGGATATTTTGGCAATATCCACACCATCAATCAGCACTTGCCCGCGGGTGGGTTCAATCAGGCGATTGAGAAGGCGTACCATTGTGGATTTACCCGAGCCGGATAATCCCATGATGACAAATATCTCGCCTTCTTCAATGGCCAGACTGGCGTCTTTTACGCCAAGCGATAGCCCAGTTTTTTCCAGAATTTGTTCTTTTGAAAGTCCTTGTTCGATATATTTGAAAGCTCGCTGTGGATGCTCGCCAAATATTTTATAAAGATTTTTAATTTCTAATTTAATTGCCATGCAATAGAAAGATTCCTGTTATTTGTTTATGTCGATATATTACCCAATGGAAATAGTCACTTTTTTCTACCCTAACATACTGAGAATCTGAGGCAACCCCTGATGACAAATGTGGCATGAATATTGATACGAGCAAATTGCCGGAATTTCCCGTGATATAAGGGCTGAGAGCAAATCGAGAAAAGTTGATATTTTTTGTTATAGATAGTGAAAAAACGCCTGAATATTGTAGTTTCAGGCGAATAATGCAACAGAGAGTCAGTGTAGATCACCACAAATTATTTGCGTGATATAAAGCTATACTCTAAATAATTCGAGTTGCAGGAAGGCGACAAGCGAGTGAATCCCCATGAGCTTACATAATTAAGTGACTGGGGTGAACGAACGCAGACGCAGCACATGCAACTTGAAGTATGACGAGTATATTTGGCGGGAATTATTTCCCTGCTGCGGGTAGTGATATTTTTGAAAAATAACTCTGTCAGAAATTCCAGTCTTCATCTTCTGTTTCAACCGCTTTCCCCATCACATAAGAGGAGCCTGAACCGGAAAAGAAATCGTGATTTTCATCGGCATTCGGCGAAAGCGCGGCGAGGATTGCCGGATTCACTTCTGCCATTTCTGCGGGAAATAACGGTTCGTAGCCCAGATTCATCAACGCCTTATTGGCGTTGTAACAGAGAAACGCTTTCACATCGTCAGCCCACGGGGTTTCGGCGTACAGCTCATCGGTGTATTGCAACTCGTTGTCGTAGAGTTCCAGCAACAAATCGAAGGCGAAATTCTTCAACTCTTCACGTTGTGCCTGGGAGATCTTTTCCAGGCTTTTCTGATATTTATAGCCGATGTAGTAACCGTGGACCGCTTCATCACGGATAATCAGACGGATCAGGTCTGCGGTATTGGTCAGCTTTCCGCGACTGGAAAAATACATCGGCAGCCAGAAGCCAGAATAGAACAAAAATGATTCAAGAAAGACACTGGCGATTTTCTTTTTCAGCGGATTATCGCCTCGATAATGTTGCTGAATAATCTGCGCTTTTCGCTGCAACGGTGCGTTTTCTTCACTCCAGGCGTAGGCGGCATCGACATCTTTGGTCTGGCACAACGTCGAGAAAATCGAACTGTAAGAGCGGGCATGAACCGCTTCCATAAAGCTGATATTCGATAATACCGCCTCTTCATGAGGCGTGAGCGCATCGGGCATCAGCGAAGGCGCGCCGATAACATTTTGCAGCGTGTCGAGCAGTGTCAGGCCAGTAAAAACGCGCATCGTCAGTTGTTGTTCTACGACACTTAATGTCTGCCATGCAGGAATATCGTTCGATAGTGGCACCTTTTCCGGGAGCCAGAAATTGCTGGTCAGGCGATTCCACACCTCCAGATCTTTATCGTCAGATATCTTGTTCCAGTTGATGGCGCTGATACGTGAGAGTTTCATAGATATTCCTTAAAGCCGGACTCATCAGACTCCGATTTTTGGCAATGTGCGCTTTGTTCCTGCCGGATGCGGCGTGAACGCCTTATCCGACCTACAAAATCATGCAAATTCAATATATTGCAATTATCTTTCAGTCTCTTAGAGCGAGCAGGAGACGCAGCCTTCAATTTCAGTGCCTTCCAGCGCCATCTGACGCAGGCGGATGTAATAGAGCGTTTTTATCCCTTTTCGCCAGGCGTAAATCTGCGCTTTGTTGATATCGCGAGTGGTGGCGGTATCGGGGAAAAACAGCGTCAGCGACAGCCCCTGATCGACATGGCGAGTCGCTTCGGCGTAGGTGTCGATGATCTTTTCTGCGCCAATTTCGTAAGCATCCTGATATAGCGCCAGATTTTCGTTAGTCATAAACGGGGCAGGGTAGTAAACGCGTCCTGTTTTGCCCTCTTTGCGTATCTCTACTTTCGCCACAATCGGATGAATACTCGACGTGGCATGGTTGATGTAAGAGATGGAACCGGTTGGCGGCACCGCCTGGAGATTCTGGTTGTATATGCCATAGCGCATCACGTCGTCGCGCAGCTGCGCCCACATCTCACGGGTAGGTAACGTAATACCGCTACGGGCAAACAGTTCGCCAACTTTCGCCGTTTTCGGCTGCCAGTTACCTTGCAGATATTGGCTAAAATATTCACCACTGGCATAGCGTGACTGTTTGAACCCGGCGAAGGTTTCACCGCGTTCGCGCGCCAGCAACATCGAGGTACGCAGTACGTGCCAGGTGATGGTATAGAAATAGAGATTGGTGAAATCCAGTGCTTCCGGTGAACCATAAGCGATGCCTTCGCGCGCCAGATAACCGTGTAAATTCATCTGCCCCAGGCCGATGGCGTGTGAGGCGGCATTTCCGGCTTCGATGGACGGCACGCTGCGGATATGACTCATATCTGACACCGCTGTTAAACCGCGTACGGCAGTCGCTACCGTGCGGGCAAAGTCGGGGGAATCCATGGTGTGGGCAATATTCAACGAACCTAAATTGCAGGAAATATCATGGCCTGTGCGGGCATAGTCGAGATTCTCGTTATACTCTGAGGCGCTGTTAACCTGCAAAATCTCTGAGCAGAGATTACTCATATTTATGCGCCCGGCGATAGGGTTAGCACGGTTTACCGTGTCTTCATACATGATGTAGGGATAGCCGGACTCAAACTGAATTTCTGCCAGTCGCTGGAAGAAATCACGGGCGTTGATGTATTTTTTGCAGATGCGTTCATCGGCAATCAGTTCGTCATAGTGTTGGCTGATGGCGATATCAGCAAACGGCTTGCCATAAACTCGCTCAACGTCATAAGGCGAAAACAGTGCCATCTGCGCATTCTCTTTTGCCAGATGGAAAGTGATATCCGGGATCACCACGCCCAGGGACAGCGTTTTAATGCGGATTTTTTCGTCGGCATTTTCCCGTTTTGTATCGAGAAAACGCAGAATATCGGGATGATGGGCATGTAAATAGACTGCGCCAGCACCCTGACGCGCGCCGAGCTGGTTGGCATAGGAAAATGCGTCTTCCAGCATTTTCATCACCGGAATTACGCCAGAAGATTGATTTTCAATACGTTTAATTGGCGCGCCCGCTTCCCGCAGATTCGACAGCAAAAATGCCACGCCGCCGCCGCGTTTCGACAGTTGCAGTGCGGAATTTACCGCCCGGCCAATCGACTCCATATTGTCTTCAATACGCAGCAGAAAACAGGAAACCAGTTCGCCGCGCTGCTGTTTACCGCAGTTGAGGAATGTTGGCGTGGCAGGCTGAAAGCGTCCTGACAGCATCTCATCAGTCAGTTGCGTTGCCAGTGTTTCATCGCCTTGTGCCAGCGTCAGCGCCACCATCGTGACTCGATCGGCAAAATCTTCCAGATAACGTTTACCGTCGAATGTCTTCAACGTATAGCTGGTGTAAAACTTCCATGCCCCGAGGAATGTCTGGAAACGAAAACCGCTGGCGTGCGCGTGGGCAAACAGCGTAATGACAAAGTCGCGAGAGTAGCGGTTAAGGACGCTTTCATCATAGTAACCTTCGTTGACCAGCCAGTTCAGGCGCTGCTGCTGGCTACTGAAGGTCACACTGTTCGGGCGCACATGCGTCGTCATAAAGACGTCAACGGCCTGGCGATCTTTATCGAACTGAATGCGACCTGCGCTATCGTAAAGGTTAAGCATCGCATTCAGCGCGTGGTAATCCATCGTTTCCTGCGTCAGGCGTTCTGCGGTTGTCGTTGCCAAAATTCGGTTACTCCTTTACGAACGTTTTCGATATCGCTTTGCGTACCCATGAGTTCAAAGCGGTATAGCCACGGCACGCCGCATTTTTGAGCAATCACATCTCCGGCGCGGCCATACGCCTCACCAAAGTTGCGATTACCCGAAGCAATCACGCCGCGAAGCAACGCCCGGTTGTGCTCGTCGTTTAAAAAGCGAATTACCTGTCGTGGTACCGCGCCAGCCGTACCGCCGCCGCCGTAAGAGGGCACGATCAGGATGTAAGGCTCGTCTACCTGAATCCGTTCCCGCTCATTGAGCGGGATGCGCACCGCGGGCAGCCCTAAACGTTCGATAAAACGCTGCGTATTTTCGGAGCTGCTGGAGAAGTAGACGAGCTGGCTCATGCACTGGCCGCGTGTGGCGCTGGATGCAGACGGTTGATCATGTCCGGGCGGAAGCCAGACCAGCTAAGATCGCCAGCAATTACCACCGGTAACTGGCGAAAGCCCTGAGCACGCAATGTTTCTGCTGCTTCAGGGACGTGATTGACATTAATCATTTCAAAGTCAAAGCCCCGGTTTTCCATCGCCCGTTTGGTGGCGTGGCACTGAACGCAATCGTTACGAGTGTAAATAGTAATGCGCATGATTCGTATTTCCGTTTAAAATGAAGATACGGCGCGATGATACGCGTCGGGTTGTCTCTCTGTTGATACAGAGATACTAGATGTAGTTGGAAAAAGATTCAACCATACAAGATATGGGAATTTTAGATTGATTACGCCACCGCTGAATGGCTCAACGGGGTAGGGGATTTTGTGTTTTTTGGCCGGGCGAATACCCGGCATCAAGAAGTTACATGCGCATGGAAACGGCCAGACGGTTAAAACAATTCATCAGCCCGATGGCAAACGTTAAGTCGCTGATCTCTGCTGCACTGAAATATTCAAGCAAAGGCTGATAAACCTCGTCTTCCGCATGGGTTCGGGCAATATCGGTCACCGATTCCGCCCATGCCAGCGCCGCCCGCTCGCGATCGTCAAAATGATGGCTTACGCGCCAGCCTGCCAGGGCGTCCAGTTTGTGCTGCGGCACACCGGATTTGCGTAATGCTTTGCTGTGCATCTCCAGACAAAATGCGCAGCCATTGATTTGCGAGACGCGCAAATAAATTAACTCCATCAGCGTGGTATCCAGCGCGCTATTTTCCAGTGCCGTTTTGGCCTGCACCAGTGCGTTATACACTGCCGGGCTAAGTTCGTAGTAAGGCTGACGTAATGTAGTCATACAGTTTCTCCTCTTATTAACGCCCGCAATGTAGCACTATAATGGACTGCTAAAGAGAGCCATAAATTACGTAAAAAAGCAGACCATATGCCACGTTATCAGGATATCGCCCGTCAGTTAAAAACGGCTATTGAGCAAGGGGAACTGAAACCTGGTGCAAGGCTACCTTCGAGTCGTACCTGGTCGCAGGAACTGGGTGTGTCTCGATCCACTGTCGAAAATGCGTATGCTGAGTTGGTGGCGCAAGGATGGCTGGTCAGGCGGGGACAGGCTGGCACATTTGTCAGTGAGCAGATACATCCGCAACAATCTGCTGTGGATGCCGTGGCTTTTGCTGGTGAAAGTCAGCAGCCACTGCCATTTCAATTGGGATTACCCGCACTCGATCTCTTTCCGCGAGAGCAGTGGGCGCGGGTGATGGGGCGTCGCCTTCGTACCCAGACGCGTTTTGATTTGGCATTAGGCGATGTCTGCGGTGAGGCGGCGTTGCGCGAGGCAATAGTTGATTACTTACGCGTTTCACGCGGGATTGATTGTCAGCCAGAGCAGGTCTTTATCACTCATGGTTATGCGGCCTCAATGGCTTTAATTCTGCACGCGCTGGCGAAACCGGGAAACGGGATGTGGATGGAAGATCCCGGCTTTCCACTGATTCGCTCGATTGTCACTCGCCACGGTGTGGAAATTTTACCGGTGCCGGTTGATGACAACGGGCTGGATGTCACAAGCGGAATACAAAATTATCCTGATGCGCGTTTTGCTCTGATTACTCCGGCACACCAGAGCCCGCTGGGTGTGGCGCTCTCCTTAGCGCGCAGGCACCAGATGCTGGAATGGGCAGAGCGTAGCCAGGCATGGATTATTGAAGATGATTACGACAGTGAGTTTCGCTATCACGGTAAGCCGTTACCGGCACTAAAAAGTCTCGACGCACCGCAGCGGGTGATTTATGCCGGAACATTCAGCAAATCGCTATTTCCTGCACTGCGCTGTGCATGGCTGGTGGTGCCGGTGGAGCAGATTACGCAATTCCGGCAACAGGCGTCACTGGAGCCATGTGCGGTACCCGTACTGTGGCAGAACACACTGGCAGATTTCATTCGTGAGGGGCATTTCTGGCGGCATCTGAAGAAAATGCGTCAGCACTATGCTCAACGTCGGCAGTGGATTGAGCAGGCGTTGACGCAGCAGGGATTTCAGGTTGTGCCGCAAAAAGGTGGTATCCAGATGGTTATCAGCATGGTGGGCGACGATATTGTCCATGCTCGTAAAGCCAATGCTGCTGGCCTTGCGGTGCAGGCACTTAGCGACTGGCGTATCCGCTCAAATGGGGAAGGAGGATTGCTGCTCTCGTTTACCAATATCGTTAGCGAAAGTATGGCGCAGCAGGTGGCACAACAATTACGCAGTGCCTTAAGTTAAAAACCCCGAAGTCAGGCTTCGGGGCCAGGGACGTGTATTTATTATCATTGTTTCACTACGATTTACGCATGCTTAACAACGCGCCGATAAAAATACCTACCGCAGCAGCTGTTCCCACACTACACCAGGGTCTTTCACGAACAAAAGAGTCTGCGTAGCCAACAGCATCGCGCGCGGCTTGCTGGACGCGAGTTCGACCATGCATCCGCGCCCTGGTTTCTTTCAGTAAAGCCTGAGCTTTACTGCGTGCGGCTTCGGCTTCCCCTTTGGCGTCGCTGCCCCAGGACTTCAATACAGATTCCAGGCTGTCAGCTAATTGATTGACATCATTCTGAATATCCTGCACGCCATCATCGACGTCGTTACGGTTCGGTCTGTTAAACATATGATCTCCCATCAGGATTCAATGTAATTTTCAGTGTAGACCATAATTTTCTTAACAGAGATTCATCGTGGCTTTATGGACTTTTCTGAAAGCGTTGTGAATGCTCAATCAGGTAAGGTAGGGCCGCGGTAGATAATAACGAGGATAGAATATGTATTTACGACCAGACGAGGTGGCGCGCGTACTTGAGAAAGTCGGTTTTACCGTCGATGTGGTAACCCAGAAAGCTTATGGTTATCGCCGCGGGGAAAATTATGTCTATGTTAATCGCGAAGCGCGAATGGGACGTACCGCACTGGTAATTCATCCCACGTTAAAAGAACGTAGTTCGACACTGGCAGAACCGGCTTCCGATATTAAAACTTGCGATCATTACCAGCGGTTCCCGCTCTATTTAGCGGGTGAGCGTCACGAGCATTACGGCATTCCACACGGTTTCAGCTCGCGTGTTGCGCTTGAACGTTATTTACATGGATTGTTTGGCGAAGCCAATTAAAGACGCGACTGGCATTGCCAGTCGCGACAAAGAAGGATCAGGCTTTTACCTGCTGGTAATTGCTGACTTTGAACAGGCGGCGGCAGTAATCAAGGAAGTAGCCATAGACCGCACCCATCAACATCGAAACGACGATGTTTGAACTGACCGCTGCCATAATCTGGTGCCAACCCGCGCCCACGACGAGTAAGATTGCCATATATACCGGTGACTGGAACGTCACATAAGCCAGAATATCCGCAAGATTTTTTACCCAGCCCGACGAGCCAACTTTGCGTGCCATTCGCATAAATAGATCGCGGTACATACCGTATGGCCATGCAATTAAGATGTTCACCGGAATCGCTACCAGTCTGGAATAAAGGGACTGTTCGAAGCTCATTCCGGAGAGAAATACTTCGATAAACATGTTCACGACAGAACAGTAAACAACCATCGCGAACGTATCTGCTACTGCATGACGCAAGCGTGACTGCGGTGAGAACATGCCCATGCTCCTTAATAAACGCGAAATCGGATGAATGTGAATGCAGTGGTTTAAATTACCGTTTGCACTTTCGCATAGCGTATATCGCTGGCTATGACTTATCAATTAGTGAAAAATTTTTATTTCCTTGGTTTTTGTAGATAAAATATTCCGTAGTGGCGCATTTTTTGTACATTCTGGGTTTTTTTATGTCTTAAAATATAATGTTATTTTAAATCATTATGTTATGACGTAGTTCAGATGTTTTTTGGCAGAGTGATCAAGGTGTGTTTACGCAGCAAAGCGTAGAGAATTCGGCTTAGGAGCGCGCCTGGCCTCATTCAGCATCTTTTATGTTGTAAAGCCTGTAATGGCAGCACAAAGTTTCAGGTTTGAATAACTAATATGTATTCTTTTTATATGCATATTTATGCTGGTTGCGTGTTCCATTATCGGCCGGGGGGTTGTATCGTACGCCGGAACACTCGCCAGTCACTGTAATAAGTAAGTTAAATGGCTGCTATATAATTTGCATATAAGCATTAATGTGTCAGCAAATAACGCACGAAATAATATCCCTTCGCGATTGTAAATATATTAAATTTTGTGGAAATATAATAAGTGATCGCTTACACTACGCGGCGAAATACTTTTTGTTTTGGCGTTAAAAGGTTTTCTTTATTATGTCTGTAATGTTACAAAGCTTAAATAACATCCGCACCCTTCGTGCAATGGCTCGCGAATTCTCCATTGACGTTCTTGAAGAAATGCTCGAAAAATTCAGGGTTGTCACTAAAGAAAGACGTGAAGAAGAAGAACAGCAGCAGCGTGAACTGGCAGAACGCCAGGAAAAAATTAGCACCTGGCTGGAGCTGATGAAAGCTGACGGTATTAACCCGGAAGAGTTATTAGCTAACGGCACAGCTGCACCGCGTGCAGGTAAAAAGCGTGAACCGCGTCCAGCAAAATATAAATTCACCGACTTCAATGGTGAAACCAAAACCTGGACCGGTCAGGGCCGTACGCCGAAGCCAATTGCTCAGGCGCTGGCAGAAGGTAAATCTCTCGACGATTTCCTGATCTAATCCCTGGCGCCGGATGCCGCCTCTATGGCGCATCCGGCGTTGCTTCTCAAGTTCGCTGATTCCACGGCATCTTATCTAATAGCCTTGCCATCCCGCAAAAACCACTGATTCCTGCAAACATTAATCCTGCGCCGACAAATCCACTTAATAAGAAGAAGCTGCTATTAATGGCATAACCCAGTACGACGCCGATTAATATTAAGCCGCCAGCGGCGATCTGTACCTGACGCATTAATGGCAACGGTTGAGATTTATTTTCTGCTACCGGCAATCCCGCTTTTTTCCAGCCATCGATCCCATCTTCCAGTAAAAAGACCTCTGCGGGGGCGGCAATCGCTGCTAATTTATCGGCGTTATTGCTGGTGCGTTTACCTGCCTGGCAGTGGAATATAATTTGTTCGCTACGCAATTTATCCGGAAGACCAGACTGTTCTATCACGGATAATGGTGCCAGACAGGCTGCTGGAATATGTTCACGAAGATATTCGTCGGCATCACGAATATCGATTAACTTTGCACCACGCGCGATTAATTCTTGCGCGTCATGCGGTGAAATTGTTATCAAAGCCATCGTCACTCCTTACGGACAATAGATATTTTTCAGGGTGGCGATAATGGCATTTACCGCCTCATTTTTAATGGAATAAAGAATGCGTTGGGCGTCCCGCTGGCTGTCAATAAGCCCCTCGTCACGCATGCGAGCCAGATGCTGTGACGTGGCGGAGGCGCTAAGTCCGGTAATGCGAGCCAGTTCTCCGGCGCTGGTGCCGGGTGAACCGCAAAGCATGCACAGAATCAACAACCGTTTGGGGTGACTCATTGCTTTCAGTAAGGCCGCAGCCTGTTCGGCGCTGGCTTGTAGTTGGGCGAGTTCAGTCATATTTATTTAAGTATTTTCTAAATTAAGTGAATTCTAAACTAAAAATGCAACGTATACCAGCGTAAATGAGGGTAAACGCGTAGGCTGAAACTGGCTGGTTCCGCTAAAATTATTACGCTTAAGAGATAAAATCTCTTTTTAAACAATGGTTAATTTTCTTATAGGGAGTAAATATGGGTTTCTGGAGAATCGTCATCACCATCATTTTGCCGCCGCTCGGCGTGCTGCTTGGCAAAGGATTTGGCTGGGCGTTCATCATTAATATCTTGTTGACGCTGCTTGGGTATATCCCTGGTTTAATTCACGCTTTCTGGGTGCAAACCCGCGATTAACTCTGTGCTTACTCCGCGGCGTTAGTGCGCCGCGTTCCTCTGCTACACTTTCTGAGTGTTTCCGTTAACGAACGAGGTAACTATGGGTCTGTTCAATTTTGCGAAAGATGCCGGAGAAAAGCTCTGGGATACAGTTACTGGTCAGCATGATAAAGACGATCAGGCGAAGAAGGTGCAGGAGCATCTGAACAAAACCGGCATTCCAGATGCCGATAAAGTAAATATCCAAATTACCGATGGCAAAGCGACGGTGACTGGTGATGGTTTGAGCCAGGAAGCGAAGGAAAAAATTCTTGTTGCGGTGGGGAATATTTCTGGTATCGCCAGCGTAGACGATCAGGTAAAAACTGCGACACCAGCCACTGCCAGCCAGTTTTATACCGTCAAGTCTGGCGACACTCTTAGCGCCATTTCCAAACAGGTCTACGGCAACGCCAATCTGTACAATAAAATCTTCGAAGCGAATAAACCGATGCTGAAAAGCCCGGATAAAATTTATCCGGGACAAGTGTTGCGTATTCCAGAGTAATGGCGGTTAGTCCGCCATCGCCTGCTGGATAATGGGAATCGGCGTCAGCAAATGCTGGCGCATTAACTCACTGGCGCGCGCGGTATCTCGCGCCAGGACGGCTTCGGTTAAAATTTGATGTTGGTTGTGTTTATCTTCCAGCATTTCCACGGAAAGTACCGTTCGCCGCAGCCAGATGAAGCGATAGCGCGCCGCCAGATCAAACAACCGTTCACGCATTTGCAGCAAATAGTGAGAACCACAGCCTGTCACAATTGCAGTATGAAACGCCTGATGACGCAAATCCCACTCATCAAGCATTTTCTCACTGGCGTCACAGGCCTCCAGCTTACTGAGCAGATGCGCTTTTGCGAGAACGTCTGCCTCCCACTCATCGCCACCGCGGGCAATCGCCAGACTCACTAGCATTGCTTCCATGTTGGCGCGGGCATCGAAAATATCGAGCAACTCCTGCTCTGACATCGAGGCTACCCGATACCCTTTTTGATTCACCACCGTGACCAGTCGTTCTGCCACCAGTTGCGAAAGCGCTTCCCGCAACGGCCCGACGCCAAGTGCATAACGCGATGTCAGCAAACTCATCCGTAATTTTTCATCCGGCTGAAAATTGCCGCGAATAATATCGTTCTTCAGCCAGCGATAGCCATCCAGAGACGTAATGGTCATGGTGTGACTCCTGATCATTATCAGCGCGTATTATGAATGGGTGTTTTTTGCCACATTATCAGCTTTTTCCAGCGAGCCATAATTGGCACGGTACAGATAATCCCTATCGCTAATAAGCCGGTGGAGATCACTTCTAACTGTTGCGCTGGACGGAATAGCATTACCACCAACACAAAAGTAATAAAGCCAATCACCAGCCAGGTGAGCCACGGATAAAGCCACATTCGCAGGCGAATTTCACCGCCTTCTGCCAGCAGGATTTTACGCATTCGTAATTGCGAAACGGCGATGACTAAATAAACCAGCAGGGCGATAGCGCCGGAGCTGTCGATCAGGAATTTAAACACTTTAGCAGGTGCGTAATAGTTCACTACCACCGTTAAAAATGCCGCACCGGTCGAGAGTAATACTGCCACGTACGGGGTTTTACTGCGGTTAATTTTACCCATTACCGCGGGCGCATCACCGCGACGGCTTAAGGAGTAGAGCATTCTTGACGCGGTATACAGCGCCGAGTTCAGGCAACTGGTTACCGACAGCAAAATAACGCAATCCATAATGAATTTGGCGTGCGGAATATTCAGCAGTTCCAGCACGGAACGGTAGGAGCCCACGGTTTTCAGTCCGGGCATATTCCACGGAATTAAGGCCACGACGACAAAAATAGAACACAAATAGAAAATAGAGATACGCCAGATAACCGAGTTGGTGGCGCGAACAATATGTTTATCCGGCGTGTCGGATTCTGCGGCGGCGATGGTGACAATTTCCGCGCCCATAAACGAGAACATGGTGATCAGCATCGCGCTTAATACCGCCCCGAAGCCGTTGGGCATAAAGCCGCCACTATCCCATAATCTTGAAATACCGCTCACTTCTGCATATGGGTAAAAACCGCTAATCGCCACTGCGCCGAGGAAAATAAATGCCAGGATGGCAATCACTTTGCATATCGCCAACCAGAACTCAAATTCTCCGTAGTTTTTAACGCTTAATAAATTACTGCCGGTTAAGGCGAGGGTGATAACGAGGGAAAATAACCAGATGGGAATACCGGGAACCCACGAGTGCAGGATCATGGCGGCGATGTTGGCTTCCAGAGGTATAACCAGTACCCAAAACCACCAGTACAGCCAGCCGATGGTATAGCCCGCCCAGCGGCCAATAGCTTTATCGGCATAGGTGGAAAAGGAGCCGGTGTCGGGCGTGGCTACTGCCATTTCCGCCAGCATCCGCATAATCATAACCACCAGTAGCCCGGCGAACAGATAGGCCAGCAATACCGCCGGGCCCGCTTCGGCGATGGCGACGCTGGAACCGACAAACAGACTTGCGCCGATAACACCGGCAATAGACAACATGGTGACGTGGCGTGACTTCAGCCCGCCGCCTAACTCATGTGGTTGCGATGATTGCCCCATCCTGAATCCTCTCGAAAGTGTGTCACTTGGGAGAGCGCCCCGACATTTCCCGCGTCGGGTCACGCGTATAATTGTTATTGATTCTTTTTGCCGGAGAGCGGCTCCGCCTTATCCGGCCAACATAGATTTATTCCTGTTCACGTACAGATTGTCGGATGCGGCGTAAACGCTTTATCCGACCTGGATCCCCGTAGGCCGGACAAGACGCAAAGCGTCGCTTCCGGCATGGGTACGGACTTACTGTTTCGCCTCAGCAAAACACTGGCTGATGATATCCAGACCCTGCAGGATCTGAGCGTCTTCAATGGTGAGCGGTACCAGGATGCGCAGCACGTTGTAATACGGGCCGCAGGAGAGAAGAATCAGGCCCTTATCGCGGGCGCGCGCCACGATCTCGGCGGTGAGTTTGGCGTCCGGTTTGCTATGATCGCCATCTTCAAATAGCTCGATGGCGATCATCGCCCCCAGCCCGCGTACGTCGCCGATCTCAGTGTGTTTTTCGGCGATCGCCAACAATCCGTCTTTTAGCTTCTGCCCCAGATCGTTGGCTTTTTGCAGCAGATTTTCCTGCTCGAACACCTTCAACACTTCCAGCGCCGCCACGCAGGCAATCGGGTTACCCGCATAGGTGCCGCCCAGCCCGCCCGGTGCGACAGCATCCATCACTTCCGCGCGCCCGGTGACGCCCGCCAGCGGGAAGCCGCCCGCGATGGATTTCGCAAAGGTGGTGAGATCGGGTGCCACGCCCATTTGCTCCATCGCAAACAGCGTGCCGGTACGTCCGGCGCCGCTCTGTACTTCGTCGGCAATCAGCATGATCCCGTGTTCGTCACACAGCGCGCGTAAACGTTGCATAAAGGCTGGCGTCGCGGCGTAGAAACCACCTTCGCCCTGAACGGGCTCAATCACGATGGCGGCGATATCTTCCGGCGCAGCGTCATTTTTGAAGATCCGGTGAATGCTGGCGATAGCGTCATCTTCACTGACGCCATGCAGCGGGCAAGGATAAAGCGCGCGATAAACATGGCCCGGCATCAGGCCCATCCCCGCAGAGTACGGATTCACCTTGCCGGTCAGCGCCAGCGTGTAATGCGTGCGCCCGTGATACGCGCCGCTAAAAGCGATGGTGCCGCTACGTTTGGTGGCGGCGCGGGCGATTTTCACCGCGTTTTCCACCGCTTCTGAACCCGTGGTGACCAGCAGCGTTTTTTTGGCGAAATCGCCCGGCACCTTCTGATTCATTATTTCGCACAGCTCCAGATACGGCTCGTAAGCCAGCACCTGGAAGCAGGTGTGCGACAGTTTTTTCAACTGCGCTTCCACCGCGGCAACCACCTTCGGATGCAGGTGTCCGGTGTTGAGCACCGCAATCCCGCCCGCGAAATCAAGATACTCACGGCCTTCAACGTCCCATACCCGGCAGTTTTCCGCACGGTCAGCGAAAATCGGGTGAATTTGTCCAACGCCACGAGGAACTGCCTGACTGCGGCGCTGCATTAACTCTTTATTGCTGCTCATTCGCATTCTCCAGTTAAAGACCGATGCACATATATTTGATTTCTAAGTAATCTTCGATGCCATACTTCGAACCTTCGCGACCCAGCCCTGAGGCTTTGATACCGCCGAACGGGGCCACTTCATTGGAAATAATGCCGGTATTGATGCCGACGATGCCGTATTCCAGCGCCTCGCCCACCCGGAAGACGCGGCTTAAATCACGGGCGTAGAAATAGGCGGCAAGGCCAAATTCGGTGTCATTGGCTTGCGCAATCACATCAGCTTCATCTTTAAAGCGGAATAGCGGGGCGAGGGGGCCGAATGTCTCTTCTTTCGACACTTTGGCGTTGGCCGGAACGTCCACCAGAATGGTCGGCTGGAAGAAGTTGCCGCCGCGTTCGTGCGCTTTACCACCGCAAACCACACGTGCGCCTTTCTCCAGCGCATCGGCAATATGCTCTTCCACTTTTGCTACCGCTTTTTCATCGATCAGCGGCCCGATGGTGACGCCTTTATCCAGCCCGTCGCCGATGTGCAGTTTGCTCACCGCCTGCTGCAATTTTTCGGCAAAGCGGTCATACACGCCGTCCTGCACGTATAAACGGTTGGCGCAAACGCAGGTTTGCCCGGCGTTGCGGAATTTCGAGGCCAGCGCGCCTTCCACGGCTTTATCGAGATCGGCATCGTCAAAGACGATAAACGGCGCGTTGCCGCCGAGCTCCAGCGACACTTTTTTGATGTCTTTCGCGCACTGTTCCATTAACTGGCGGCCAATTTCGGTCGAGCCGGTAAACGACAGTTTGCGTACCAGCGGGTTGCTGGTCAGTTCATTACCGACCGCGCCTGCCGAACCGGTGACCACGTTAAACACGCCAGCCGGAATGCCCGCGCGAATCGCCAGTTCCGCCAGTGCCAGCGCAGAGAACGGCGTCTGACTGGCGGGCTTCAGCACCATGGTGCAGCCTGCCGCCAGCGCCGGACCGGCTTTACGGGTAATCATCGCCGCCGGGAAGTTCCACGGCGTGATGGCGGCGGTAACGCCAATCGGCTGCTTGATCACAATCAGGCGCTTATCGGCCTGATGACCGGGAATGGTGTCGCCATAAATGCGTTTGCCTTCTTCGGCAAACCACTCAATAAAGGAGGCGGCGTAGCTGATTTCGCCTTTCGCTTCAGCCAGCGGTTTGCCCTGTTCGAGGGTCATCAGACGCGCTAAATCGTCCTGATGCTCCATCATCAAATTGAACCAGTTACGCAGAATGTTGGCGCGTTCTTTGGCGGTGAGCGCACGCCAGGCGGGCAGGGCGCGGTTGGCGGCGTCGATAGCCGCGCGGGTTTCATCAGCGCCCATTTTCGGCACGCTACCCAGCTTGTCGCCGTTCGCCGGATTGGTAACGTCGATGACCCCGCCATTGTTGGCGTCCAGCCATTCCCCGTTAATCAACGCCTGCTGGCGGAATAAGTTACTGTCGTTAAGTTTCATCGCTACATCCTGTTTTCAAAGGTTATTGATTAAACGCGGCGTGTAAGGCATCCACACTACGTGCCGCTCGCAGCGTGCGTCCGGGGTTACTCTGGCTTGCCAACAGCGTTTGTACCTTGCTGACAATATGCGCACCAATAGGAATTGCTGATGTCGCTGCCGGGGAGGGCGCATTGCAGGTGTGGATCGTGCGCGGGGTGGTGACAAACAGAAAATCGTCAATCAGCTTGCCGTCCGGCGATACCGCCTGAGCCCGCACACCGGCAGGCCAGGGCTGGAGATCGCTTAACGAAAGCCGGGGACAATACTTTTGCACCAGCCGCAGATAGCCGCTTTTGCACAGCGAGTTTTTCATCTCGCCCAGTCCTGAGCGTAGATGGTTTTGCAGCACCCGGCGAATCCCCGACGAGCCCAAAATCTCCAGCGTGTCGCTAAATGAGAAGTCGCGCTTGCGATAGCCTTCGCGTTTGAACGCCAGCACCGCGTTTGGCCCGACGGTGACGCTGCCGTCGATCATGCGGGTGAGATGCACGCCCAAAAACGGCATTGCCGGATCGGGAATGGGGTAAATCAGGTGGTTAACAATGTGGTTATGCTCCGGCGCAAGGCGGAAATACTCGCCGCGGAACGGGCAGATAATAAAGCCTGGTTCGAGGCCGAGCATTTTCACCAGCCGGTCAGCCATCAGCCCGGAACAGCTAATCAGCGTCGATGCTTCATATTCGCCGCCCTGGCGGGTATGTATCACCACGCCGTTTTTATGCTCATTAAGGCCGCTGACTTCGGCGTTATAGATAATCTCACCGCCTCTGGCCTGGAAGATTTTTGCCATCGCCGCCGTCACTTCGCGGTAGCTGACAATACCGCTGGACGGCACAAAAATGCCGCCGAGCCCGGTGATATTCGGTTCGCGCTCGCGCAGTTCGTCGGCGTTTAACCACTCGCGCTCGATACCGTTCGCCGCCGTGCGTTCCCATAAGGCGCGCATCCTTTCCATTTCGAGATCGGACGTGGCAACCAGCATCTTGCCGCAGTTGTCGTAGCGAATGCCGTTTTGATCGCAAAAGGCTTTGGTGGCGCGGTTTCCCGCCAGGCAAAACTGCGCCTTCAGGCTGCCGGGCGTGTAATAGACCCCGGCATGGATCACGCCGCTGTTGTGGCCCGTCTGGTGACAGGCCGGGCCGGACTCTTTTTCCAGCAACGCAATGCGGGCGTCCGGATAGACATCAATCAGTTGCATGGCGGTCGACATGCCGATGATGCCGCCGCCAATAATCACAAAATCATACATCCGCTCAATTCCTTTGCGCTTACTGATGCGTCTGGTAGTGGTTAGTGGCGTAAGCGAAATAGCCACGCTGGCGCATCAGTTCGCGACGCAGATCCGGATGCGCGGTAAAGCGGTCGCGACCGTGCAGCCAGAACAGATTGTTAATCAACAGGAATTTGCCAACGGGAACGGGCACAGAAAGAATGCCTTTGCTGGTTTCAATGGCATCGGAAAGCTCGCTCAACCACACGCCTTCTTCGAAGTCTTTCGGCTGGACGAACTGGTCGATATAACGCATCACCGGGCGACCCTGCTGATCGACGTCGAACACCGGATGGAAAACATCTTTGCTGACGTTTTTACTCGGCGGCGCGGCAAAGCGCATTGGGCGACGCGCCAGCGGGTGGCGGAAATAGTGGTCCAGATGTTCCCAGTCATCGAGATGCAGCAGCAGCGAATTTCCGCCCTGCATGTTTTGCTCATCGATTTTCATCATCAGCACGTAATCGGTGATTTCTTCAACGTAGGTACCGTCGTTATGCAACTCCATCACACGGTGCGGCTGACGCAGATAGCTGTCTGAGTTATCGACATTTTTCACTACGAAACGCGCGTAATACTGACCGCTCATGGCATCGAAATTGGAACGACCAATCAGATGCGCCACCGCCGTTGCCAGCTTCACCATCTCATCTGCCTGCGCGACATCATCGACACCCACCGCATTGATCAACAGCGCACCTTCAGCGCGGTTTAGCAGCGTCTTCAACAGTAACGGTTGCAGCTGGTTCGCACAGAGATCGTCAAGAATTTTACCCACCCGAAAACGCAGAAACGATTTGTACTCCAGCGCCTGCACGGGCCACTCGGCAACCTGCTCGAGGAACTGTTTGGTCGTCTGTTCGGTGAAGGTGAGTTCCAGTAGACGCGGGGATTGCGCCGACGGGGTGAGGGTGAATCCGCTATAGTCTTGGCCTGAATCGACAGTGTTATTTTGTACGGCGGTCAGTGCATTCATCAGAAGCGATCCTCTTATGAGATGTAGGGTGACATGGCGATGCTCATTTCGTAGCCATAATATAAAAATATCTACATTTCTGAAAAATGCGCACAAAAGTTACATATTGTTTTCTTATTGTGATCAAAAACAACAAATCAATAACAAAAATGTAAGGGGTAAGAATGGGGATGAAAGGGAATGAATAATTAAAACAATATATTAAGTGTACTTATACTCATTTTCGAACTGGTGGCATTTGTTTAAATGCTATTTAAACTGCTTTTTCAGAGTTCGGAGTTACTTCAACTTACTGAGTTCCGTGTTGACTAATGTGAGTAAGATCAATCGCATCCAACCGATGTTACTTGATGGCATCGATAACAATCTTAATGAACAAACAGATTCCGGGAAGACTGGCTATGGAGGCTAATTTTTCTCTTTCTGGCAACGGGTTAATGACAGTTACCATTTTTCGAGAATCTGATACTGATCTGAGGGATGCTGTATATGTCTGGACTGTAATTGAATGGGGTTTACACACGATGGAATCTGGATGACTAGTCCTGATATAAG
>NZ_RHJM01000012.1:0-97924 GCF_004212315.1 Escherichia sp. E10V5
TTGCGTTGATGCAGAAAAAATGCCGGATGCGACGCTGGCGCGTCTTCTCCAGCCTACTCTTGCTTATCCGGCCTGCTTTTGCATCCACTCCACCACAAAATCAGCCAGCCCCTCAATATCATTAATATCCAGTAACGCGACATCAAGATTAAGCGGCACATCACTGGCTACAGCAATAACATGTCTGTCTATCACTAATTCTTCTGGTCGATGTCCGGCACCATCGCGAAACAGCACAATCTTCGCGATCTCTTCATGCTTGAACCCTTCAACCAGAATCAGATCCAGCTTTGAGGTATCCATGCGACTTGCAAGAAAATTCAGATCCAACGCTTCTTCGTCTGGCGTCTCCGTTATTAGCGCCCAACGCTGCTGGCTGGCAACGATGGTTTGCGCCGCGCCAGCCTTGCGCAGCTCATAGCTATCTTTGCCCGGTTTATCGACATCCATATCATGATGCGTATGTTTAATCAGCCCCGGGCGGAGCCCTCTGGCGCATAATACCGGGATAAGTTTTTTCAACAGCGTCGTTTTTCCGGTGCCGCTCCACGCGGCAAAGGCGAGTAGCGGTATCATTGTTTTTCCTGCCATCGGGCAAGCTCCTCTGGCGTATTCACGTTCACAAATGCTTCTTTACGGTCGCTAAAATCAACCGCGTGACCGCCAGCAAGATTCATAAATGCCATTACCCGGCGTTCTCCTGCTTGCAGATATTCCTGCAACAACGGCTCAATAGCGCGATTTACCAGAGCAATAGTTGGATGATCGCGTTCACCGTCATGGACCCACACTACAGGCGCATCTTTGCGCTGATGATTAAGCCGGGAGACTAAATCCTGGGGAATATAAGGCGTATCGCACGGACAAAACAGAAACCACTCACCTGCTTCCTGCTGCATTACCGAAAGCATTCCCGCCAGCGGGCCAGGATAATCCGCCAGTGAATCCGCTATTACTTTCAGACCACTTGCCTGATAGATTTCCTGATGACGATTGGCATTAACCACGACGTGAGACAGCTGCGTCATAAGCGCGTCAGCGACATGTTGCCATAATGGTTTGCCGTTTAATTCAAGCAATCCTTTATCTACGCCGCCCATTCGTCTGGCTTTACCGCCCGCCAGTATAACGCCTGTTATCGTCGTCATCAGATTCACCGATATCGCCTCTTTTATTGTGGGATTGACCCTGCTAACGTGTCTGTCTCAAGAGTAAGGAGCATTACTATGAAATGTAAACGTCTGAATGAAGTTATTGAACTCCTCCAGCCAGCCTGGCAAAAAGAGCCAGACCTTAACCTGCTGCAATTTTTGCAGAAACTGGCGAAAGAGTCAGGTTTTGACGGCGAACTGGCGGATTTGACGGATGACATTCTGATCTATCACCTGAAAATGCGCGATTCCGCGAAAGATGCGGTGATCCCAGGGCTGCAGAAAGATTATGAAGAAGATTTCAAAACGGCGCTATTACGTGCGCGTGGCGTAATTAAAGAGTAAAAGCTTGTAAGCGCTACCAACAAAATCATTGTGAAATGATATCCTTCATCATTCGTAATGTTTTCCGGATGATGGGATGAACAACAGCGCTTTTACTTTCCAGACACTACACCCGGATACCATCATGGACGCTCTGTTTGAGCAAGGGATCCGGGTGGATTCCGGTCTTACCCCGCTTAACAGCTATGAAAACCGTGTCTATCAATTTCAGGACGAAGATCGTCGGCGTTTTGTCGTCAAATTTTATCGCCCTGAACGTTGGACAGCAGATCAAATCCTCGAAGAGCATCAATTTGCGCTGCAACTGGTAAACGACGAAGTTCCTGTCGCGGCCCCTTTGGCTTTTAACGGCCAGACCTTATTGATTCATCAGGGATTTTATTTCGCCGTTTTCCCAAGCGTCGGTGGTCGTCAGTTCGAAGCCGATAATATTGATCAGATGGAAGCGGTTGGGCGCTATTTAGGGCGCATGCACCAGACGGGGCGCAAACAGCTTTTTATCCATCGCCCGACCATCGGTCTGAATGAATATCTCATTGAACCACGCAAGCTGTTTGAAAATGCTACGCTGATACCTTCTGGGCTGAAAGCGGCCTTCCTTAAGGCAACGGATGAGCTTATTACCGCCGTTACAGCACACTGGCGGGAGGACTTCACCGTTCTGCGATTACATGGTGACTGCCATGCCGGAAATATTCTCTGGCGCGATGGTCCAATGTTTGTCGATCTGGATGATGCGCGTAATGGCCCTGCAATTCAGGACCTGTGGATGTTGCTGAATGGCGATAAAGCTGAGCAGCGGATGCAGTTAGAAACTATTATTGAAGCTTATGAAGAATTTAGCGAGTTCGACACCGCTGAAATCGGACTGATTGAACCTTTACGCGCCATGCGTTTGGTTTATTATCTTGCTTGGCTAATGCGGCGTTGGGCTGATCCCGCGTTCCCGAAAAATTTCCCGTGGTTAACCGGGGAAGATTACTGGCTGCGACAGACGGCGACTTTTATAGAACAGGCAAAAGTTCTACAAGAACCCCCTTTGCAATTAACACCTATGTATTAATCGGAGAGAGTAGATCATGAAAAAGATTTGGCTGGCGCTGGCTGGTTTGGTTTTAGCGTTTAGCGCATCGGCGGCGCAGTATGAAGATGGTAAACAATACACCACGCTGGAAAAGCCGGTTGCTGGCGCGCCGCAAGTGCTGGAGTTTTTCTCTTTCTTCTGCCCACACTGCTATCAGTTTGAAGAAGTTCTGCATATTTCTGAGAATGTGAAGAAAAAACTGCCGGAAGGTGTGAAGATGACTAAATACCACGTCAACTTCATGGGCGGGGAGCTGGGGCAATCTCTGACACAAGCGTGGGCTGTGGCGATGGCGCTGGGCGTAGAAGATAAAGTGACTGTACCACTGTTTGAAGGCGTACAGAAAACACAGACCATTCGCTCTACGGCCGACATTCGTGATGTCTTCATCAACGCAGGTATTAAAGGCGAAGAGTATGATGCAGCATGGAACAGCTTTGTTGTTAAATCTCTGGTCGCACAGCAAGAAAAAGCGGCTGCAGATGTACAATTGCGTGGCGTTCCAGCGATGTTTGTTAACGGTAAATATCAGCTGAATCCGCAGGGTATGGATACCAGCAATATGGATGTTTTTGTTCAGCAGTATGCCGATACAGTAAAATATCTGTCTGAGAAAAAATAATTTATTGTAATTTACATAAGGCCCGTGAATATTCACGGGCTTTTTTGTTGTTTAATCAATATAAATACTTTCTGATAATTCACCTCGTTTCTGGACATTTTAATATCAAGCGCGGATATTAAAAGTTTTGCTGTTTTATCAGGGAATAATAGAAATGATACGTAAGTCAGCCACAGGTGTTATTGTTGCATTAGCCATTATCTGGGGCGGTGGAACATGGTATGAAGGGACTCAAATCCAGTCTGGCGTCGAAAAATTTATTAAAGATTTTAACGACAGTAAAAAGAAGGGAGAGCATGCCTATGATATGACCGCCAGCTATAAAAACTTTGGCAAAGGTTTTTTTAGCTCTCATTTTCAAATGCTTATTACCTTTGATAAAGGTGCGCCAGATCTCAATATCAAGCCAGGACAAGGTATTGCATTTGATGTGGATGTCGATCATGGCCCCTTGCCCCTATCAATGTTAAAAAGTGGCAATATCTTACCTGCTATGGCGGCAGCAAAAGTTAAATTAGTCAATAATGAACTGACACAACCGCTATTTATTGCCGCAAAAGATAGAGCGCCCGTCGAAGCAACATTGCGATTCGCCTTTGGCGGTTCTTTCTCTACAACTCTGGACGTTGCCCCAGCAGCGTATGGAAAACTCTCCTTTGGTGAAGGTCAGTTTACTTTTAATGGTGATGACAGTTCATTGTCTAATCTCGATGTTGAAGGCAAAGTCGAAGATATTGTTCTGGAATTATCGCCAATGAATAAAGTCACGGCGAAAAGTTTTACCATTAATTCTCTGACGCGATTAGAAGAAAAGCAATTTCCGGTTGGTGAAAGCGAGTCGAAATTTAATCAGATTAGCATTGTCAATCACGGTAACGAAGTTGCCAAACTCGACGCTTTCGTCGCGAAAACCACACTAGAGCGCGTAAAAGATAAAGATCATATCAATGTCAATCTGAGTTACGAAATTGATAAGTTAACAAAAGGGAATCAGCAACTCGGTAGCGGTCAATGGTCATTGATTGCTGAATCTATTGATCCCTTAGCAGTTCGCCAGTTTATCATCCAGTACAACATTGCGACGCAGAAGCAACTTGCAGCACACCCTGAGTTAGCAAATGATGAAGATGCACTGGAAGCAATGAATACGGCATTGTTCAAAGAGTATTTACCGTTATTACAAAAAAGTGAGCCGATCATTAAACTACCTGTAAGCTGGAAGAACGCTGTCGGTGAACTAAATGCTAATCTGGATATTAGTATTGCCGAACCAGCCCAATCGTCATCATCCACAAACAAAGATATTAAATCTTTCAATCTGGATATGAATGTACCGATTAATGTCGTCACTGAAATAGCTAAACAGCTTAATTTATCTGAAGGAATGGATGCTGAAAAAGCTCAAAAGCTGGCTGATAAACAAATCGGCGGAATGGCAACATTAGGTAAGATGTTTCAGTTAATCACAATTGACAACAATATCGCCTCGCTGCAACTGCATTATTTGCCAGGTAAAGTTGTTTTTAACGGGCAGGAGATGAGCGAAGAAGAGTTTATGTCTCGTGCCGGACGTTTAGTGCATTAAAATGATAACTCGCCTCTGCTAATACGGAGGCGAGTTATAGCTACTTATCATGATGCTGTGATGACATCAGTGAAGTCAGAAGTCGGTCTTTTTCCTGCCACAGTGTGTTCAGCCACTGCTGAAAATGACGTTTGAAGCTTTTGTCATTGATATAGTCGCCATGCAACTCTTCAGCAATAGGTTGTAAATCCACATGCACGACAATCCGCGTCAGTTTGCCACTTAACATATCGAAGAATGGCTGGCGGTTATTGTCCGGATAACACAGCGTAACATTGAGTAGTTTATCGAATTGTTTACCCAGCACATTCAGCGTCATCGCGATACCGGCGGCTTTGGGAGGCAGGAGATTTTTAAATGTCGAGTGGGTTTGCTGGTGTTTCTGTTCAGTAAAACGGGAGCCTTCAACAAAATTTACAATCGTGGTGGGATGCAGGCGAAACTTTTCGCAAGACCGACGAGTGGTTTCAACATCTTTACCGCGCCGTTCCGGATGACGTATCAAATAAGCGCGGGAATAGCGCTTCATAAATGGCATATCCAGCGCCCAGCACGCCAAGCCCAGGAAAGGCACCCAGGCCAGTTGCTGCTTGAGAAAATATTTGTTCATTGGAATATGCTTACGAAACAACACGCATAGTACAACAATATCAGCCCAACTGCGGTGGTTACAAATAAGCAGATACCAGTTCTTCTTACTTAGCCCTTCCAGTCCGCGAACTTCCCATTGCAGGTGTGGGTTAAGGTGCAGTAATAGCGCTAATCCTTCACACCAGCAATACATCATAAAATCACAAAAAAGCGATACCTTTCGCCAAATCACTGGCACAGGTAACAATAGTTTTACGATCCCGGCAATGATGATCGGGACAGAACAAAAAATGGTGACCAAAATGGTCAATACGATACTCACCAAAAGTGTTATCGCAGCGAGTATTCTCGTCATAATTAAATTATTCAAAAGGTTAGCCATAGACAGTGCGCTAAAGAAGCGCAAGGCGCAGATTTTAGCAGAAAACGGCCCAAATAACGGATGATCCTTAAATAGAAAAATAATTCATATCTATCCACATTAGAAAAAATCCCTATTACTCAATCACCAGCAATGCTTTTATTTTTAACTTTATGAAAAACAACAACAAACCTAATGCTGTAACAAGCATGATAATAAATTAAAAGTGATGTAAATAATTTATACACAAAGTTATCCACATAACGATTTGCGAGCGATCCACAAGGTCTACAAAAGATTTTCACGAAAAGCGGTGAAAAACTCATGTTTTCATCCTGTCTGTGGCATCCTTTACCCATAATCTGATAAACAGGCACGGACATTATGGTTCAGATCCCCCAAAACCCACTTATCCTTGTAGATGGTTCATCTTATCTTTATCGCGCATATCACGCGTTTCCGCCGCTGACTAACAGCGCAGGCGAGCCAACCGGTGCGATGTACGGTGTCCTCAACATGCTGCGTAGTCTGATCATGCAATACCAACCGACGCATGCAGCGGTGGTCTTTGACGCCAAGGGAAAAACCTTTCGTGATGAACTGTTTGAACATTACAAATCACATCGCCCGCCAATGCCGGACGATTTGCGCGCGCAGATCGAACCCCTGCACACAATGGTAAAAGCGATGGGGCTGCCTCTGCTGGCCGTTTCTGGCGTAGAAGCAGACGACGTTATTGGTACTCTGGCACGTGAAGCAGAAAAAGCTGGGCGTCCGGTATTGATCAGCACCGGTGATAAAGATATGGCGCAGCTGGTGACGCCAAATATTACGCTTATCAATACCATGACGAATACCATCCTCGGCCCGGAAGAGGTGGTGAATAAGTACGGCGTACCGCCAGAACTGATCATCGACTTCCTCGCGCTGATGGGCGACTCCTCTGATAACATTCCTGGCGTACCGGGCGTCGGTGAAAAAACCGCACAGGCACTGCTACAAGGTCTTGGCGGCCTGGATACGCTGTATGCCGAGCCGGAAAAAATTGCTGGATTGAGCTTCCGCGGCGCGAAAACAATGGCGGCGAAGCTTGAGCAAAATAAAGAGGTGGCCTATCTCTCTTACCAGCTGGCGACGATTAAAACCGACGTTGAACTGGAACTGACCTGCGAACAACTGGAAGTACAACAACCGGCGGCTGAAGAGTTGTTGGGACTGTTCAAAAAGTATGAGTTCAAGCGTTGGATTGCTGATGTCGAAGCGGGCAAATGGTTACAGGCCAAAGGGGCAAAACCAGCCGCGAAGCCGCAGGAAACCATTGTTGTCGACGAAACACCCGAAGTGACTGCAACAGCGATTTCTTACGATAACTACGTCACTATTCTGGACGAAGAAACTCTAAAAGCATGGATTACGAAGCTGGAAAAAGCGCCTGTATTTGCGTTTGATACCGAAACCGACAGCCTCGATAACATCTCCGCCAACCTGGTAGGGCTTTCTTTTGCTATCGAACCTGGCGTAGCGGCCTATATTCCGGTTGCTCATGATTATCTTGATGCGCCCGATCAGATCTCCCGCGAGCGCGCACTCGAGCTGCTAAAACCGCTGCTGGAAGATGAAAAGGCGCTGAAGGTCGGGCAAAACCTGAAATACGATCGCGGTATTCTGGCGAATTACGGCATTGAGCTGCGGGGGATTGCGTTTGATACCATGCTCGAGTCCTACATTCTCAACAGCGTTGCCGGTCGCCACGATATGGACAGCCTCGCGGAACGTTGGTTGAAGCACAAAACCATCACTTTTGAAGAGATTGCTGGTAAAGGCAAAAATCAACTGACCTTTAACCAGATTGCCCTGGAAGAGGCCGGACGTTACGCCGCTGAAGATGCAGATGTCACCTTGCAGCTGCATCTGAAAATGTGGCCGGATCTGCAAAAACACAAAGGGCCACTGAACGTCTTCGAAAACATCGAAATGCCGCTGGTGCCGGTGCTTTCACGCATCGAACGCAACGGTGTGAAGATCGACCCGAAAGTTCTGCACAATCATTCTGAAGAGCTCACCTTGCGTCTGGCTGAGCTGGAAAAGAAAGCGCATGAAATTGCAGGTGAAGAATTTAACCTTTCTTCCACCAAGCAACTGCAAACTATTCTTTTTGAAAAACAGGGTATTAAGCCGCTGAAGAAAACGCCGGGTGGTGCGCCTTCAACGTCAGAAGAGGTACTGGAAGAGCTGGCGCTGGACTACCCGCTGCCAAAAGTGATTCTGGAGTACCGTGGCCTGGCGAAGCTGAAATCGACCTACACCGACAAGCTGCCGCTGATGATCAACCCGAAAACCGGGCGCGTGCATACTTCCTATCACCAGGCAGTAACTGCGACGGGGCGTTTATCCTCAACCGATCCTAACCTGCAAAACATTCCGGTGCGTAACGAAGAAGGCCGCCGTATCCGCCAGGCGTTTATTGCGCCGCAGGATTATGTGATTGTCTCGGCGGACTACTCGCAGATTGAACTGCGCATCATGGCGCATCTTTCACGAGACAAAGGCTTGCTGACCGCATTTGCAGAAGGAAAAGATATCCACCGGGCAACGGCGGCAGAAGTGTTTGGTTTGCCACTGGAAACCGTCACCAGCGAACAACGCCGTAGCGCGAAAGCGATCAACTTTGGTCTGATTTATGGCATGAGTGCTTTTGGTCTGGCACGGCAATTGAACATTCCACGTAAAGAAGCACAGAAGTACATGGACCTTTACTTCGAACGTTACCCAGGCGTACTGGAGTATATGGAACGCACTCGTGCGCAGGCGAAAGAGCAGGGATACGTTGAAACCCTGGACGGACGTCGCCTCTATCTGCCGGATATCAAATCCAGCAACGGTGCACGTCGTGCTGCGGCTGAACGTGCAGCCATTAACGCACCAATGCAGGGAACCGCTGCGGATATCATCAAACGGGCGATGATTGCCGTTGATGCCTGGCTACAGGAAGAGCAACCGCGCGTGCGCATGATCATGCAGGTACACGATGAACTGGTGTTTGAAGTTCATAAAGATGATGTCGATGCGGTAGCGAAGAAGATCCATCAGTTGATGGAAAACTGTACCCGCCTGGATGTGCCTTTGCTGGTGGAAGTGGGTAGTGGCGAAAACTGGGATCAGGCGCACTAAGATTTGCCTTAACAAGCCTTTTTTTCGTAACTAAGCAACATAACTAGCCATGATTTGTGATGGGTATTAGAAATTCCTATGCAACAACTGAAAAAAAATTACAAAAAGTGCTTTCTGAACTGAACAAAAAAGAGTAAAGTTAGTCGCGTAGGGTACAGAGGTAAGATGTTCTATCTTTCAGACCTTTTACTTCACGTAATCGGATTTGGCTGAATTTTTTAGCCGCCCCAGTCAGTAATGACTGGGGCGTTTTTTATTGTGCGAAAGAAAAGATCCGTATTGCCGGATACATTGTGCTTAACAAGCCTGCGGTAGAAAATAGCTCATTGAATTTGCATGATTTTATGTGCCAGATACGCGATATCCGGCACATGCATAAGGGCTAGAAAATTATTCGCCGTCCTGCGTTTCTTCTACAGGCCGCATCTCGCTGAACCAGGTATCCAGTTTCTGGCGAAGCTTATCCACGCCTTGCTTCTTCAGAGAAGAGAATGTCTCTACCTGCACATCACCGTTAAACGCCAGCACTGCTTCACGCACCATATTCAATTGCGCTTTACGTGCACCGCTCGCCAGTTTGTCCGCTTTGGTCAGCAACACCAGTACGGCGATATTGCTGTCCACCGCCCACTCAATCATCTGCTGGTCGAGATCTTTCAGCGGATGGCGAATATCCATCAGCACGACCAGGCCTTGTAGACTCTGACGTTTTTCGAGGTACTCACCGAGCGCGCGCTGCCATTTGCGCTTCATCTCTTCAGGAACTTCCGCGTAGCCATAGCCAGGCAAGTCGACCAGACGTTTGCCCTCAGCCACTTCAAACAGGTTGATAAGCTGGGTACGTCCTGGTGTTTTCGAGGTACGCGCCAGGCTTTTCTGGTTAGTCAGCGTGTTCAGCGCGCTGGATTTACCTGCGTTGGAACGGCCTGCAAAAGCCACTTCGATCCCGGTATCGGAAGGTAAGTGGCGAATATCAGGCGCACTCATCACAAAATGCGTCTGTTGATAATTCAAATTAGTCAAAGCGGTCGTCTCCGTCAGTCAAAGCTTTGTGGCGATTATACCTGAACCACAATAAAAGACGGATTTTTCGGCGTGAACGGTGTAAGTAAATACCATGTACTTTGTGAGACATTGCCGATTGTTTTTATGCGAAATCGAAGAGAAATTTCTGCGACACATGTCAAATAGGCTAAATAAATCATGTGATTAGTTTTATACAATAATCTGAAAATGAGTAAATACTGATGATAGTTTATTGTTTGTTTAACACAGAAGCGTAAAGTAGCACCCATAGAGCGAGGACGCTAACAGGAACAATGACTCAGGATGAGGGTCAGGAGCGCCAGGAGGCGAAGACAGAGGATGGTCAGGAAGACAAACGTCCGGAGACGTCACTAAAGGGAAATGGAATCAACACGGAATGTTCCGGCTAATGGAAAAACAGGGTGTGTTGGCGGCCTGCAAGGATTGTAAGACCCGTTAAGGGTTGTGAGTCAGGAAAAAAGGCGACAGAGTAATCTGTCGCCTTTTTTCTTTGCTTGCTTTCTGTTAGATTCCGCCGCAAATCTATACTAAATAAAACGGCTAAAAGACGAATTGATATGAAACCATCATCTTCAAACTCACGCAGCAAGGGTCATGCAAAAGCGCGTCGTAAAACCCGCGAAGAGCTGAATCAGGAAGCTCGTGACCGCAAGCGCCAGAAAAAACGCCGTGGTCATGCACCAGGCAGCCGCGCAGCGGGCGGTAGCGCTACTTCGGGTAGCAAGGGCCAGAATGCACCGAAAGATCCACGTATTGGCAGTAAAACCCCTATTCCATTGGGCGTGACTGAAAAAGTCACCAAACAGCACAAACCGAAGAGTGAGAAACCTATGCTTTCACCGCAGGCGGAGTTGGAGTTACTGGAGACAGATGAGCGTCTGGATGCGCTGCTGGAACGTCTGGAAGCAGGCGAAACCCTGAGTGCCGAAGAGCAATCCTGGGTAGATGCCAAGCTGGATCGTATTGATGAGCTGATGCAGAAACTCGGCCTCTCTTATGACGACGACGAAGAAGAGGAAGAAGACGAGAAGCAAGAAGACATGATGCGTCTGCTGCGGGGCAACTAACGGATTGCCTGCATGGGCCTTCCCGTTCTGCTGATAACCCTTCCGGTTATATGTTATCTGGTGTGGTTATTCGTTAAACTACAGCGGTTGTCGCGGCGACAAAAGTGGCTGCGCAACCGGCTGATGACCCGAAATGGGCATCCGCCGGTACGCCGTAGCCGCCAGAGACGCCATCGGAAGGAGTGAGCATGTCTGTACAGCAAATCGACTGGGACCTGGCCCTGATCCAGAAATATAACTATTCCGGGCCACGATACACCTCGTACCCGACCGCGCTGGAGTTTTCAGAAGACTTCGGCGAACAGGCGTTTTTACAAGCCGTGGCGCGCTACCCTGAGCGTCCCTTATCTCTCTACGTACATATTCCGTTCTGCCATAAACTTTGCTACTTCTGCGGTTGCAACAAGATTGTGACTCGTCAGCAGCACAAGGCCGACCAGTATCTGGACGTGCTTGAGCAAGAAATCGTCCATCGTGCATCGCTTTTTGCCGGGCGCAAGGTGAGCCAGCTGCACTGGGGCGGTGGAACGCCAACATACCTGAATAAAGCGCAAATCAGCCGCCTGATGAAGCTGTTGCGCGAAAACTTCCAGTTCAATGCCGATGCGGAAATCTCGATCGAAGTCGATCCGCGCGAAATCGAACTGGATGTACTGGATCATTTACGCGCGGAAGGCTTTAACCGCCTGAGCATGGGCGTGCAGGACTTCAACAAAGAAGTACAGCGTCTGGTTAACCGCGAGCAGGATGAAGAGTTCATCTTTGCGCTGCTTAACCATGCGCGTGAGATTGGCTTTACCTCCACCAACATTGACCTGATTTACGGCCTGCCGAAACAGACGCCGGAGAGTTTCGCCTTTACCCTGAAACGCGTGGCGGAACTGAACCCTGACCGTCTGAGCGTCTTTAACTACGCGCATCTGCCAACTATTTTTGCCGCCCAGCGCAAAATCAAAGATGCTGACTTGCCGAGTCCGCAACAAAAACTCGATATTCTGCAGGAAACCATCGCCTTCCTGACACAATCGGGCTATCAGTTTATCGGTATGGATCACTTTGCCCGCCCGGATGACGAGCTGGCGGTGGCCCAACGTGAAGGCGTGCTGCATCGTAACTTCCAGGGCTACACCACCCAGGGCGATACCGATCTGCTTGGGATGGGCGTTTCCGCCATCAGCATGATTGGTGACTGCTACGCGCAGAACCAGAAAGAGTTGAAGCAGTACTATCAGCAAGTGGATGAACAAGGCAATGCGCTGTGGCGTGGTATTGCGCTAACGCGCGATGACTGTATTCGCCGCGATGTGATTAAGTCGCTCATCTGCAACTTCCGTCTGGATTACGCCCCCATTGAGCAACAGTGGGATTTGCACTTCGCTGATTACTTTGCGGAAGATCTCAAGCTGCTCGCCCCATTAGCAGAAGACGGGCTGGTGGATGTGGATGAGAAAGGGATTCAGGTGACGGCTAAAGGTCGCTTGCTGATCCGCAACATTTGCATGTGCTTTGATACTTATCTGCGCCAGAAAGCGCGAATGCAGCAGTTCTCACGGGTGATTTAAATAGTGAATGGCGCTTCGTTTACAAAGTAGAAAACGAAAGCGCCATCAATGTGCTGAGAACAAGATTGCCTGATGCGCTACGCTTATCTGGCCTGCAAAACCTGTTGAAATTATTGCTTTTATAGGCCGAATAAGGCGTTCACGCCGCACCCGGCATGAACAAAGAGCACTTCATCAGCAATCTGAAACTCAGCTAAACAGCCCAATCATTGCGGCACACAGCACAGCAGCAACGGCAGTTTGCGGCGTGTGGCTGTTAACTGCGCCACTTGATAGCAGATTAATTATTGATTCCAGCATAATGACACTCCCCCCGTTTTTCGGGCATGATCATACTGAACTTACCGGAACAGTAAAGCGCAAAATAACAGCAATTTGCGCTCAATAATCAATCTTTACATGGCGAGCCTGAATCACTCCATTCCAAGCTCTTTTAACTTACGCGTCAGGGTGTTACGCCCCCAGCCAAGTAAGCGCGCTGCTTCCTGTTTATGTCCCTGCGTATGTCGCAACGCGGTAGTCAGTAATGTCCGCTCCAACTCTGGTTGCGCTTCAGACAGCAAGTTTTGATGACCGGAACGTAGCGCCCGATCTGCCCACTGTGCTAACAGCGTTGCCCAACTGTCCGGCTGCATTTGTGAAGTGCTTTCCGGTACGGTTGATTCAAACAGTTCGCCAGGCAAATCCTGAATCAACACTTCCTGTCCGGCAGCCATTACCGTTAGCCATCGGCAGGTGTTTTCCAGCTGGCGCACGTTGCCTGGCCACGCCAGACGCGTCAGAGCGGCTTCAGTTTCCGGATGCAGCAACTTTGCTTCTACGCCCAGCTCGCGAGCGGCAACTTGTAAAAAATGGCGTGCCAGACGGGGAATATCTTCCCGACGCTCACGCAGCGGCGGCAGATGAACACGGATAACGTTCAGGCGGTGGAACAAATCCTCACGGAACTTGCCTTCCTGCACCCGCTGTTCGAGATTCTGGTGAGTGGCAGCGATAATCCGCACATCCACTTTCACCGGCGCATAGCCGCCAACGCGATAAAACTGACCGTCTGCCAGCACGCGCAGCAAACGCGTCTGCACATCCAGCGGCATATCGCCAATTTCATCGAGGAATAATGTGCCGCCATCGGCCTGTTCAAAACGCCCCTGACGAATGGTATTCGCGCCGGTAAACGCGCCTTTTTCGTGACCGAACAGTTCTGATTCGATCAAATCCTTCGGGATAGCCGCCATATTGAGCGCGATAAACGGCGCTTTGGCGCGCGGGCTGTGGCGATGCAGGGCATGAGCGACCAGCTCTTTACCAGTGCCGGATTCGCCGTTGATCAGCACGCTAATGGAAGAACGCGAAAGCCGACCGATAATCCGGAACACGTCCTGCATGGCTGGCGCCTCGCCGATGATATCGGTCGTTGGGCCGTTAAGCTGAACATTACGCGGCTGCTGCTGTTCCTGGTAATGACTGATGGCGCGCTCAACCAGCGCCACGGCTTCGTCGATATCAAACGGTTTAGGCAGATAATCAAACGCCCCTTGCTGATAGGCGCTAACGGCGGCATCCAGATCGGAATGTGCGGTCATAATGATGACCGGAAGCATCGGATGGCGCTGTTTAATCTGCTTGAGCAGCGCCAGCCCATCCATTCCCGGCATACGGATATCCGACAGCAGCACATCCGGCGTTTTGCTCGCCAGTGCTTCCAGCACCTCCGCGCCGTTCTCAAACGTCGTACAGGTTAAACCTGCCCCAGCGAGCGCACGTTCAAGCACCCAACGGATGGAACTATCGTCATCGACTACCCAGACTATCCCTCGTTGCATAAACGTCACCTTTATTTCCTGATAGGCAGGTAAACCGAGAACTCGGTATGACCTGGCCAACTGGTAAATTCAATTTTGCCTGAATGCTGATCAATCAAATTACGGGCGATGGATAAGCCAAGCCCGGTGCCACCTTCGCGGCCGCTGACCATCGGGTAAAATAGCGTATCCTGCAAATGAGGCGGAATGCCCGGCCCGTTATCTTCCACATCAATTCGCGCCGCCAGCCGATAGCGCTCGCCGTGTAAGGTCAGTTGAAACGCGGTGCGGGTACGCAGAATGATTTCACCGCCTTCCGGCCCCAGCGCCTGTAGCGCATTGCGCACAATATTCAGCAGCACTTGCTCAATTTGATCCGGGTCGTGCGCCAGTTCCGGCAGGCTGGGGTCGTAATCACGAATCAACCGCACGTTGTCCGGCAGTTCCATCGACACCAGCGTCACCACGCGTTCAGCCACTTTGTGAATACTTTCGGTGACGCGTGTGCCAGGCAGCTGCGGCCCCAACAGACGGTCGACCAGATTTCGCAGCCGGTCCGCCTGTTCGATAATCACTTTGGTATATTCCAGCAGTGACGGGTCAGGTAATGCTTTGCTGAGCAGCTGTGCCGCGCCACGTAAACCGCCAAGCGGATTTTTAATCTCATGCGCAAGGCCGCGCACTAAATCACGGGCAGCAACCTGCTGGGCGTGTTGTAGCTGTTCCTGACTTAAGCGGCGCTGGTTATCCATCGGTGCCATCTCCAGCAGGATCATGCCGTCTGGCATGCGCTGAGCCGTCACAGAAAGGATATGCGAGCGACCGTCGATGACCAGCGTCACTTCGTTATCGGTAAAACCTTGCCCCGCCTCCAGACTTTCTTGCATCAGCTCGATATTTAATGAGAAGTAGCTCAACAGTTCCGGTAACGGTGTACCAAACAATTTGCGGGAGCTTTGGGCGAGCAGTTGTTGCGCGGCGGGGTTGGCGTAATGGATCGCCAGATTGTCATCAATTAACAAAATACTGTTAATCAGCGAGTTGAGGATCTGCCCAGCATCGGGCTGCGTGCCTGTTGCCATAAAGCAGTCTCCTGAACAGGTTGCACCATTTTAGTGCATTATAGCTTTTTACGGATAAAAAGCGCGAAGCATCACAGAAGTTACGGAGAAAAAAGCCCATGCAGAGATGGGCTACAGATAGCTGACAAACTTCACGTTGAAGAGCGACTTCACCTGCTCCGGCCTACCACATCATCACCGTGTAGGCCGGATAAGACGCATTTGCGTCGCATCCGGCGTGATGTGCTTGCCATCGATCCCAAGCCTGCCAGAGACAGGCGAAAAGTTTCCACGGCAACTAAAACACTTAGACGCTGTAGTACAGCTCAAACTCTACCGGATGCGGAGTCATACGCACGCGGTCATCTTCTTCGCGACGCAGAGCGATGTACGCATCGATCGCTTCATCAGTGAACACGCCACCGGCTTTCAGGAACTCGCGGTCCAGATCCAGTTCGTTCAGTGCTTCTTCCAGAGAGCCTGCAACCTGTGGGATCTCTTTCGCTTCTTCTGGCGGCAGGTCATACAGGTTTTTGTCCATGGCTTCGCCCGGATGGATCTTGTTTTTGATGCCATCAAGACCGGCCATCAGCAGGGCAGCAAAGCACAGGTACGGGTTAGCCGCCGGGTCCGGGAAACGGACTTCGATACGACGTGCTTTCGGAGAAGAAACCACCGGAATACGGATAGACGCAGAACGGTTACGCGCAGAGTAAGCCAGCATGACCGGTGCTTCGTAGCCCGGGACCAGACGCTTATAAGAGTTGGTGGTCGGGTTTGCCAGGGCGTTAATCGCTTTAGCGTGTTTGATTACGCCGCCAATGTAGTACAGCGCCTGTTCAGACAGACCTGCGTATTTGTCGCCCGCGAACAGGTTAACGCCGTTTTTAGACAGCGACATGTGGCAGTGCATACCGGAGCCGTTATCACCGAACATCGGTTTTGGCATAAAGGTCGCGGTTTTACCGAAGCGGTGCGCTACGTTGTGCACAACATATTTGTAGATCTGAATTTCGTCGGCTTTTTTGGTCATGGTATTGAAGCGGGTAGCCACTTCGTTCTGACCAGCAGTCGCTACTTCGTGGTGATGGGCTTCAACCACCAGACCCATCTGTTCCATCACCAGACACATTTCAGAACGGATATCCTGAGCCGAGTCTACCGGAGGCACCGGGAAGTAACCGCCTTTCACTGCCGGACGGTGACCTTTGTTACCACCTTCGTATTGGGTGGAGGAGTTCCATGCGCCTTCGATATCGTCGATAGCAACGTGAGAACCGGAGATAGATGATCCGAAGCGGATGTCATCGAACAGGAAGAATTCAGGTTCTGGCCCGAACAGTACGGTGTCGGCAATGCCAGTAGAACGCAGGTAATCTTCAGCGCGCTTCGCGATGGAGCGCGGGTCACGGTCATAGCCTTGCAGGGTGCCAGGTTCAAGGATGTCGCAACGGATAATCAGGGTAGAGTCGGCGAAGAACGGGTCAATCACTGCGGTGGATGCGTCTGGCATCAGCACCATGTCGGATTCGTTAATGCCTTTCCAGCCGCCAATCGAGGAGCCGTCAAACATTTTGCCTTCTTCGAAGAATTCAGCATTCACCTGATGAGCAGGGATAGTGACGTGCTGTTCTTTACCTTTGGTATCGGTGAAGCGCAAATCAACAAACTTCACTTCGTGCTCGTTCAGCATCGTCAGTACGTGTTCAGCGGACATACTTTAACTCTCCTGGATTGGTCATTGTCGTCGTGGTAACGAAATCTGCAATTATTTTGGCCGTGTCGCCGTAAAAAAGATAAAGCGAAATCTGTGCCAACTTTTAAATTGCCCCTAAAAGGCGTTATCATGCTTAACATCGTGCAAAAGGGCTGCACCATGATGTGAATGTTGCACCAATATAGTGCTTCAATGGAAACATTAAGCACCATGTTGGTGCAATGACCTTTGGATAACCCTTTTTATGCTCCGTGAAAGCGATCACAAAGGGACTCTGCAATACTTGTTTGCGGAGGATGTTTGTGATCCTGTTTTGTAGTGCGATTAATCCGTGTACAATAACGCGCTATTTCTAATGCCTGAGGCAAAGTTGTGATCGAAAAATTGCGTAATATCGCCATCATCGCGCACGTCGACCATGGTAAAACCACCCTGGTAGACAAGCTGCTCCAACAATCCGGTACGTTCGACTCTCGTGCCGAAACCCAAGAGCGCGTGATGGACTCCAACGATTTGGAGAAAGAGCGTGGGATTACCATCCTCGCGAAAAACACCGCTATCAAATGGAATGATTACCGTATCAATATCGTTGATACCCCGGGGCACGCCGACTTCGGTGGTGAAGTTGAACGTGTAATGTCCATGGTAGACTCAGTGCTGCTGGTGGTTGACGCATTTGACGGCCCGATGCCGCAAACGCGCTTCGTAACCAAAAAAGCGTTTGCTTACGGCCTGAAGCCGATTGTTGTTATCAACAAAGTTGACCGCCCTGGCGCGCGTCCTGACTGGGTTGTGGATCAGGTATTCGACCTGTTCGTTAACCTCGACGCGACCGACGAGCAGCTGGACTTCCCGATCGTTTACGCCTCTGCGCTGAACGGTATCGCGGGTCTGGACCATGAAGATATGGCGGAAGACATGACCCCGCTGTATCAGGCGATTATTGACCACGTTCCTGCGCCGGACGTTGACCTTGACGGTCCGTTCCAGATGCAGATTTCTCAGCTTGATTACAACAGCTATGTTGGCGTTATCGGCATTGGCCGCATCAAGCGCGGTAAAGTGAAGCCGAACCAGCAAGTTACTATCATCGATAGCGAAGGCAAAACCCGCAACGCGAAAGTCGGTAAAGTGCTGGGCCACCTCGGTCTGGAACGTATCGAAACTGATCTGGCGGAAGCTGGCGATATCGTAGCGATCACGGGCCTGGGCGAACTGAACATTTCTGACACCGTTTGCGACACGCAAAACGTTGAAGCGCTGCCGGCACTCTCCGTTGATGAGCCGACCGTTTCTATGTTCTTCTGCGTTAACACCTCGCCGTTCTGCGGTAAAGAAGGTAAGTTCGTAACGTCTCGTCAGATCCTGGACCGTCTGAACAAAGAACTGGTACACAACGTTGCGCTGCGCGTAGAAGAAACCGAAGACGCCGATGCGTTCCGTGTTTCTGGTCGTGGCGAACTGCACCTGTCTGTTCTTATCGAAAACATGCGTCGTGAAGGTTTCGAACTGGCGGTATCCCGTCCGAAAGTTATCTTCCGTGAAATCGACGGTCGTAAACAAGAGCCGTATGAAAACGTGACTCTGGACGTTGAAGAACAGCATCAGGGTTCTGTAATGCAGGCGCTGGGCGAACGTAAAGGCGACCTGAAAAACATGAATCCAGACGGTAAAGGCCGCGTACGTCTCGACTACGTGATCCCAAGCCGTGGTCTGATCGGCTTCCGTTCTGAGTTCATGACCATGACTTCCGGTACAGGTCTGCTGTACTCCACCTTCAGCCACTACGACGACGTTCGTCCGGGTGAAGTAGGTCAGCGTCAGAACGGCGTACTGATCTCTAACGGTCAGGGTAAAGCGGTTGCGTTCGCGCTGTTCGGTCTGCAGGATCGCGGTAAGCTGTTCCTCGGTCACGGTGCAGAAGTTTACGAAGGTCAGATTATCGGTATTCACAGCCGCTCTAACGACCTGACTGTAAACTGCCTGACCGGTAAGAAACTGACTAACATGCGTGCTTCCGGTACTGACGAAGCCGTTGTTCTGGTTCCGCCTATCCGCATGACTCTGGAACAAGCTCTGGAGTTCATCGATGATGACGAACTGGTAGAAGTGACTCCGACCTCTATCCGTATTCGTAAACGTCACCTGACGGAAAACGATCGTCGTCGCGCTAACCGCGCACCGAAAGACGATTAATTTCGCTTTTCAGTCATAAAAAACCTGCCAGCGATGGCAGGTTTTTTTTTGCCTGTCGTGAGCGCTCACCAATGCGAGTATCTCCCTTATAAGTCTGTGGTTACGTCAATAGAGAGCTTTGTCACAATTATCAGCAAAGTCATACGCCGTTAATTGCTTTCTTTTTTGGCGTAAGCGTAAGATGCCTCATCTGGTTTAAACCAAAAGGATTAAACAATGACGGGAAATCAATCCACCGTAGAAAATGCAAAAGAGAAACTGGATCGGTGGTTGAAAGATGGCATCACCACGCCGGGTGGAAAACTCCCTTCAGAAAGAGAGCTGGGAGAGCTGCTGGGCATTAAACGTATGACGCTGCGCCAGGCGTTGCTGAACCTCGAGGCAGAATCCAAAATCTTCCGTAAGGATCGTAAAGGTTGGTTCGTGACTCAGCCGCGATTTAATTACAGCCCGGAGCTGTCGGCGAGCTTTCAGCGGGCCGCTATTGAACAAGGGCGGGAACCTTCCTGGGGATTTACTGAGAAAAAACGTACCCGCGACATTCCTGAAACGCTCATGCCACTGATTGCAGTGACGCCGTCAACCGAACTCTACCGCATTACCGGTTGGGGGGCGCTGGAAGGACATAAAGTTTTCTATCACGAAACGTATATTAATCCTGAAGTTGCCCCAGGTTTTACTGAGCAACTTGAAAACCACTCATTTTCTGCAGTCTGGGAAAAGTGCTACCAAAAAGAGACGGTAGTAAAAAAATTGATTTTCAAACCCGTCAGAATGCCGGGCGATATCAGCAAGTATCTTGGCGGTTCTGCGGGTATGCCTGCGATCTTAATTGAAAAGCATCGCGCTGACCAGCAAGGCAATATTGTCCAGATAGATATTGAATATTGGCGATTTGAGGCCGTAGACCTCATCATTAATCTGTAGGTGTTTTATGGTGACAATAAATAACGCAAGAAAGATTCTACAACGTGTCGACACTCTTCCTCTTTATTTACATGCCTATGCCTTTCATTTAAATATGCGGCTGGAAAGAGTGTTGCCTGCTGATTTACTTGATATCGCGAGTGAAAATAATCTGCGGGGCGTCAAAATTCATGTTCTGGATGGCGAACGTTTTTCTCTTGGTAATATGGACGATAAAGAACTCTCTGCCTTTGGGGATAAAGCCCGCCGTCTGAACCTTGATATTCATATTGAAACTAGCGCCTCAGATAAGGCATCTATTGACGAAGCCGTCGCCATCGCGTTGAAAACCGGGGCATCGTCCGTACGTTTTTATCCACGTTATGAAGGTAATTTGCGCGACGTATTATCGATCATCGCTAACGATATTGCCTATGTACGGGAAACGTATCAGGACAGCGGCCTGACTTTTACGATCGAGCAGCATGAAGATTTAAAAAGCCATGAGCTGGTGTCGCTGGTCAAAGAAAGTGAGATGGAATCTCTTTCCTTACTGTTTGATTTTGCGAACATGATCAATGCAAATGAGCATCCCATGGACGCTTTAAAAACGATGGCGCCGCATATTACCCAGGTGCATATCAAAGATGCATTGATTGTTAAAGAACAGGGTGGTCTGGGCCATAAAGCCTGTATTTCAGGTCAGGGAGATATGCCATTCAAAGCGTTATTAACGCACCTTATCTGCCTGGGCGATGATGAGCCGCAGGTGACGGCATATGGCCTGGAAGAAGAGGTTGATTATTATGCTCCGGCGTTCCGCTTTGAAGACGAAGATGATAATCCGTGGATCCCTTATCGCCAGATGAGTGAAACACCGTTGCCAGAAAAACATTTACTGGATACGCGGTTACGTAAAGAAAAAGAAGATGCAATTAATCAGATAAATCATGTGCGTAACGTACTACAACAAATCAAACAAGAGGCAAGCCATCTTCTGAACCACTAATAAGTTTTAACCCATACGCAGTTAATAAAACCATTCCATAAGAATGGTCGATATCTTATTGCCTTTAAAACAGTGATTTTAAAAATCGCTTAGGGGATGTTATGCTCACGAAAAAGAAATGGGCGTTATTTAGTCTATTAACACTGTGTGGCGGTACAATTTATAAATTACCGTCGCTGAAAGATGCGTTTTATATCCCGATGCAGGAATATTTCCATTTGACTAATGGTCAAATTGGTAATGCTATGTCGGTAAACTCATTTGTCACCACAGTGGGCTTTTTTCTGTCTATTTATTTTGCCGATAAACTACCGCGCAGATACACCATGTCATTCTCCCTCATTGCGACGGGATTACTGGGTGTTTATTTGACGACAATGCCAGGTTATTGGGGCATCCTCTTTGTCTGGGCGCTATTTGGCGTTACCTGCGACATGATGAACTGGCCTGTCTTGCTCAAGTCAGTAAGTCGATTGGGCAATAGCGAACAACAAGGTCGTTTGTTTGGCTTCTTCGAAACAGGGCGTGGCATTGTTGATACCGTGGTGGCATTTTCTGCGTTGGCAGTATTTACCTGGTTTGGCAGTGGCTTGTTGGGCTTTAAAGCGGGTATCTGGTTCTATTCCCTTATTGTGATTGCCGTGGGCATTATCATTTTCTTTGTACTGAATGACAAAGAAGAGGCACCGTCCGTGGAGGCGAAAAAAGAAGACGAAGCATCGCAAAACACCAGTATGACCTCGGTGCTGAAAGACAAAACCATCTGGCTTATCGCTTTCAACGTCTTCTTCGTTTACGCGGTTTACTGTGGCCTGACATTCTTCATTCCATTCCTGAAAAACATCTATCTGCTACCCGTTGCGCTGGTGGGGGCTTACGGCATCATTAACCAATACTGTCTGAAAATGATCGGTGGACCGATTGGTGGCATGATTTCAGATAAGATCCTGAAATCACCGAGTAAATATCTATGCTACACCTTTATCATCAGTACCGCTGCGCTCGTACTGTTGATTATGCTGCCGCACGAAAGCATGCCGGTCTATTTAGGGATGGCGTGTACGCTGGGCTTTGGCGCGATTGTCTTTACGCAGCGCGCCGTATTCTTTGCACCTATTGGCGAAGCAAAAATTGCTGAAAATAAAACAGGCGCGGCGATGGCTTTGGGTAGCTTTATCGGTTACGCCCCGGCGATGTTCTGCTTCAGTCTGTATGGCTACATTCTGGATTTAAATCCGGGGATTATTGGCTACAAAATCGTGTTTGGCATTATGGCCTGCTTCGCATTCTGTGGTGCGGTGGTTTCCGTAATGCTGGTTAAGCGAATTAGTCAACGTAAGAAAGAGATGCTGGCGGCTGAAGCTTGATTAATGGCCGGATGTGTTTAATCCGGCCATTGAAAACAATACCAGCCTTATCAACCGTAGCCCGTATCCAGCAAAACAAAATTTTTTGCACCAGACTGATTGAGCTGGCCCTTGGGACGACTGTTTTGTCTTTTATGACGGGGTGAAGGTTAAGTTACGGTGGCTTGGTTAACTCGCGATGACCATGACCTCTTCTGCAAACAGTCTGGTGGTATTTGATAAACAGCCTGATGCCACCTGTGTTAATCCACTTACCCAGGCAACTAACGCCGGAATTAGCGGCACCAGATAAGCCACTGCTCATTGAAACCCATTGGCAATTTATGCCTGAATCTTAACCATCATCTATTGCGAAAAAGCCAGTGAAATTACTCTGCTTTTTCGCAATCAGCGTCACAAGATTACCCTTATTGCTGCATAGCCAAACTCATCCTTTCCCGCTACAGTTAATTTCTTGTGGCGAGAAAGGAGGCAAAAATGCTCTATATCTTTGATTTAGGTAATGTGATTGTCGATATCGACTTTAACCGTGTGCTGGGAACCTGGAGCGATTTAACGCGTATTCCGCTGGCATCGCTTAAGAAGAGTTTTCATATGGGGGAGGCGTTTCATCAGCATGAGCGCGGGGAAATTAGCGACGAAGCGTTCGCAGAGGCGATGTGCCATGAGATGGCTCTACCGCTAAGCTACGAGCAGTTCTCCCACGGCTGGCAGGCGGTGTTTGTCGCGCTGCGCCCGGAAGTGATCGCCATCATGCATAAACTGCGTGAGCAGGGGCATCGCGTGGTGGTGCTTTCCAATACCAACCGCCTGCATACCACCTTCTGGCCGGAGGAATACCCGGAAATCCGTGATGCTGCTGACCATATCTATCTTTCGCAAGATCTGGGCATGCGCAAACCTGAAGCACGAATTTACCAGCATGTTTTGCAGGCGGAAGGTTTTTCACCCAGCGATACCATCTTTTTCGACGATAACGCCGATAATATAGAAGGAGCAAATCAGCTAGGCATTACCAGTATTCTGGTGAAAGATAAAACCACCATCCCGGACTATTTCGCGAAGGTGTTATGCTAAAAACCATCCATGAAAAAGCCAGGTATCGTACCCGTCCGCTATGGGCCTGGCTGAAACTACTCTGGCAACGCATTAATGAGGACAACATGACCACCCTGGCAGGTAATCTTGCCTATGTGTCGTTGCTCTCATTAGTGCCGCTGGTTGCCGTTGTTTTTGCGCTTTTCGCCGCTTTTCCCATGTTTTCCGACGTCAGCATTCAGTTGCGTCACTTTATTTTTGCCAACTTTCTGCCTGCCACTGGCGACGTTATCCAGCAATATATTGAACAGTTTGTTGCCAATTCCAACAAGATGACCGCCGTCGGGGCATGTGGCCTGATCGTCACGGCGTTATTGTTGATGTACTCCATCGATAGTGCATTGAATGCCATCTGGCGAAGTAAACGGGTACGGCCAAAAATTTACTCGTTTGCTGTGTACTGGATGATTTTAACGCTGGGGCCGCTGCTGGCAGGGGCCAGTCTGGCGATCAGTTCCTATCTGCTCTCCCTGCGTTGGGCGAGCGATCTCAATACTGTCATCGACAATGTGCTGCGTATTTTTCCGCTGCTGTTGTCGTGGATCTCCTTCTGGTTGCTTTACAGCATCGTTCCCACCATCCGCGTACCGAATCGCGACGCGATTGTCGGCGCGTTTGTCGCCGCACTCCTGTTCGAAGCAGGAAAGAAAGGTTTCGCGCTTTATATCACCATGTTCCCGTCATATCAGCTCATTTACGGCGTGCTGGCGGTGATACCCATTCTCTTTGTCTGGGTCTACTGGACATGGTGTATCGTCTTGCTTGGCGCGGAAATTACTGTCACTCTCGGGGAATACCGCAAACTAAAACAAGCAGCTGAACAAGAAGAAGACGACGAACCATGATTGCATTAATTCAACGCGTAACCCGTGCCAGCGTCACCGTGGAGGGAGAAGTGACGGGCGAAATTGGCGCGGGACTTTTGGTGTTATTGGGTGTCGAAAAGGATGACGACGAACAGAAAGCAAACCGTCTGTGCGAGCGTGTGCTCGGCTATCGTATCTTCAGCGATGCCGAAGGCAAGATGAACCTCAACGTGCAACAGGCGGGCGGTAGTGTACTGGTAGTTTCCCAGTTTACCCTTGCCGCAGATACCGAACGAGGGATGCGCCCAAGCTTCTCCAAAGGCGCATCACCGGATCGCGCAGAGGCGTTATATGACTATTTCGTCGAACGCTGCCGTCAGCAGGAGATGAACACGCAAACAGGACGCTTCGCTGCGGATATGCAGGTATCGCTGGTCAATGATGGTCCCGTGACATTCTGGTTGCAGGTATGAGCCAGCTTCCAGGGGTGTCACGGGAAACAAGAGAGAGTATCGCTATGTATCACCTTCGGGTTCCACAAACAGAAGAAGAATTAGAGCGCTACTATCAGTTCCGCTGGGAGATGTTGCGTAAACCCCTGCATCAACCAAAAGGTTCGGAACGCGACGCGTGGGATGCGATGGCGCATCACCAGATGGTCGTCGACGAGCAGGGTAATCTGGTGGCAGTAGGGCGGCTGTATATTAATGCCGATAACGAAGCGTCCATTCGCTTTATGGCCGTTCATCCCGACGTGCAGGACAAAGGGCTGGGAACGCTGATGGCGATGACCCTGGAGTCTGTAGCGCGCCAGGAAGGCGTTAAGCGCGTGACCTGTAGCGCCCGCGAAGACGCAGTAGAGTTTTTTGCCAAACTGGGATTTGTTAATCAGGGAGAGATCACCACGCCAACCACCACGCCAATCCGCCATTTTTTGATGATTAAACCCGTCGCCACTCTGGATGACATTCTGCATCGCGGCGACTGGTGCGCGCAGTTGCAACAAGCGTGGTACGAACATATCCCGCTGAGTGAAAAAATGGGCGTGCGCATTCAGCAATATACCGGGCAAAAATTTATCACCACCATGCCGGAAACCGGCAATCAGAATCCGCACCACACGCTGTTTGCCGGGAGTTTATTCTCGCTGGCTACGCTCACCGGTTGGGGGCTTATCTGGTTGATGCTGCGCGAACGCCATCTCGGCGGAACGATTATTCTGGCGGATGCGCATATCCGCTATAGCAAACCGATTAGCGGTAAACCGCATGCGGTAGCCGACCTCGGTGCGTTAAGCGGCGATCTTGACCGTCTGGCACGCGGGCGCAAAGCGCGGGTGCAAATGCAGGTCGAAATCTTTGGCGATGAGACGCCAGGCGCGGTGTTTGAAGGGACGTATATCGTTCTGCCCGCGAAGCCATTTGGTCCGTATGAAGAGGGCGGGAACGAAGAAGAGTAGGGCGTTTTAATTATCAATAAACGCTTCAGCCGGGAGATTAAAACGCTCGCTTAACGCCTTGATATGACGAACGGTGAGCGCCCGGCGACCATTAAGAATATTACTCACATTGGATTTAGAGCCAAGTTCTTGTGCCAAATCAGCCGCCTTAAGCCCATGTTGATCCATGAGGATCCGTAACAGACTTACGCCGCGTGGGGTCGATGCTAACCGCTGATTGAAATGCTGAAATTCCGGAGCGTTATTTTCATATTTGCGGATCCGCGCGCTGAGCAATTCAAATAAAGGGTTTTCCAGATCGTCACGATCGACTAAAAACTCGATCAGTTTCAGCGCATTATGGTATTCCTCTTGATCTGCTTTAGGGCCACATAATGGGATGCCTTTTACTGCGTGGGCGAAGGTACTGACGAGCGTTTCAAAATTGGCCGAGTCTTCTGCTGGTGTGTGATGTGTTCTCATTTTTATGGCTCCGATACCAGGTGGTGAGTCGGTCGTATTCGTTGTGGGTAACAATATGTTTGACAAAACATTTTTGGAGCCTGAAATCTATATAGGCTATAAGTCGTAAATGATTGCCTGCAATATTAATCACCCACCATTTATCTCTGTACTTAAAGTTATCCAGAGAGGAAATATATCTTTTCATCTCACCCGGATCGCTAAACGTTGTTTTTTCAAGAAGATTTAATAAATCAATAAGGGCATCTTCATAAAGTGGAAAACGTTTTATCGCCTCGTTAAAAGGCTTGTGGCTGATAACATGCATGGTGTAATTCCATTACGAGTTTTCAACCTGAAAACACTGTAAGGCAGACCTGTGATGTTTTCAAGTTGAAAATAATTTTTATCTGAATCCGGAGCTACCTTCCCGCTCTCCAGGCCACATCCCGTAGCGCCGTACGCGCGGCCTCGCTGATACCACCTAACTGAAAAAATCCGTGGATAACGCCAGGGTAGCGTTGGCAGGTACATTGCACTCCTTGCCCTGTCATGCGGTGATACAACGCTTCGCCTTCATCACAAAGCGGATCATATTCTGCGGTAATGATATGAACAGGCGGCAAGCCATTAAAATCATCGTGCCATAGAGGACTGGCTTCAGGATGCTTGCGATCAATATCTGGCAGGTATATCTCAAAGCCGCTCAGTAGAGTATCGCGTGTAATGATGTAATCGTGACCATTGCGGATATAGCTTTCGAAATGCGCAGTCGCATCAAGCATGGGATAAATTAAAATGAGTTGTGCCGGTTGCCAGTTGCCAGCACGCTTTAATCGCAAAGCGGTCACCAGCGCCAGATGCCCACCTGCGCTGTCGCCTGCAAGGGTTATCCGTTGTTTATCAACGCCGAGTTGTTCGGCGTGCTGCCAGACTAATTCTGCACCTCGTTGCGCATCATCATGGGCGGCGGGGAAAGTATGTTCCGGTGCCAGCCGATACTGGACGGCAATAACCCGACATTGCCCGTAATAGGCTAACTGGCGCAGTTGGTTGTCGTGAGTTGCGAACCCGCCGCTAACAAAACAGCCACCGTAGTAATAAATTATCGTCGGGAGTAATGTCGGGGCATTCAGCGGTGACACTATTCGTAAGGTCATCCCTTCAAGTTCGATAGTCTGAATATCTACCCGCGTTTCTGTCTCACCCGCAAGGACAGCGCTGGCGATATAGCCCTCCCTGCGTTGCGCAATACTTTGTTGACGCGATGAGGGGCGACCCGCAGCGATAAACTCTGCGACTAACTCTGCAATTCCTTTTTCCAGTGCCATAGTAGAACTCATTTTGCTGTATGAATGTACAGCTTTATACGCCCGTTTTTGCTGGATGGATACAGGGAAATTCACGGGCGTGAAAAATCTGGAAAGCGTCTCGCAAAAACAAAACAACATGCAAAAATCCGCTTTTTTTTAATGATTTTCCGGCGTAATTTTCGCACATACATTAATGAGTAATATATGTAAGGTGGTGGCAATGGCGATGAATACGGTTTTTCTTCATTTATCAGAAGAGGCAATTAAACGGCTGAATAAACTCAGGGGCTGGCGTAAGGTTTCACGATCTGCAATTTTACGCGAAGCGGTAGAGCAATATCTGGAGCATCAGCAATTTCCGGTGCGTAAAGCAAAGGGTGGCAGGCAAAGGGGGGAGACAGTAGGTGTTGATGATCAGTGTAAGGAGCATAAGGAATGACAAAAATTTTTTATTCTTGAATATAAAAAACCAGATGCCCTTATTCTGGTATTAATACAAGATTGTTTTACCTGAACTTATAATAACTGCAACTGTTACATCATATCTGGAAAACGCCTCGCAAAATACGAGAGGTTTTGCGGGAATAGCAGGTGTCGTCACACCCTATGAGCTGTAATCCGGGCGACCAGCGCCACCCGGAAAACGTCAGAGATTACTCCCCTTCACCCGGAAACAGGAACGGGTTAATGGAACTGCGGGCGTAGCCTTCTTGCTCCATTCGCGCGTCCAGTACCAGAGAGGCGAGGTCATCTGCCACGGCTTCAACTTTCGGCTCTTTTTCCTGATAAAGAATCTTCAGGTAAGTGCCGCAGTCATCGCAGCTTTCGGCTTTAATCGCGGCCTGTTCGTCATCCAGCGACCAGTAGTGCAGTTTGCCGCTCTGCTCGCAGTTGCTGCATTTTACGCGCACCACGTGCCATTCGGTTTCACACAGGTTGCAGTGCAGGTAACGCAGCCCCTGAGTGGTGCCAATTTGCACCATGCTGGACACCGGCATAGAACCACAAACCGGGCAATATTGACGCTGTTCGCCGTATTCAGCGCGGGCTTTGCCGGGGATCAGATTGGCCATCTGCGCCCAGTAGAGCGACAGTGCAGCCCAGATAAACGGCGCTTTATCGCTGCTGACGGAAGAGAAATCAGAGGCAAACAGTGCGCTGGCCATATCTTCCAGCTCCTGGGTCGATGCCTTCTCCAGATTCTCAATCACCGCCAGCGCCGGGCCGCTCATTTCAGGTTTCAGCTCAGCAATCAGCGCCATCAGCAGTTTTTGCCAGTGCTTATCACGCGGCAGAACGTGAATATCCAGCGGTGGCTTGCCCTGTGCGCTGGCTTCTTTAATGCGCGCGGTCAGATCCATCTCCAGCGGATGGTCGTACAGCACCACTTCCTGGGCGTGGGCGATAAGCGCAGCAAAGCGCAGGTAATCACCCAGCGGATTATTTTCTGCCAGCTCGCGCAGACGCTCGGCGCGGCGGTTGTATAAATTTTTGAGCCGAGGGAACAATAACGGCGGAATCATATCCGCCGTACGTTTCTCGCTCGAACCCAGCTCATCTTGCGGGATTATGCGAATACTCATTCAGCTTTCTTTTCCGTTGTCTTGCGGACCTCACGGTACCAGCGCGGGTGATGTTTCTTCGCCCATGCGCTGGTAACCCATCCTTCCACCATGGCGGTAATCGTGCCTTTCACCCAAAGGGCGGCGTAGATATGCACCATGATAACCACAATTAACGCCACTGCGGCAAATGAATGCAGCATTAACGCGAATCGGATCACCGGGATTGAGAAAGCAGGCGCAAAATAAGGACGCCAGATAATCACACCGCTCACCAGCAGCAGGACCAGGAAAATAATCGCCGCCCAGAAAACGCATTTCTGACCGAAGTTATAACGCCCGGTGTCACCTACTTCCTCGTTGACGACGATCTTACGAATATTCTTCGCCCAAAAGATATCATCCCGATTGATTAGGTTGTGATGCCAGTAACGGAAAAACATGATGATGAACGAGGCAAACATAACCACGCCGACAAACGGGTGCAGAATGCGCGCCAGCTGCGGTGTGCCCATGATTTGCATCAACCAGTTGAAGGAGGGGAAGAAAAACCCCAGCCCGCTCACCGCCGCCAGGATGAAACAGAAGGCGGTGACCCAGTGGTTGATACGTTCCGGCGCGGTGTAGCGCACGATGGTGTCACGTCGTTTCATTTGCGCTCCTCGTCTTTCTCTTCGTGCAGATTGTTCTCTTCCTCATCCGCACGGTTCGGACCGACACCCACGTAGTGGAAGATACTGGCCGCAAAGGTAGCCGCAAAGCCAACAGCCGCGAGCGGTTTCCAGATGCCTTTCCAGAATTTCACGGTTTGGCTGATTTCCGGGTTCTCCGGCAAGCCATGATACAGATTCGGCTTGTCAGCATGGTGCAGCACGTACATGACGTGTGTACCACCAACGCCAGCCGGATCATACAGACCCGCATTGTCGTAACCACGGGTTTTCAGCTCAGCTACGCGCTCGCTCGCCAGCGTTTTCATCGACTCTTTCGTACCGAAGTGAATCGCACCCGTCGGGCAGGTTTTCACGCAGGCCGGCTCTTGCCCAACCACCACGCGGTCAACGCACAGCGTACATTTGTAGACGCGGTTGTCTTCCGGGTTGAGGCGCGGAATATCGAACGGGCAGCCCGCAATGCAATAACCGCAGCCAATGCACTGCTCGGACTGGAAGTCGACGATACCGTTGGCATACTGAATAATTGCCCCTTCCGCCGGGCACGCTTTCAGGCAGCCTGGATCGGAACAGTGCATACAGCCGTCTTTGCGGATCAGCCATTCCAGTTTGTCGTTCTGCTCCACTTCCGAGAAGCGCATTACCGTCCACGATTTGGCGCTTAAATCATTGGGGTTGTCGTACACCCCAATGTTATTGCCGACGGTATCGCGAATGTCGTTCCACTCTGAACACGCCACCTGACAGGCTTTACAGCCGATGCAGGTGGTGACGTCGATGAGTTTCGCCACTTCTTCCTGGAAGTCCCGCGCCTGAGGCGCGGGGGTCAGACCGTTAGTCGCGGAGCGACGAATAATGTCTTGCGATTGATAAGCCATATGTCGTCTCCGTTATACCTTTTCCACATTCACAAGGAAGGACTTAAACTCCGGCGTCTGCGTGTTCGCATCACCAACGAATGGCGTTAACGTATTGGCAATAAAGCCTTTTTTTGCAACGCCTTCATAGCCCCAGTGAATTGGAATACCGATGGTATCGATATCTTTGCCGTTCGCTTTCAGCGTGCGAATACGTTTGGTCACCACCGCTTTGGCTTTGATATAGCCACGGTTGGAGGAGACTTTCACGGTATCGCCCTGGGCAATGCCAAGTTTATTCGCCAGCGACTCACCGATTTCCACAAACTGCTCTGGTTGCAAAATCGCGTTCAACAGCGCGTGTTTGGTCCAGTAGTGGAAGTGCTCGGTCAGACGATAGGTGGTTCCGACATATGGGAACTTATCGGCTTTACCCAGAGCTTCGGCGTCGTCTTTAAAGATACGCGCAGCCGGGTTCGAGATAACGTTTGGATGCAGTGGGTTAGTTCCCAGCGGCGTTTCAAACGGCTCGTAGTGTTCCGGGAACGGACCTTCCGCCATCTTATCGAGGGCAAACAGACGTCCCATGCCTTCCTGCTGCATGATAAACGGCCCGACGCCACTGCCCGGAGGCGCTGCGCTGTAGTCCGGAATATCCCAGCCGGTCCACTTAGTGCCGTCCCATTTCAGCAACTGACGCTTCGGATCCCACGGGTTACCCTGCGGGTCTGCGGAGGCGCGGTTATACAGAATGCGGCGGTTAAGCGGCCATGCCCATGCCCAGCCCAGCGTGTTACCGAGGCCAGACGGATCGGCGTTATCACGACGCGCCATCTGGTTGCCTTCTGGCGTCCAGCTACCGGCGAAAATCCAGCAGCCACAGGAGGTCGTACCGTCATCGCGCAGTTGGGCGAACGAGCTAAGTTGTTGGCCTTTCTTGACGATAACCGCACCGGTTGCCGGATCGGTAATATCGGCCAGCGCCTTACCGTTACTCTCCATCGCCACTTCTTCTGAAGATGGCTCATGCGGAATGGCGTAGTTCCAGGTCATGTTCAGCACCTGGTCCGGGTTCGCGCCACCCTGTTCGGCATACATCTTGCGCAAGCGCAGGAAGATACCGGAGAGGATCTCGCCGTCAGTCAGCGCAATCCCCGGGGCGTCCGCACCTTTCCAGTGCCACTGCAACCAGCGACCGGAGTTAACGATTGAACCGTTCTCTTCCGCGAAGCAGGTCGATGGCAGACGGAACACTTCGGTCTGGATCTTCGACGAGTCAACTTCGTTCAGCTCACCGTGGTTCTGCCAGAAGTTGGAGGTTTCAGTATTCAGTGGGTCGATGGTCACGAGGAACTTCAGTTTCGACAGACAACCGATCACTTTGTTTTTGTTCGGGAATGAGGCAACCGGGTTAAAGCCCTGGCAGATATAGCCATTGACCTTGCCCTCTTTCATCATCTCGAAGTATTGCAGGACGTCGTAGCCTTTATCCCACTTCGGCAACCAGTCAAAGCCCCAGCTATTTTCCGCCGTCGCTTTATCACCAAAGAAGGCCTTCATCATGGAGACGAAGAATTTCGGGTAGTTGCTCCAGTAGTTAACCTGTCCTTCCAGCAGCGGTTTCGGCGTGCTGGCGGCGAGGTAGGTTTGCAGATCGGTCTGCTTCTCGCTTGGCAGCGTCATGTAACCTGGCAGGCTCTGCGACAGCAGCCCCAGGTCCGTCAGCCCCTGAATATTGGAGTGACCGCGCAGGGCGTTAACGCCGCCGCCTGCCATCCCCATGTTGCCGAGCAGCAGTTGGATCATCGCCATCGTACGAATGTTTTGCGCGCCAACGGAGTGTTGCGTCCAGCCGAGCGCGTAGAGGAACGAGGCAGTTTTATCGTGAGCACTGGTTTCGGCGATATATTCGCAGACTTTCAGGAACGCGTCTTTTGGCGTACCACAGATGTTTTCAACCACATCTGGCGTGTAGCGGGAAACGTGCTGTTTCAGCAAGTTCCACACGCAGCGCGGATGTTGCAGCGTGGTATCGCGTTTGGCGAAGCCGTTTTCGTCCAGTTCGTAGGTCCAGCTGGATTTATCGTACTTGCGTTTTTCCGCGTCGTAGCCGGTGAACAGGCCATCTTCAAAGCCGTAATCCTCACGCACGATCAGGCTGGCGTTGGTATAGGCTTCGGTGTATTCGCGGTTGAATTTTTCATTGTTCAGCAGGTACAGCAATACGCCTGACAGGAAAGCAATGTCAGTACCGGAACGAATAGGGGCATAGTAGTCAGCCACCGCCGCCGTACGCGTAAAGCGAGGATCGATCACAATCAGCTTCGCGCCGTTGTGAATTTTGGCTTCCATCGCCCAGCGGAACCCGACCGGGTGAGCTTCAGCGGCGTTACCGCCCATCACCACGACGAGGTTGGCGTTCTTGATGTCGACCCAGTGGTTGGTCATCGCACCGCGACCAAATGTTGGAGCAAGACTTGCTACCGTTGGTCCGTGTCAGACGCGCGCCTGGTTGTCTACCGCGAGCATACCCAGCGCGCGGGAGAATTTTTGCGTTAAATAGCCGGTTTCGTTACTCGACGCGGAAGCACACAGCATCCCGGTGGAGAGCCAGCGGTTAACAGTCACGCCTTCGGCGTTTTGCGCAATGTAGTTAGCATCGCGGTCTTCTTTCATCAGTTTGGCGATGCGATCAAACGCCTCTTCCCAACTGATTTGCTGCCATTTATCAGAACCTGGCGCACGGTATTCCGGGAACTTCAGACGGCTTTCGGAGTGGATGAAATCCACCAGGCCAGCGCCTTTCGGACAAAGTGCACCGCGGTTGACCGGGTGATCCGGATCGCCTTCGATATGGAAGATAGATGCTTTGGCGTTTTTTGCTCCGTCACCGAGGCTGTACATCAACAGCCCACAGCCTACGGAACAATAGGTGCAGGTATTACGGGTTTCGCGGGTGCGCAGCAGTTTATACTGCCGGGTTTCCGCGAGTGCTACGCTGGGTGCAAAACCCAGTGCCGCTGCCGTGGTGCCTGCCATACCGCCAGCGCAGATCTTAAAGAACTGCCTTCTGCTGACCTGCATGGATTGCTCCTTGTTTCGACATTGTCACGTCCCATTTACATTCGCTTGCTGAGTGTGCAGGGAGTGGGAGTTATTTTTCTTTGCGGAAGGGGCCGCAAAGGTCCAGAATTGGCTCAATTTCCCTCCATCCAGGAAGGGTTTGTAACAGAATACCATAATGTTGGTGTGTGTGTTCTTATCTGGTTAAGAGAAAGTGAAAAAAACACAGCAAAAAGAAACCAAAAATGTGACAAATATCACAGGTGTTCGTCAAATTGAGTTATGGCGGCGTGACGATTTACAACACCCACGGTTAGATGAGGTGGCGGAAGAAGTTCCCGTTGCGCTGGTCTACAACGGTATTTCGCATGTGGTGATGATGGCATCGCCCAAAGACCTTGAACTGTTTGCGCTCGGTTTTTCGCTTTCCGAAGGAATTATCGAAAGCCCACGCGATATCTTCGGCATGGATGTTGTTCCTTCCTGTAATGGTCTGGAAGTGCAAATCGAACTTTCCAGTCGCCGCTTTATGGGGTTGAAAGAGCGTCGTCGGGCGCTGGCGGGGCGCACGGGCTGTGGTGTATGCGGCGTGGAACAGCTTAACGACATCGGTAAACCGGTGCAGCCGCTGCCGTTCACCCAGACGTTTGATCTCAACAAACTGGATGATGCATTACGTCATCTCAATGATTTCCAGCCAGTGGGGCAACTGACTGGTTGTACTCACGCCGCCGCCTGGATGTTGCCATCTGGCGAACTGGTCGGCGGGCATGAAGACGTGGGTCGCCATGTGGCGCTGGATAAACTGCTGGGCCGCCGGGCGCAAGAAGGGGAAAGCTGGCAGCAAGGTGCGGTGCTGGTTTCCAGTCGTGCCAGTTATGAAATGGTGCAAAAGTCGGCGATGTGTGGCGTAGAGATTTTGTTTGCGGTGTCTGCCGCGACCACACTTGCCGTGGAAGTGGCCGAGCGCTGTAATCTGACGCTGGTGGGCTTTTGTAAACCGGGGCGGGCAACGGTTTATACGCATCCGCAGCGTTTGATTCATAATTAAAGAAATACCGCAATTCTGATTCTGGATTGCGGTTTTATTTTTCTATTAAATAATCCTCAATATATTATTCACCATTTAAATAATAATTTCACCACAATAAATTATCTCGTTAATTCCGGTTCATATCGATATACTCCAGTCGCATTAATCCTTTAAGAATTAATCATTATTTATATAAAACATTTTGTTTTAATCATCGCGTCAATAAATAAATGTTTCCGATGTGTGAATGAAAATAACAAACCTTGCACCGGTTGTAAAAACAGCAATGTATTTTCAATAGTAGGTGATGGATTATGAGTATTGAAAAATGAGTACATTACAGTTACCTGGCAGTTCATATTCTACAGAAGTTAATTTAAACGGCTTAATTGAGGTGCTCAGTAAGCATCTTTACTCCACACCCGTGGTTGCCGTGCGCGAGCTGGTGCAGAACGGCCATGATGCGATTGTGCGCCGCAGGATTGAGCAGCCCGATGCGCCAAAGGATAACGCGATTCGTGTGGTGGCTGACGTGGCGAAGTCCACCATCACCATTACCGATACCGGTGCGGGTCTGACAGAAAGCGAAATACACGGCTTCCTGGCGACAGTAGGTGTGGGTTATACCCGAATGTTGCGCCAGCAGGATGACAACACCGGTTTAATTGGTATGTTCGGCCTCGGTTTTTTGTCGGCCTTTGTACTGGCAAAAGAGGTCACGGTGTTGACCACATCCTGGCAAACGCCGGATCAGAGCTGGAAATACCACTCTACCGACGGGCAAAAATATACCGTTACGCCGCATCAGTCCTCGGAAACGGGAACGCAGGTGATTCTGACGCTCAAAGAAGAGTACAGCCATCTGGCGAGTAATAATTTGCTGAACCGCGTTCTTTCCCGCTACTGCATATTGCTGCACGAACCGGTCTATGTCGGCGATGCCAGCGAGCCGGTAAATAAACTTCAACCACCGTGGCGTGAAGTTGCCCCCGAAGGCGTAACCATGCACCGTGCGCTAGTACAGCGTAAAAATCTCGCCTTTGCCGCGCAGTTTGAATCCTCCTTCGAACCGATTTGCACCATTCCGGTGGTGCCCGCGGGAATGAGCGACGCGGTCGGGATTTTATGGATTCAGGATGGCGCGACCTACGGCACCAGCGATAACCGCAACCTGTCGTTGTTTTTGCGCGGTATGTTACTGGATGATGAAGCGCGTGAATTGTTACCGCCCTGGGCCGGATTTATTGGCGGCGTGATTGAGTCATCGAAACTGACGCCGACGGCGAGCCGGGAAGATCTTCAGCGGGACGAAACCTGGGTTGCGGTACAAGAAGCGTTAAAAGAGGCGCTGATCTCTGGTTTGTCCGATCTCGCACAAAATCAGCCAGAAATCTGGCGGCGTGTATTAATGCGCCACAACGAAGCGTTGCTGGGTGCGGCATTGTGTGATGACCGCCTGTTTGATTTGCTCAAAGATCGCTTGCAGGTGCCAACGTCAAAAGGCGCGCTGCTGGCGAAGGATTTACGCGTTAATAACAGTATTCATATTCTGTTAAGTCGCGACGGCGGTTTTGAAGAGATGTTGTTCCATATTCTGCAACGGCCTGTAGCCCGTGGCGATCGCTATGCGGTGGTGCCATTTTTACGCCGTTGGGCGCTGTTATATCACTGCCGGATTATCGAAGTCGGTACACAAACAGGTAATGAGCAGTTGTTCAGCCTGGCAGAATTACCCGAAGAGCAGGTGGCTTATCTGGAAGAGCATCTCTGCGATGGCGAGCAATTAATTATCTCCCGCTTCGAACCCGCTGTTTTACCGCTCGTGGTCACGCCAGACCGCGAAGCAGAATTAAAACAAATACTCGAACAGGATGACGCAGATAAACGTATCAGTACCGCAGCATTAATGCTGGCGCGGCAATTTACCTCGCAAATCCAAAAGACTAAAACCTCAAGTCTGTATATCAATCTTAATAACCCCTGTGTCATGCAACTGGTGACCTCCTTACAACACCATCAACAGCCAGCGGCAGCATTACGGTTATTAAAATCGCTGAAAGTGATTTTGTGCTCCAGCGGTAATAAAGAACAGCAGTGGGATTTACACCAGGCACTGGAAGATTTTACTCAGGTTATTCCTGTCTTAATTAATCAAGGAAAATAAAATGGATACATGGGAGTGGTACAACAAATATAGTCAGGAGTTGCGCGATGCCGGGCAAGAATATATTCCGCAGCTTATTGATGATTTTTCAGAAAGTGTTTTGCACCTGCAAATAGAAAAATGCGATTCGCTATTGCCGGAAATGAAAGCACTGAATCAAGTAGCCAAAAATCCGTGGCTGGAAATATTTATTGGTCACTGGGAAATGCGCCATCGCCTGACTAACTATGAAGAAGGTGAAAAGGTGCTGCCAGACGTGGTAGCGCTGTTTGAAAAAGCGCATCGGGAAGAGGCGAAAGATTGCCCGCAGTCCATTTGCGTTACCCAGGATTTATCAGCCTGCTACGAAAATATTGATGCACCTGGCTGGGCGAATGAACGCATGGCAGTATGTGAGGAAACCATCGCGCGCATTGATCCGACCTGGAGCTGTTTTCAGTGTTTGTCCACTGAATATGCCAGTGCACTGATAGATTCCAAAAGGGTAGAAGAGGCACTGGCGTACCTGGATCGGCAAATCGACGCGGTTAAAGCATCCGGTGATGATGATATTGAAGCATTATTGAATACCCGTGCCGATATTTTGATTGAACTACAGCGTTACGATGAAGCACGTAAATTAATTGATGAACTGGCAAAAGAGAACGATTACTGGGGACGTGATCGCATCAGTTATCACCTCAAAAAACTGTACATCATGGCGTTATGTGGGCAGGACGAAGAGGTCTGGGAGGAATTGCCTCGTTGGTCAGATCTGACCCCCTATTCGTGGGGCATGTGGGTGAAGATAATCACCGTGTTACTTCCCCGTCATCCACAAAGAAACAGCTGGCAGTTGGCGCGCATCATCCAACAAATATTGGAACATCGTTCGCAGGCCGGGGCGCACCGCAAAGCGGTTGATCTGGCGAAACTGCAAATTACCCTGGCGCTGGAGCGCGAATCCGTCTGGATTGCCAAAATGGCGATGAAACTGGCCCAGCGACACATGCCAAAATTACGCGCGTTACTGGGCGTCGATCGCGAATTTCTCGAACTGAGTGAAAAAATTGCCGCCAAAGAAGCAGAGTTGCTGGCTCGTCCGGTTGTAGAAGTACCTGAAAATAGCGATGAAGAAACGCAACCAGATCCAGAAAAAGACGTAGAAACATTCCGCCGCGCTTATCTGAACACGCCTGATGATGTGGAATTGCTGGGCAAGCTGGTCAATGCGTTAAACGCCTGCAATGCGATTGATGAATCGATTGAACTCCTGCAACGCTACGTTGAAAGCCATCTTCAGGAAGATAATGGACTTTGCTTCGATCTGTTGGATCTCTTGCTCCACCGTGACGATCTGCAAACTATCGAGCATCTGGCGAAGCAGTATGAACAGGCGGGGCTGCTACATATGGCCTTGTGGTTCCGCGCGCGGGTGATTAACCAACAGGAAGACTGGAGTGAACTGGAGTCGATTGGGCAACAGTTGCTGCAAAACGAAAAAGGGCGTGAGTGGGTTGGCGTTTATCGCATGTGCTCCTGGGCAGCACAAAAACAGGAAGCCTGGGATCGACAACTGGATTATTTACAGCAATTGCAGCAACTGATGATTAGCCGTGAAGAAGATATTCGAAATCTCCAGTGGGATATCATGGCGACCGCCAGCATCCTGCAACAATGGGATTTGGTTCGTGCTATTGCTGCTGAACTGGAAATCGAACTCACGGAAGGCGAAGGTTTTATTGATGAAAAATGGGGGCTGTTAAACATCCGCTTCCGGGAAAATTATGAATACCGCTATTACTATGCTCAACGTATTGGGCCGGTAACAGCAAGGATCATTGAGCCAACTTACCGCACCGATTATCCGCAACATGTTGATGAGGTTGTGGTTTTCGATGCAGAAATGTTGAACACCCGACCTGAAGACGAAGAAGAGCAGAAGAATTTCACGCCACTTTATGGGTGTCTGAAAACCATTATCCCGACCGAGTACGGCGAGTCCTGGTTCTGCGAAGGTGTCATGCCTGGTGAAGAACAGTTTAATGCCTTCCGTGAGGCGCTCCGTGAACGAAACTGGTACTACTGGAGCAACAGTAATGATGACTATACGTTAACCGATAGTCATCAGGGAGAAGGCGCTGATCCTCTGCCCGCGTTCTATTTTGTTATCAGTGCGCCGCGTTCAGTTTCTAAAGGTGATATCGATAAGACCTTGCACGAATTGACCGCTGACTGGGAACACCCGTTGTGCTGGTGGCGTCTTGCCAAAGAAGCCGGGGCGAATGAAGAGAAGCATGCCGCTATTGCCGAACGCTACGGGATGTAGTGCGTGATTAATGGCGGGGGGAGATGACACTCCCTCTCGCCAGGGTTGTGCCGTTAATTAAAATAAGTCCTGTGATTTAGAGATTAAATTACAGGACTCATTCACTTTGTGGATATTATAGATTTATTTATAAACAAAACACGCGTAGTGACATTTTCTTTTTTCCTTTATTATATTCACTCTCTTATCTATATATTTATAAGGCAATTAAATGAAAAGGAATTTATTATCTTCAGCTATTATTATCGCTATAATGGCCCTCGGTATCACCGGATGTGATGATAAAAAAACTGAAACAGAAACTCCCCAGCCCGCCAATAGTCAACCTGCCGCACCAGCTCCTGAAGCAAAACCTACTGAAGCTCCCGTTGCAAAAGCAGAAGCTAAACCTGAAACGCCTGCGCAACCGGAGGTGGATGAACAAGCGGTTTTCGATGAAAAAATGGATGTCTATATCAAGTGCTATAACAAGTTACAGATCCCTGTACAGCGCAGTCTGGCGCGGTATGCTGACTGGCTGAAAGATTTTAAACAGGGACCAACGGGTAAAGAGAGTCATGTTTATGGCATCTACGGCATTAGTGAATCCAGTCTTTCTGAGTGTGAAAAAGGCGTGAAAAGTGTTGTGGCGTTAACGCCTGAGCTGCAACCTATTGATGGCGTAGCGTTGAATTATATTAATACCGCAGTCGCGCTGGGGAATACTATTAATGAAATGGATAAATATTACACCCAGGAAAATTATAAAGACGACGCATTTGCTAAAGCCAAAACGCTGCACCAGGCATTATTGAAAAATATCGAAGCCTTTGAACCGGTTGCGGAATCTTATCACTCGGCGATTCAGGAAATTAATGATAAGCGCCAGCTTGTGGAACTGAAAAATATTGAACAAAGAGAAGGGAAAAAATTCCACTACTATTCTCTGGCTATCATGATTTCAGCGAAACAAATTAATAACCTGATTTCGCAAGAGAAATTTGATGCAGAAGCGGCAATGAAGAAAGTGACTGAACTGGAAACGCTGGTGGCGCAGGCCAAAGAAGCGGATAAAGGCGGCATGAATTTTTCATTCATCCTTTCGGCAGACCAGTATCAGCTTGAGGCTAAAAAATATGTTCGCCGCGTCAGAGATAAAGTCCCGTACTCTGACTGGGATAAAGAGCAACTTCAGGACGCAAATTCAAGCTGGATGGTCCAGGATTCTTTCCCGAAAGCATTACGCGAGTACAACGAAATGGTTGATGATTATAATCGTCTGCGTTAAACGTTTTTGCTTTTGCTGATCAATGTAATGTCGGATATGGCAGTGGACATCAGCCTGACCGAGCTATTGCAACAGACGAGCTGCTAACCGAAGTGGCGGTGTTGTGCGGATACGGGAGTATATCAATTCATAGTACCGGGGCGATGAAGCCCCGGCGTGAGAGATTATTGCCCGTAATAAGCATTGGCCCCATGCTTACGCAGGTAGTGCTTATCTAAGAGTTCGTTTTGCATGGCAGGAAGCTGCGGCGCGAGCTGGCGTGAGAACAGGCCCATATAGGCGCATTCTTCCAGCACTACGGCATTATGCACCGCATCGGCGGCGTTTTTACCCCATGCGAACGGACCGTGAGAATGCACCAGTACCGCCGGAATTTGTGCCGGACTCCTGCCACGTTCTTCGAAAGTTTCAATGATCACTTCGCCGGTCTGGTATTCATACTCGCCGTTGATCTCCTCTACGGTCATCTGGCGCGTGCAGGGGATGGCGCCATAGAAATAATCGGCGTGTGTGGTGCCCCAGGCGGGGAGATCCAGCCCGGCCTGTGACCAGATGGTGGCGTGGCGCGAGTGGGTATGCACAATGCCACCGATTTCTGCATATCGACGGTAGAGCGCCAGATGCGTTGGTGTGTCGGACGAGGGCTTTTTGCTGCCTTCCACCACCTTGCCGCTGGCTATCTCAACCACCACCATATCATCGGCGGTCATCACGTCGTACTCGACACCGGAAGGCTTGATTACCATCCATTGCCGCGTGTTGTCTACCGCGCTGACATTGCCCCAGGTGAATGTCACCAGATGGTGAGCGGGAAGCGCCAGATTCGCCGCCAGCACGTCGGCTTTCAGTTGCTCTAACATAGAAATCCGGCCTCCTGCATACGCGCTTCAATCCACCGCCGTGCCTGAATAATCTCCAGTACCGGCTCGTTGGCTTTTTCGGTCCACATCTCAATCAGAAATGATCCGCGATAGTTCAGCTCATGCAGCGTTTTGAAGATGCCAACGAAATCGACGCAGCCTTCGCCAAACGGCACGTCGCGGAACTGTCCGGGGCTTTGCTCGGTAACGGGTTGAGTGTCTTTCAGGTGGATTGCGGCAATACGGTCAATGCCCAGCTTCAGTTCGGCGGGAACATCATTGCCCCAGGCGCTAAGATTGCCGACGTCCGGGTAGACGGTAAACCACGGCGAGGCGAGCATCTCGTCCCATTTTTTCCATTTGCTGATGGAGTTCATAAACGCGGTATCCATAATCTCCACCGCCAGCATTACTTGTGATGCCGCCGCCTGTTCTACCGCCCACGCCAGCCCTTCAGCAAAACGTTGCTGCGTGCCGTCGTCATGGTCTTCGTAATAGACGTCGTAACCAGCCAGTTGAATGGTGCGAATGCCGAGATCGCGCGCCAGGCGAATCGCTTTACTCATGATTTCCCGCGCCCGTTCGCGCACCGCCTCGTCCCGGCTGCCAAAAGGAAAACGGCGATGGGCAGACAGACACATTGACGGAATAGCAACGCCCGTTTCGATCATCGCGGTGACCAGTGAGGCACGTTGTGCGGCGCTCCAGTCAAGACGTGAAAGCCGTTCGTCGGTTTCATCCACTGACATTTCGACAAAATCAAAGCCGCAGCTTTTTGCCAGCACCAGCCGCTCCGGCCAGGAGAGATCTTTCGCCAGCGCTTTTTCATAAATCCCTAACGGATGATTACGCACGCGCGCCTCCCCAGATAGCATCGATTTGCGCATGGAAATCGCCAGCCACCTGCGCCGGATTTGCTGCGCCCGCCAGCGCCCGCCCGGCAATAAACACCTTCACGCGGATATCTTTAAACAGCGGCAGGTCAGCAGGGGTAATCCCGCCAGTAATGGAAAGCTCAAGGCCGATATCGGAAAGCGCTTTCATGCGTGCCAGATCGGCCTCGCCCCACTGTTGCCCGCTGGCCTGCGCGTCACGACCACGATGATAAATGGCCTGCCGCACGCCAATACGATGCCAGTCACGGGCGTCGTCCAGTGTCCAGTTACCAAACAGCTCTATCTGGATTTCACCGCCGCAGCGTTGCGCCATCGCGTGGCCTTTTTCTACCGTGGCGAGCGGCGCGGCGCAGATGATGGTCATCCAGTTAGCGCCTGCGCCAAAAGCCTGTTGCGCGAGTGTTTCACCAGCGTCGGCGACCTTCCAGTCAGCAACGATGATTTTGTCCGGGCACTGTTCGCGCAAGGCTTTCACCGCGCCAAGCCCTTCGTTTAAGCAGAGAATGGTACCCGCTTCAACAATATCGACGCTGTCTTTTAACAGCGTAACGTCGCGCTGCGCGGCTTCAAGTGATGAGTGGTCGAGGGCCAGTTGCAGAAGTGGTCGGCTCATAATGTGTGCTCCTTAATGCGGGCGTGATAACCCTGAAGTGCGGCAATGAGATGCTGATAGCGTTGATATTTTTGTTGGTAAAGTTGATGCGCGGTCATATCCGGCAGCAGGGTGCGTACCGGGTGCTGTAAGTCACGTTGGGCTTCGCTGAAATTGCGATAAACCCCGGTGCCGACGCGGGCGGCAAGTGCTGCGCCAAAACAGCCGGTTTCTTCCACCTGCGGCAGCTCGATACGTAAGCCGCTAACGTCCGCCAGCATTTGCATCCAGACATCGGAGTGCGCCGGGCCGCCAGTCACGCGCAGGGTGTGAACATCAGTAAAACGTTCGCGCATTCGGTTGAGGTGAGTCATATGGCTGAACACCACGCCTTCATAGATGGCCTGCAACAGGTGCGCGCGGGTGTGAATGGCCTGCATCCCGTAGAAACCGCTGGTCATCTCGAGTCCGGCGTTGCTGCCGTACAGGAACGGCAGGAAAAAGAGATCGCCACTGGCTTTCGGCAAGCTGGCAACCGCCCGATTAATCTCATCGAACGAGATTTCTCCCCACTGCGCGGTAAACCATTCGAGATTGCCGGAAGAGGTGGGGCTGGCTTCGTGAACGATAAATTCACCGTCATTAACGTAGCGGCCATAGACATACGGATGCGCTTCACCGTCACCTAAACCGCTGGTTATGCCGCTGGTCACCGCCCAGGTGCCCATCACCGCATTGAGGGTAAATTCGTCTTCGATCCCGGCGCAGAGTGCGGTAGAAACCACATCAAACAGACCGCCGACAACGGGCGTACCCGCTTTCAGACCAGTCAGTGCGGCTGTCTGAGCGGTGATTTCCCCGCAGATTTCGGCAGATCCCACAACAGGTGGCAGGGCGTGGTTGATTTCACCGATCCCCAGCCAGTCGGTGAGACACGGGTCATATTGACCGCTGCTCATATTGTAGAGATTGGATTCGGAAATATTGCTCTCTTCGCAACCTTTGACGCCGGTTAAACACCAGCGCAGGTAGTCGTGCGTCATCATCACGCAGCCAATTTGCGTGTAGCGTTCCGGTTCGTGCGCTTTCAACCAGCGTAACAATGACACCGGATGCCCGGTCCATAAGGTCTGTCGGGTCAATGGGTAGAGTTTTTCCGGGATGCCATCTTCCTGCCAGCGACGAACGATTTCCATCGCCCGGCGATCCGAGGACAAAATAGCATTACCGAGCGGCTTGTTGTTTTTATCCAGTAAAAACAAGCCTTTTCCCTGAGCGGAGATACCGATGCCGACAATTTGTTCCCCGCTGACGCCGGAATGGGTAAGCAGGGCGCGAATGACGGCAGTGCAGCATTGCCACAGTTCTGCCATATCGCGCTCTGCCCAGCCTGGCTGCGGGCTTAATGCGCATAGCGGCAGGCGCTGCACGCCTGCCTCCCGGCCTTCGCGGTCATACAGCCCGGCTTTCAGCCAGCTACCGCCACAATCTAACCCCAGCCAGTATTGCGTCATGGTTTATTGCACCTCATCCACGGCTTTCAGCAGATCGGCGCCCTGCGGAACATCTTTAACAAACATGTCGCGAACCTGGTTCCCCAGCGCATCGCTAAAGGCTTTGCGATCGAGATCGGTGATGACTTCTACGCCCGCGTCTTTCATGCCATCGATGATTTTTTGCTGATTTTCGGCGACCAGTTTGCGCTGGTAATTGCCCGCTTCTTGCGCAGATGAGATAAGCACTTGCTGGAACTCCGGGCTTAAGCCATCAAACTTCGCTTTGTTGATTACCACCAGAAGCGGTGAATAGGCGTGGTGTGTCAGAGAAAGATACTTCTGCACTTCATAAAATTTTGCCGACCAGACGACGTTGATCGGATGCTCCTGGGCGTCGATGGTGCGGGTTTCCAGCCCGGTATAGACTTCGGCAAACGGCATCGGGATCGGGTTAGCGCCAAAGACTTTGAATGCTGCGATATTCATCGGGCTATTGTTGGTGCGGATTTTCAGCCCTTTCAGGTCGGCAGGCGTTTTAACCGGTGCGCGCGAGTTGGTGACATCGCGCCAGCCGTTTTCCCAGTAGGCCAGTACTTTCAGTCCTTTACCTTCAAGGGAGGCTTTCAGGTCATCACCGACTTTACCATCAAGCGTTTTATGCGCATGGGCGGTGTCGCGGAACAGGAAAGGAACGTCGAGCAGGTTCATCACCGGCGACAACCCGGCGAAGTTATTCGAGCCGGACATCTCCATATCAATAGTGCCGCCGCGCACGCCGCTAATCATCGCCTGTGCGTTACCGAGAGTGCTGTCCGGGAACAGTTTTAATTTCAGTTCGCCTTTGGTTCTCTCCTGTAATAATTCATTGAATTTTTTCGCCGCAATATGTTGTGAATCGGTTTGTGAGGTTTCATAACCGAAACGTAATGATTGCGCCGCCAGTGAAGATGTACTGAATCCAGCCAGGCCAGCAATGAATAATGCGTAGGTTACAGAGCGTAATTTCATAATATTTTCCTTTTAATTAATCCATTTCGAAGGGAGGATGATGAGATCGGGAATAAAAATAAATGCGGCTAATAAAGAATATAAAACCAATACGTAAGGGAAAACGCCTCTGACTGCATCATCAAATTTTAATCTCGCCACACCTGAAATAACGTTAAGTACATTACCGATGGGGGGTGTAATTAAGCCGATTGAACAGTTGATGATAAACATGACACCGAAATAAATCGGATCAATGCCAGCCTCTTTAACTAAAGGCATTAATACCGGAGTGAGAATTAACACGGTTGGTGTTAAATCCATAACCATGCCGACGATCAAAATTGCCAGCATAATCACGATAAACAACAAACGTGGTGAATCGACTAACGGTTGCAGTAAATCAGAAACCATCATCGGCAGTTCAGCAATGGTAATCAGCCAGGCGGAAACTTGTGCCGAGGCCACCAGAAACATGACCACAGAGGTCGTTTTCGCCGCGCCAATTAGCACATGCCAAAGTGTGGCGAAGGTCATTTCACGGTAAATAACTGTGGCGACAAACAACGCATAGAAAGCAGCAACGGCCCCGGCTTCGGTAGGGGTAAACAGACCGGAGCGAAAACCCCCAATAATGATGACCGGAAGAAACAGCGCCCAGATACCGGAGACAAAAGAGTGCCAGATTTCCTGCATTGTCGCTTTTTGCTGGCGGGGTAAATTAAGACGACTGGCCTGCCACCACCAGGTGAGCATCAGCGTTGCGCCCATCATAATGCCTGGGGCAATTCCTGCCATAAACAGTTTGCTGATGGACAAACCACTGGAAACGCCAAAAATAATAAATGGAATGGAAGGTGGAATAATGGGAGCGATAATCCCGCCTGAGGCAATTAGCCCCGCGGCCCGGTTGACCGGGTAGTTGGCGCTGCGCATCATCGGCACTAATAGCGCGGCAACGGCGGCGGTATCCGCAACGGCAGAACCGGAAAGACTTGCCATAATCATTGCCGCCAGAACACCCACGTAGCCCAACCCGCCAGGTTTATGCCCAACCAGTTTCATCGGCAGGTCAACAATGCGTTTTGACAAGCCGCCCGCATTCATGATTTCACCCGCCAGCACAAAGAATGGTATCGCCAGCAGGGAGAAACTGTCGGCTCCGTTCACCAGCGTTTGTGCCATGATCTGGACATCAAACATCTCCAGCCAGAACATTAACGCTGCGCCACATAACAAAAGTGCCCAGGCAATAGGCAAACCGATAGCAATGCCACCCAACAGGCAGCCCAGAAAAATCAGCACAGCCATGATTAAGCTCCTTGCGGTGGTGGCGTAACAGAATCGCTGCGCGAGATGAGTTGATATAAATGACGCAGTTCAAAGAAAGCGATAACAAGGCTGGTGGGCAGGCAAGCGGCATACATCAGGCCGATGGGCAAACCGAGGATCGGTGAATAATCGCTCCAGTCCTGAATTGTTTTTAGCGTTGCGCCCCAAGCCAGTGCACCACAAATAAATAAGATTAAGGAATGGGTGACCAGAGCGACTCGTCGCTGCCATGCGGGAGAGAGTTTCTCTACCAGAAAGGTGACCTGAACGTGGGCGTTATCCATAAAAGCCACAATTGCGCCAATAAATGTTAACCAGACAAATAAATAACGCGATAATTCATCTACAGATAAAATACTTGTCTGAAAACCATATCTTAAAATAATATTTACAAACACAATACAGGAGAGCACGGCGAGATTAATCGCCAGTATTGCTTCAAGTATTTTCTTCATAGCTATTCCTTTAGGCTATACCCGTCATACTTCAGATTGCATGTGATGCGATTTGAAATATTTAGGGTATATATATTTAGCGCAATGACATTACCTTGTCGTTCTGGCGTAGAAGAGTCTTCGGTTAATCCAGCGCCGTTAATGCGACCTTAACCACAACTTTTCGTATCTCAGAGGCTGTTTCCAGAATACAACCTGGTCGATGAACATCCTGAGGGAAGAAAATAGCGTAACTGCCGGGCGTCATTTGAATAAATGATTCTTTTTCACAATGGTGATAAAAAATAATATCGCGCTGTTCTAATAGGGATTCGCTGACTTTATTATTTCCAGTATCAATAGCAATGCCGATTTTCTCTTCGCCCCATGCCAGATATTGAATATCAATATAGCGACGATGTACTTCTGGGCGATTTTCCTCTACCTGGCGCGTCGTTAAGTCGATAATTTGCGCAAAAATATTCTTGCCGTCGATTTCGACAACGCCCGGTTCCAGGGCGTTGAAGTCGGTAGCGCGCAGAAAATCGAGCGCCTTTTCAATGGCAGCGGGTAAACGGCACGGATTAGGCTGCGTGATATGTCCAGATATCATGGTCTATCTCCTTATAACGCCTGAATTTTTGCCCATACGCTGTCGTCAACGGTAATACCGTTACGGCGGTTTTCTGCCAGCAGAGTGGTAAATTCGTGTCCGGGTAAACGAATAGCCTGGTTTTCGTCAGCGCGTTCGGCGGTGGTAACGTAATCCATGATGCGTTGCAGCTTGGCGTCGCGGGTGGTGCCTTCGATCAGTTTGTCTACTTCAATGGCGATAAAGATTTGCGAAATGCCGTATTCGTCGCTGTTATCCTCGGTGACTTCAGCAACCGATGCGCCATCAGAAAGGAGAGTAGCGATCATATCCAGCACAATCGACATGCCCGAACCTTTCCAGTAGCCCATCGGCAAAATGCGGCGATTTTTCTCGATAACGCCAGGTTCTTTGGTCAAATTGCCCTCATCATCAAAGCCACCATCTACCGGGAGCTGACGACCTGCCAGGCGGTTAACTTCTAACATGCCGTAGGAAAACATCGACATCGACATATCGACCATCGTAATGGGTGAGGAAGGAATGGCTACGATCAGCGGGTTAGTGCCGATGCGACACTCTTTTGCGCCCCACGGCGGCATCACGGCGATGGAGTTGGTCCAGCAAATGCCAATATAGCCTTTTTCCGCCGCCTGCCAGCCGTAGCTGCCGCCGCGCATCCAGTGATTGGCGTTACGTAACGCCACCAGGCCAATTCCGTGACTGGCAGCCAGTTCGATGGCGCGATCCATCATCTTTTTCGCCGTCAGGTTGCCGATTGAGCGCTGAGCGTCCCACTGCTCAATCGCACCGAGGCTGGTCACGCGTTTGGGTTGGGCGTCAGGAATGATATCGCCGTTATCCAGTTGTTGAATGAAACGGGGGAAACGATTTACACCGTGGGAATAAACGCCGGACTCGGTGGTGCGGGCGAACATTTCCGCGCAGGCATCGGCAGTTTCGCTGCCAACGCCACGTGAAATTAAAACCTGATTAAAGGCCGCTTTTAACTGCTCAAATGTCACTTTCATCCCTGGCTTCCTTGTTTTTTTGAACGCTTTTTTAGCTTAAAATTCCACTATGCGAAATTTGATTTCAAATATATCGATCGCTTTTTAACAAAGCAATCCGCGCCATGATTTTCAAAAATCATATAAATCAAAATGTTATAAATTATCTGTCGAGATCGTGAACTACGACACACTTTGCGCTACCATCAGGACGCGACAAAATGGGGAAAAAGCGATGGGAAAAAATGAGAACGAGATGGCACAGGAAAAAGAGCGTCCAGCCGGAAGTCAGAGCCTGTTTCGTGGGTTGATGCTGATTGAGATTTTGAGTAACTATCCAAACGGTTGCCCACTGGCGCATCTCTCAGAACTGGCAGGTTTAAACAAAAGTACCGTCCATCGTTTATTGCAGGGATTACAGTCCTGTGGCTATGTGACCACCGCGCCTGCCGCAGGGAGTTACCGCCTGACCACCAAATTTATTGCCGTCGGTCAAAAGGCTTTGTCTTCGCTGAATATCATTCATATCGCAGCCCCGCATCTTGAGACGCTCAACATCGCCACCGGCGAAACCATTAATTTCTCCAGTCGCGAAGATGATCACGCTATTTTGATTTATAAACTGGAACCCACCACGGGTATGCTGCGTACTCGCGCCTATATTGGTCAGCATATGCCGCTCTACTGTTCCGCAATGGGCAAGGTCTACATGGCGTTTGGTCACCCGGACTACGTGAAGTCGTACTGGGAAAGCCATCAGAATGAAATCCAGCCGTTAACCCGCAATACCATTACCGAGTTACCTGCGATGTTCGACGAACTGGCGCACATTCGTGAAAGCGGAGTAGCGATGGACAGAGAAGAAAATGAGCTCGGTGTCTCCTGTATTGCTGTTCCGGTATTTGATATTCATCGACGGGTGCCGTATGCCGTGTCGATTTCGCTTTCGACATCACGGTTGAAACAGGTAGGGGAGAAGAATCTTCTGAAACCACTGCGTGAAACCGCTCAGGCCATCTCTAATGAACTGGGATTTACTGTCAGAGACGACCAGAGTGCAATCACATAACGCTTTAGACAGGTGACAAAACTTTAACATTTCCTTCGTTGGATCAAAGCAGTAGAGGGGCGCTCTCTGGCACTCTGCTGTTTTAGTGCAAAGGAGTGATCATGAACCGGTTTATTATTGCGGATGCGACGAAATGTATCGGTTGCCGTACCTGTGAAGTGGCTTGCGCGGTGTCGCATCAGGAAAATCAGGATTGCTCTGCGTTGTCGCCGGGCGAGTTTATTTCGCGAATTCGAGTCATCAAAGACCATACCTGGACCACTGCAGTAGCCTGTCATCAGTGTGAAGATGCTCCGTGTGCGAATGTCTGCCCTGTGGAGGCGATTCGCCGCGAACATGGGCATATCTTTGTTGAACAATCACGTTGTATTGGCTGTAAAAGCTGTATGCTGGCTTGCCCGTTTGGTGCGATGGAGGTGGTTTCGGCGCGCAAAAAGGCGAGGGCGATTAAGTGCGATCTGTGCTGGCATCGGGCGACGGGACCGGCCTGTGTTGAAGCCTGCCCGACACAGGCGTTGCAATGTATGGATGTCGAGAAAATCCAGCGTCAGCGGCTACAGCAGCAGCCTGTTTGAAACGTTTTTCCGGCGTTATTCAACGCCGGAATTGTGCGCTTTGTTTATGCCGGATGCGACGTAAACGCCTTATCCGACCTACAAATTCAATTGATTGCAGAAATTATGTAGGTCTGATAAGCGCAGCGCATCAGGCAATTTTTAATGGCTTTCAGCCCAGGCGCGTTCAATCTCTTCCGCCAGAATCTTCACACCCGCCTCAATTTTCTCCGGCTCTGGTACGTAGTTCATGCGCATACATTGATGTGTATGCGGCCACGGTTTATCCAGCCCTGGGAAGAAGTTGTGGCCAGGCACCATCAGCACGCCGCGCGCTTTCAGGCGCTGATAGAGCTGCTCGGTGGTAATCGGCAAATCCTTAAACCATAGCCAGAGGAAAATTGCCCCTTCGGGTTTATGAATCAGGCAGCGATCTTCCGGTAAATAGCGGCGAATGATAGCGATAGTTTCCTGAACACGCTGGTAATAGAACGGCTTGATGACCGTTTCTGACAGGCGCAGTAGATCGTTACGCTTAATCATTTCACACATTATCGCCGGACCAATGCCGCCAGGCGCGAGGCTGATAATGCCGTTCATATTGGTGATGGCGGTGATGATTTTTTCATTGGCGATGATAATGCCGCAGCGCGAACCTGGCAGACCCAGCTTGGAAAGGCTCATGCATAGCACGATATTCGGATTCCACAGCGGGCGCGCTTCGCTAAAGATGATGCCCGGGAACGGGACGCCATAGGCGTTATCAATCACCAGCGGGATCCCGTGCTGATTCGCCAGCGCATCCAGCTTCAGCAACTCTTCATCGGTTATCACATTACCTGTTGGGTTCGTCGGTCGCGAGACGCAAATCATCCCCGTCTCTTCGCCAATGCGCAGATGTTCGAAATCGACGTGATATTTAAACTGGCCCTCTGGCAGTAGTTCGATATTCGGACGCGTAGAGACAAACAGATCCTCTTCCAGCCCGGCATCCGCGTAGCCAATGTATTCCGGTGCCAACGGGAACAGTACTTTTTTGATCCGGCCATCGGCACGGCGTCCGGCAAACAGGTTAAATAAGTAGAAAAACGCGCTCTGGCTACCGTTTGTTAGTGCAATATTCTGTGGTTCGATATCCCAACCTAGTTTCTCACGTAGCATCCCGGCAAGTAGCGACAGTAGCTCCGTCTTTCCTTGCGGGCCGTCGTAATTGCACAGCGCATCCGTTGCTTTACCGCTTTCCAGCATGTCGGTCAGCAGTGTCTGGAAGTAATCCTGCATTTCCGGGATCTGCGCCGGATTACCGCCACCGAGCATAATCGCGCCGGGCGTGCGTAAACCGTCGTTCAGATCTTCCATCAGCAGCGTAATGCCGGAGTGGCGGGTAAATTTGTCACCAAAAAGGGAGAATGTCATAGCGGGATATCTGTCGAACTCTGTAGCATGGACGGTAACAATAACGCTACATTTGCCAGGGTGCAAATCACGCTGTTGACGGTGGATTGACACTTTATGCTGTGGTTTTCTGTTAGGATGGTATTTTAGTCTGGGTGGCTTCCCGACGTACTGCCGCACGGGAAGCCGGAAAAGTTACTGTTGCCCCGCCCAGACGACCATTACTTTATCGTCGCCGTGTTCACGGACAAATCCGTACCCCTGTTTCAGCGAAAGCGCCGTTTGTTTGCCTGCGCCAATGGCTGGATGCCGTGCGCGGAACTGACTGATGCGCTGCCAGTGCGCGACGCTGGCGGCAGATTTACCACTGATATCCTGCCAGTTCATATCAGAACGTGTGCCTTGTAGGGGATCAGAACCGGTGGGACCGAACGGACGTAAGGATTCATCACCGTAAAAGATTTGCACTGCACCTGGCGCGAGTAACAATAACTCTGCTGCTTTGTCGCCCCCTTCGCGGAACAAGCGGGTATCATGCGAGGAGAGATAGCTCAACACATTGAAATCTTGCAATTTCTCGGCCATTTGCTGCCAGGTGGTATCCATCTGCGCCAGGCAATCGACCGCTTTCGCCGCCTGTTCCTGATAATCAAAATTGATCATCGCGTCGAATCCGCGGCGATAGTAGTCGCTTTGCATTACACCATGGCCCCAGGCCTCGCCGGTCATCCAGAAAGGTTTGTCATCTAATGCTTTCTCGGGGTTAGCTTTTTTCCATTCGCGAAGTGCGGCGCTGGCCTGAGTTTTCAGTTGCTGCCAGGCGGGCAACTCAACATGTTTGGCGGTATCGACCCGAAAACCATCAATACCGTAGTCGCGGACCCATTGGCTTAACCAGTGGGTTAAGTAATCGCGCGGCGTATAGCCGTCAATGGCTTTGGCGTGGGTATCCGGTTTGTTTTTATAGAATACCGGCAGACCAGAAGCGGTAGTTGATTCGGTTTTGATATCCGGCAAAAAGGCTAGCGACATGGTGAGATCGTCGAATCCAGGATTGTCGTAATCGCCGATATCCGTTCTGATCCAGTTTTTTCCCCACCATTTATCCCAGCCTGCTTTGTCGCTGAAATTAATGTAATCGTTAAAGCTATGCCAGGTTTGCCCGGCGGCGGGTTTCCAGTTGCTCCAGTGGTCGCCCAGCGTTTTTTTCAGCTCGTCACCAGAAAGATATAACGCGCCGAACTGAAACTCCTGCATATCCGCCAGCGTGGCATAGCCGGTGTGGTTCATCACTACATCAAACAAAATGCGGATACCGCGTTGATGCGCGCTATCAACCAGCGTCCGTAGATCGGCTTCGTTGCCCATATTGGCATCAAGATTCGTCCAGTCCTGTGTGTAATATCCGTGGTAGGCATAATGTGGGAAATCGCCTTTTGTACCGCCGCCGACCCAGCCGTGAATTTGCTCAAATGGGGCGCTTATCCATAAAGCATTGACGCCCAGCTGCTGGAAATAATCCAGTTTGTTGGTCAGGCCGCGTAAATCACCGCCGTGGAAAGTGCCAATTTCCTCCATGCCGTCTTTATGACGTCCGTAGCTCTGGTCATTGCTGGGATCGCCGTTTTCGAAACGGTCTGTTAGTACAAAATAAATCGTGGCGTTATGCCAGTTGAAAGGGGCAGGTGCGTCAGTTGCCGCGCGTTCCAACAGAAGTAAACCATTGCTGGTGGCGGCAGGTTGTAACGTTATTTGGCCGTTCTTCACCGTCGCGATTTGCTGGCTGTAATAATCCCGGACTACCGTACCTTCCGGGAAAGTGCCGCTGACATTAAGCGTCAGTGGTTTTCCATCCCATTTGGGGCATTCACGAGCCAGGTTCGCTACCGGTTCGGCGGTGTTCTGGACCGAAATCATCAACGTTGGTGTGCCGGAGCGGGTATCTATTTGCAACGTATATTCACCGTTCCTGAACAATCGCCACTGAGGGGGCGTGCTGTCGCAAGGTTTGAGAGAAAGCATCTGATTGAGTTTTATCGCATCCGCAGGCTGCCAGCATTGTTGGTTAAAATTTAGCGTCAGCGGTCGCGTACCTTTGGTCAGCTGGGCATGACTAACAAATGTTCCTGCACTTTGTTCAGCAAAGGTGGGAAATCCCTGAGATGTCCAGTTGGCGGCAATGGCAACACTGGGCAGGAGTATCAGAAAACAGGCGGCAAGTTTCATAACGGATGAGTCCTTGTTGCTGCGAATTTCACCAGTTTGCCAGTGATAATACTGGTAAAACTCCTCCCTGATGAGGATTGCGCCAGGATGAGACGAAAGGGGGAGTATTTCACCTGAGATTTAAGCTTATTTTTTGCGATAAACCCCACATTTTCTGCGATTTAGCGCCAATCTGAACGGTTAACACGTGACATAGTTTCAGATTTGGACTATTCCTTGGGGTGCTCTTGACAGCTATTTTTGATATGATTTGAGATTCAACTCTCAAATTTGTGAAAAATATAAGGTGTTGGAATGATTAAATCCGACCAGGAGAACTGATGATTTTGACTCCCATACGACGATATGGGGCGATGATTCTTATGTTACTCACTCTGATGTTTTCGAGTGAGGTGTTAGCGAAAACGCACACGACAACAGCGAGTCAAAAGTCCCACATAACCAAAGCTAGTAATAAACAGGTAAGCAGTAAACAAGAGTATTCTCGCAATAGTGCAAAGAGCAGTTCACTTCCTGATTTGCGAAAATACCCTTCCGGAACACCAAGGAAAAAAGCGTTTCTCCGGACCGTAATGCCTTACATTACCAGCCAAAATGCTGCCATTACGGCGGAACGTAACTGGCTGATTTCAAAACAGTACCAGGGCCAATGGTCGCCTGCAGAGCGTGCGCGTCTGAAAGACATCGCCAAACGCTATAAGGTGAAGTGGTCTGGTAATACACGAAAAATCCCGTGGAATACGCTGCTTGAACGCGTAGACATTATCCCGACCAGTATGGTGGCGACGATGGCTGCGGCAGAAAGTGGTTGGGGTACGTCGAAGCTGGCGCGTAACAACAACAACCTGTTTGGCATGAAGTGCATGAAAGGGCGTTGTACCAATGCACCGGGTAAAGTGAAAGGCTACTCACAGTTCAGTTCTGTCAAAGAATCGGTGAGCGCCTATGTCACTAACCTGAATACGCACCCGGCTTACGCTTCGTTCCGTAAATCACGTGCACAATTGCGTAAAGCTGATCAGGAAATCACCGCCACAGCGATGATTCACAAGCTGAAAGGTTATTCAACGAAGGGACAGAGTTATAACAACTACCTGTTCGCGATGTACCAGGATAACCAGCGGTTAATCGCTGCGCATATGTAATTGCATTCCCTCGAGCCTTATCCGACTTGTTGGTCGGATAAGGCTTTTGCTCGCATCAGGTGGTTGTGCTGCGTTACCTGATGCGACGCTGGCGCGTCTTATCATGCCTGGCGGCTTTTCTCCTCCTGCTACAGCAGGACCTCGCTGTTTACATCGCGATACTCTTTCGGCGTTGTGTCATATGCTTTTTTAAATACAGAGTAGAAATATTGCAACGATGGATAACCGCACATTTGCGATATCTCGTTTATTGATAAGGTTGTTGAAATTAGCAGGCTGCGCGCTTTCTCCAGCTTCTCGGCATGAATCATTGCGTGTATGGTTTCGCCCACCTCTTCTTTAAAACGCTTCTCAAGATTGGAGCGTGATATGCCGACAGCGTCCAGTACCTGATCCACTTTAATCCCTTTGCAGGCGTGATTGCGGATGTAATGCATGGCCTGAATAACAGCCGGGTCGGTCAACGAACGGTAATCCGTAGAACGTCGTTCAATGACGCGTACTGGCGGGACCAAAATCCGCTGCAACGGCATCGCTTCTTTATCTAGCAACCGATGCAGAAGTTTTGCCGCCTGATAGCCCATTTGCCGTGCGCCCTGGGCAACCGAAGAAAGCGCGACGCGAGAAAGATAGCGGGTCAGCTCTTCGTTATCGATGCCAATTACGCATAATTTTTCCGGTACGGGAATATGCAGATGCTCGCAAACTTGCAGAATATGCCGCGCCCGGGCGTCAGTAACGGCAATAATCCCGGTTTGCGGTGGCAGCGTTTGCAACCAGTCGGCCAACCGGTTTTGCGCGTGCTGCCAGTTTTCTGGCGCAGTTTCCAGTCCCTGATAAACGACACCACGGTACTTTTCTTCGGCGACAAGCTGGCGAAAAGCATATTCGCGTTCGGCTGCCCATCTTTTGCCACTCGACTCCGGCAGACCATAAAAAGCAAAGCGGTTAACGCCTTTTTCTTTTAAATGCAAAAATGCGCTTTCAACCAGCGCATAGTTATCAGTGGCAATGTAATGTACGGGCGGATAGCTTTCTGCCAGGTGATACGAGCCGCCAACCCCGACAATGGGGACGTCGACATCAGCCAACGCTTGCTCGATTTGTTTATCGTCAAAGTCGGCAATAACGCCATCTCCTAACCAGTCCTTGATTTTATCAATGCGGGCGCGGAAATCTTCTTCAATGAAAATATCCCATTCCGATTGTGACGCCTGTAAATATTCCCCCACACCTTCTACAACTTGACGGTCATAGGCTTTATTAGCATTGAACAGTAATGTGATTCGGTGACGTTTAGTAAACATGGTTCTTTTCCTGCTGAATCATGCAAAAACTCAAAACCGGCAACACGTTACCGGTTTTGAGAAAATTTTTATCAAAATCAGGAACGGCGTTTGGTTGCGGAGTCCATCCATACTGCCAGCAACAGAATCGCACCTTTGACGATATACTGCCAGAAGGTCGGAACATCCATCATACTCATGCCGTTATCCAGCGAAGCCATGATGAATGCCCCCATCACAGCCCCCGCAACACTCCCTACGCCGCCAGCCAGACTGGTGCCGCCAATCACGCAGGCTGCAATGGCATCCAGTTCGGCGATATTACCGGCAGAAGGCGAGCCTGCACCAAGCCGTGAACTGAGGATTAACCCCGCGATGGCCACCATCAAACCGTTGATAGCAAACACGACAAGTTTGGTGCGTTCTACGTTAATCCCGGAGAGTCGCGCCGCTTCCAGATTGCCGCCAATAGCGTAAATGCGCCGCCCGAAAGCTGTCCTTGTTGCCATAAACATGCCGCCGAGTAACAGCAACGTCAGCAGCAGGACAGGAGTAGGAACGCCACGGTAATCATTCAGTAGCCAGATTGCGCCTAATACGATGATGGCGGTCAAAGCCTGGCGACCGACCACCGCTGTAGATGCCGGAGACTGTAAACCCAAAGCTTGTCGGCGCATTCTTCCACGCCATTGCCAGCCGACAAAAGCCATTAAGCCAAGCGCGCCAATAATGAAACCGGTGCTGGCGGGTAGATAACTCTGTCCAATTTGTGACATCGCGGCGCTGGTGGGGGAAACCGTCGTACCGTTAGTGATGCCAATGAGGATGCCGCGAAATGCCAACATGCCCGCCAGAGTGACAATAAATGAAGGCACTTTGCGGTACGCGACCCACCAACCATTCCATGCGCCGAGAAGCAGGCCCAGAACCAGCGTCACAATAATGGTGAGCGGCAGAGGCCAGCCTAACCAGACGTCGCAGATAGCGGCGACGCCGCCTAATAGCCCCATCATCGAGCCGACCGAGAGGTCGATTTCGGCAGAAATTATGACGAACACCATCCCTACCGCAAGGATGCCGGTAATCGCGGTCTGGCGCAGCAAGTTGGAGACGTTACGGGCGCTTAAATAGGCGCCGTCAGTAGTCCAGGTAAAGAACAGCATGATGGCGATGATTGCTGCAATCATCACGAAGACTTGTAAATTCAGTGACTTCAGCACAGAGAAGCCACCGGATGTCGGTACGGCTAATTTCACTTCAGACGGATTGCTTTTCGACATGATGTTCGCTCCTCAATGCGGCTTCCATCACCTGCTCCTGAGTCAGGTTATGATTTATCAGGTTGGCTTTTAGTTTTCCTTCATGCATCACCAGTACGCGATCGCTAAGACCAAGTACTTCAGGTAATTCAGAAGAGATGACAATGACGGCTATACCCTGCTGGACGAGTTGGTTAATTAATTTGTAGATCTCGTATTTCGCGCCAATATCGATACCCCTGGTAGGTTCATCAAGAATGAGAATGCGCGGGTTGAGTAACAGACAGCGTGCCAGGATCGCTTTTTGTTGATTGCCGCCGCTTAAACGTCCAATAGCAAGTTCCGGAGACGACGTTTTCACTTTGAGTCGCTGGATTGATTCCAGAATACATTTTTGCTCTGCGGCATCATCAAGCTGGCTAATACCCCCGGTAAATTTACTGAGTGCGGCGAGGGTAATATTTTTACCAACTGCCATTACCGGAACGATGCCATCACGCTTTCTATCTTCTGGCACCATTGCAATACCCTGGGCGATGGCGTGCTGGCAATTACGAATATCCACTTGTTTGCCATCAATATAGATTTTCCCTTCCCATTGTCCGGGCCAAACGCCAAAAAGGCATTGAATAGTTTCGGTGCGACCAGCGCCGACCAGTCCAGCAATCCCCAGTATTTCGCCACGTTTCAGGGAAAACGAGACATCGTTAACCCGTTTAATATGACGATTAACCGGATGCCATGCCGTCAGATGTTCTATGCGTAATATTTCATCGCCAGTGGTATGTGGTTCGTTTGGGTACAGTGCCGTTAATTCTCGCCCAACCATCATGGTGATAATATCGTCTTCGCTCATTCCGGCTGCATCACGCGTACCTATGTGCTGACCGTCGCGAATAACACAAATTGTGTCGGAAATCGCTTTGACTTCGTTGAGCTTGTGAGAAATATAGATACATGCGATGCCGTGTTGTTGCAGATCGCGAATAATATCCAGTAAAACTGTGGTTTCCAGCTCAGTTAATGAGGCTGTTGGTTCATCGAGAATTAATAAACGCACCTGTTTATTTAGTGCCTTGGCAATTTCAACGAGTTGTTGTTGCCCAAGCCCTAAATCACCCACGCGGGTATCTGGTGAAATGGATAAGCTGACTTGCGCTAACAGTTTCTGACAGCGTAGCGTCATCAGGTCATAATCCATGACCCCATTGTGGGTTATCTCATTGCCAAGAAAGATATTTTCCAGCACGGTCAACTCTTTCACCAATGCTAATTCCTGGTGAATGATGGCAATACCTTTGCGTTCGGTATCGCGGATGTGACTTGCCTGTATTACTTCACCAGCAAAAGTAATTTCGCCTTCGTAACTGCCAAAGGGATAAATTCCGCATAGCACTTTCATTAATGTTGATTTACCAGAACCGTTCTCACCGCAAAGTGAGACGATCTCACCAGCATTTAGCCGTAAACTGACGTTATCTATCGCCTTTACGCTGCCGAAAGTTTTGGTAATGCTCTTCATTTCAAGTAGATAAGACATAACGACTCCACCTAAGCCAATCAGTTCATGCGGCATGGAGAGAAATCACGTCCCCGTTGTCGACAGGGACGTAACGCTTAAAGCTCGCTCTCCTTGTGGAAACCGTCTTTAATCACCGTGTCTTTGATGTTGTTTTTATTCACATCAATAGGTGTCAGCAGGCGGGATGGAACATCTTTCAGCCCATTATTCAGCGTGGTATCTGCTTTAGGTTGTTGATCGTTACCCAGTTCAACGGCAATTTCCGCGGCAGTATTTGCCAGAAGAGTAATCGGTTTATACACCGTCATGGTTTGCGTACCCGCAGCAATACGTTTAATGCCGGCGAGATCCGCATCCTGACCGGAAATGGCGACTTTCCCTGACAAACCTTGCGCGCTTAATGCCTGAATAGCCCCGCCAGCAGTAGCATCGTTAGAAGCAACAACAGCGTCAATTTTGTTATTGTTGGCGGTCAACGCGTTTTCCATAATTTTCAGCGCGTTTTCTGGTAACCAGCCATCAACCCATTGGTCGCCTACGACTTTAATTTTCCCGGAGTCGACGTAAGGTTTTAATACTTTCATTTGCCCGGCGCGGAAAAGCTTAGCGTTGTTATCCACCGGAGAGCCGCCCATCAGGAAATAATTTCCTTGCGGGACGATATCGACCAGCGCTTTTGCTTGTAGTTCGCCCACTTTTTCGTTATCGAAAGAAATATAAAAGTCGATATCAGCATCATTAATCATGCGGTCGTAAGCTAATACTTTAATGCCTTCTTGTTTTGCTTCTTTTACAACGTTACTTAATACCTGTCCGTTATACGGAATAATGACAAGAACATCGACTCCCCGGTTAATCATGTTTTCAATCTGCGACATTTGAGTTTCTTCGTTGCCATTTGCAGACTGCACAAATACTTTTGCGCCGAGAGATTCAGCTTTTTTCACGAAAATATCCCGGTCTTTCTGCCAGCGCTCAAGACGGAGATCATCAATAGCCATACCAATTTTGACTTCTTTAGCATGTGCCGCAACGTTGGTTAGCAGAAGTGAGGTGCACAGGGTGAGTAAAATGTTCTTTATTTTCATGGTTCAGAGGCCTTCTTTTGTTAGAGTGTAGCTTTAAAAAGTAACAATCACCGCGTTAAACGTGACCAATTTTTAGCAACTAAATGGGGGAAAACAATTACAGATTTTTATCTTTCGATTACGATTTTTCGTTTATTTCTTGATTTATGACCGAGATCTTATTTTTGTTGGTTAATCGAATTTGTTGCATTTTTCTCTTCGAGTAATTACCCAATTTCATCATTCCATTTTATTTTGCGAGCGAGCGCACACTTGTGAATTATCTCAATAGCAGTGTGAAATAACATAATTGAGCAACTTAAAGGGAGTGCCCAATATTACGACATCATCCATTACCCGCGGCATTACCTGATTATGGAGTTCATTATGCAAGCTTATTTTGACCAGCTCGATCGCGTTCGTTATGAAGGCCCGAAATCCTCTAACCCGTTAGCATTCCGTCACTACAACCCCGACGAATTGGTGTTGGGTAAGCGTATGGAAGACCATTTGCGTTTTGCTGCTTGCTACTGGCACACCTTCTGCTGGAACGGGGCGGATATGTTTGGCGTAGGCGCGTTTAACCGTCCCTGGCAGCAACCTGGCGAGGCGCTGGCATTGGCGAAGCGTAAAGCAGATGTCGCATTTGAGTTTTTCCACAAATTACATGTGCCTTTTTATTGTTTCCACGATGTGGACGTTTCCCCGGAAGGCGCATCGTTAAAAGAGTACATCAATAACTTTGCGCAAATGGTCGATGTGCTGGCAGGTAAACAAGAAGAGAGCGGCGTGAAACTGCTGTGGGGAACCGCTAACTGCTTTACTAACCCACGTTATGGTGCGGGCGCAGCTACGAATCCCGACCCGGAAGTTTTCAGCTGGGCAGCAACACAAGTCGTTACGGCGATGGAAGCGACGCATAAACTGGGTGGTGAAAACTATGTATTGTGGGGCGGTCGCGAAGGTTACGAAACGCTGCTGAATACCGATTTGCGTCAGGAGCGTGAACAGATTGGCCGCTTTATGCAGATGGTGGTTGATCATAAACATAAAATCGGTTTCCAGGGTACCCTGCTTATCGAACCGAAACCGCAAGAGCCGACCAAACATCAATATGATTACGATGCCGCGACGGTCTACGGCTTCCTGAAGCAGTTTGGCCTGGAAAAAGAGATTAAACTGAATATTGAAGCAAACCATGCAACGTTGGCGGGTCACTCTTTCCACCATGAAATTGCCACCGCCATTGCGCTTGGTCTGTTCGGTTCTGTCGATGCTAACCGTGGTGACGCGCAGTTGGGCTGGGATACCGACCAGTTCCCGAACAGCGTGGAAGAAAATGCGCTGGTGATGTATGAAATTCTCAAAGCGGGTGGTTTTACCACCGGTGGTTTGAACTTCGATGCCAAAGTACGTCGTCAGAGCACCGATAAATATGACCTGTTCTACGGTCATATTGGCGCGATGGATACGATGGCACTGGCGCTGAAAATTGCAGCACGCATGATTGAAGACGGTGAGCTGGATAAACGCGTAGCGCAACGTTATTCCGGCTGGAATAGCGAACTGGGCCAGCAAATTCTGAAAGGCCAAATGTCACTGGCGGATTTAGCAAAATATGCCCAGGAACATAATCTTGCACCGGTGCATCAGAGTGGTCGCCAGGAGCAGTTAGAAAATCTGGTAAACCATTATCTGTTCGACAAATAACGGCTAACTGTGCAGTCCGTTGGCCCGGTTATCGGTAGCGATACCGGGCATTTTTTAAGGAACGATCGCTATGTATATCGGGATAGATCTTGGCACATCGGGCGTGAAAGTCATTCTGCTCAACGAACAGGGTGAGGTAATTGCTTCACAAACAGAAAAACTAACCGTTTCGCGCCCACATCCCCTCTGGTCGGAACAAGACCCGGAACAGTGGTGGCAGGCAACTGATCGTGCAGTGAGAACGCTTGCGCGACAATATTCTTTGCAAGAGGTTAAGGCGTTAGGTATTGCCGGACAGATGCACGGAGCAACGTTACTTGATGCTCGGCAGCAGGTATTACGTCCAGCGATTTTGTGGAATGACGGGCGCTGTGCGCAAGAGTGCGCTTTGCTTGAAGCACGAGTCCCGGATTCGCGCGCTATAACCGGCAACCTGATGATGCCCGGATTTACCGCGCCTAAGCTGCTGTGGGTGCAACGCCATGAGCCAGATATATTCCGTCAGGTAGACAAAGTTTTATTGCCAAAAGATTATTTGCGTCTGCGTATGACCGGAGAGTTTGCCAGTGATATGTCTGATGCGGCAGGCACCATGTGGCTGGATGTCGCGAAGCGTGACTGGAGTGATGTCATGCTGCAAGCTTGCCAGCTGTCCCGTGACCAGATGCCAGCATTATACGAAGGCAGTGAAGTTACTGGGACTTTGCTACCCGAGGTGGCAAAAGCATGGGGAATGGCGGCAGTGCCTGTTGTCGCGGGCGGCGGTGATAATGCGGCTGGTGCGGTTGGTGTGGGTATGGTTGATGCCAACCAGGCAATGCTGTCGCTGGGAACTTCTGGTGTTTATTTTGCGGTGAGTGAAGGGTTCTTAAGCAAGCCGGAAAGCGCTGTACACAGCTTTTGCCATGCATTACCACAGCGTTGGCATTTAATGTCGGTGATGTTGAGTGCGGCATCGTGTCTGGATTGGGCCGCGAAATTAACCGGCCTGAGCAATGTTCCAGCCTTAATTACAGCTGCGCAACAGGCAGATGAAAGTGCCGAGCCAATCTGGTTTTTGCCTTATCTTTCCGGCGAGCGTACCCCGCACAATAATCCACAGGCGAAGGGGGTTTTCTTTGGCCTGACCCATCAACACGGCCCTAATGAACTGGCGCGAGCAGTGCTGGAAGGCGTGGGTTATGCGCTGGCCGACGGCATGGATGTCGTGCACGCCTGCGGTATTAAACCGCAAAGTATTACCCTGATTGGTGGGGGAGCGCGTAGTGAGTACTGGCGTCAGATGCTGGCGGATATCAGCGGTCAGCAGTTGGATTACCGCACGGGTGGTGATGTAGGACCTGCACTGGGCGCAGCAAGGTTGGCGCAGATTGCGGTGAATCCAGATAAATCACTCAGTGAATTGTTGCCGCAACTGCCGTTAGAGCAGTCGCATATACCGAACGCGCAGCGTCATGCCGCTTATCAGCCACGACGCGAAACATTCCGTCGTCTCTACCAGCAACTTCTGCCACTAATGGCGTAAACTTATCCCCTGCCTGACCGGGCAGGGATAATTCCTGTCTATATAAATTATCAATTCATTAGTATTCAATATGAATTTATTCTGAAAATCATTTGTTAATGGTATTTTTCAGTTTTGTCTTTCGTTGGTTAATCGTAATGTATCGCTGGTAGATACGGAGATCATTATGAAAACCTCAAAGACTGTGGCAAAACTATTATTCGTTGTCGGGGCGTTGGTTTATCTGGTTGGGCTATGGATCTCATGCCCATTGTTAAGCGGCAAAGGCTATTTTCTCGGTGTGTTAATGACGGGAACGTTTGGCAATTATGCTTATCTTCGTGCTGAAAAACTCGGGCAACTGGATGACATGTTTATTCGCATCTGCCAGTTAGTTGCGTTAATCACTATCGGTCTGTTGTTTATCGGTGTTTTAAATGCACCTATCAATGCTTATGAAATGGTGATCTACCCCATCGCCTTTTTTGTCTGCTTGTTTGGTCAAATGCGTTTGTTTCGCTCGGCATGAGCAACATAAAGCTCTTACACATTCAGGAATGAAAGGAATACTGTGATGGAAAACAAAATATCAACCTATTCTCCAGCATTTAGCATTGTGTCATGGATAGCGCTTGGCGGCGGTATTGTTACCTATTTATTAGGGCTATGGAATGCGGAAATGCAGTTAAATGAAAAAGGATATTACTTTGCTGTTCTGGTGCTAGGACTATTTTCAGCCGCATCTTATCAAAAAACTGTGCGGGACAAATATGAAGGCATCCCCACTACATCCATTTATTATATGACCTGCCTGGTTGTCTTTATCATATCTGTTGCATTACTGATAGTTGGTCTGTGGAATGCAACATTATTACTCAGCGAAAAAGGGTTTTATGGTCTGGCCTTCTTTTTAAGTTTGTTTGGTGCAGTAGCAGTGCAGAAGAATATTCGTGATGCTGGAGTTAATCCAGCAAAAGAAACTGTGGTTGTTCAGGAAGAATATAGCGAATAATCCTTGTAAGCCCGGTCAGTGTGACCGGGCTTTTGCTCAACTTACGAATCTGTTGCGGTCGATTCGTTGCACCAGCACAGAAAGTAATAAGCTTGTGGCCAGCGTGGCGCAGAAGATCCAGATAATATCCAGTATTGGCCAGTTTTTAAGCTCAATCCCCCGGGTACGCAGCGCATGGATAATCAATGCGTGGAACCCGTATATACCTAAAGAATGGCGTGATATCAGCCCAAGCCCGGGAACAGTGCGTGTATCCAGCGTATTTTTTACCAGCGTCAGTAACGCGATTGCACAGATAAAAACCATCGGTCCGCAATAGAGATACCAGGTATCGGCAAAATTTCCTCGCCACTGTAATTCATATAATGTCCCGCGAGAGATAATAAATACCCCCGCAACAAACAGCGTGGCGCTCACCCACGACAGTGATTTATGTTGCGTATCCATCATGCCAATGGCGCGGCCCAACATGCCATACAGGATGTAGTAAAAAGTATCGCCATTGATATATAAGTTAATCGGTAGCCATTCGAAGCCGTCAATCTTCTGTGGCACTGTGTTTGGGTTAGCGATGATGCCAATCACCACCATTAGTACCAGCAACATTTTACCGCTAACGTTTTTCACCTGAACCAGCGGCGAAACCAGATAAATCACCGCAATCGCGAAGAAAAACCATAAGTGATAAAACACAGGCTTTTGTAGCAGGTTTTTCAGCGCTAACTCCACATTGATAGCGGTAAAAAGCGCAATGTAGATCAACGCGATGACACTATAAAACAGCAGACATAAGCCAATGCGCAAGAAATGACGTGGTTGGGCGCTACGTTCGCCAAAAAAGAGATAGCCGGAAATCATGAAAAATAGCGGCACGCTGACGCGGGAGGCAGAATTTAGAACATTCGCGATATCCCAGGTTACGGGGCTAACGCTATGGGCGTTGGTTACATACCAGGTGGTGGTATGAATCATCACCACCATTAAACAGGCTATCCCTCGCAGGTTATCAATCCAATAAATTTTGGGCTGCATCTGTGTCTCTGTAACTGGTTAAAAAAGGTCTGACCGATAAATCATTCAGCTGGTGCACTGGAATAATCCGAGTTTTATCTCTACAGCTTATAGAGGCTTGAGGAAATTCGTTAGATTCAGCCACTATACCGATATTAATAATAAGACTCACCTGCAAATAAGACGGTAATTTAATGATGATGAACTCTTTCTTTCCAGCAATGGTACTTATTGTGTTAGTGGGATGCTCGACACCGCCACCCGAGCAGAAAGCACAGCGGGTAAAGGTTGAGCCGCTGCGTTCATTGAATATGGAAGCATTGTGCAAGGGTCAGGCAGCAAAACGTTATAACACCGGTGAGCAAAAAATCGACGTCACTGCCTTTGAACAGTTCCAGGGAAGCTACGAAATGCGAGGTTATACCTTCCGGAAAGAGCAGTTTGTCTGTTCTTTTGACGCAGATGGCCATTTTTTGCATCTTTCCATGCGTTAAGCCCTGCTTTTTCCCGTTTCGTACTGTATATCTTCCATCCAGCGGGTATACTGATCCCTTCCTTTAAATCCACACGTATCCAGCACGAAATAATATGCAAAAGTTTGATACCAGGACCTTCCAGGGCTTGATCCTGACCTTACAGGATTACTGGGCTCGCCAGGGCTGCACCATTGTTCAACCATTGGACATGGAAGTCGGCGCGGGAACCTCTCACCCAATGACCTGTCTGCGCGCGCTGGGGCCAGAACCGATGGCGGCTGCTTATGTTCAGCCTTCTCGTCGCCCGACCGATGGTCGCTACGGAGAAAACCCCAACCGTTTACAGCACTACTATCAGTTCCAGGTGGTGATTAAGCCATCGCCGGACAATATTCAGGAGCTGTACCTCGGTTCTCTGAAAGAGCTGGGCATGGACCCGACTATCCACGATATCCGTTTCGTGGAAGATAACTGGGAAAACCCGACGCTGGGTGCCTGGGGGCTGGGCTGGGAAGTGTGGCTGAACGGCATGGAAGTGACGCAGTTCACTTACTTCCAGCAGGTTGGTGGTCTGGAGTGTAAACCGGTTACCGGCGAGATCACCTACGGTCTGGAACGTCTGGCAATGTACATTCAGGGCGTAGACAGCGTTTACGACCTGGTCTGGAGCGACGGCCCGCTGGGTAAAACCACCTACGGCGACGTGTTCCATCAGAACGAAGTGGAGCAATCCACTTACAACTTCGAATACGCGGATGTGGACTTCCTGTTCACCTGCTTCGAGCAGTACGAGAAAGAAGCGCAGCAGCTGCTGGCGCTGGAAAATCCGCTGCCGCTGCCAGCCTACGAACGTATTCTGAAAGCCGCCCACAGCTTCAACCTGCTGGATGCGCGTAAAGCCATCTCCGTCACCGAGCGTCAGCGCTACATTCTGCGCATTCGCACCCTGACCAAAGCAGTGGCAGAAGCATACTACGCTTCCCGTGAAGCCCTCGGCTTCCCGATGTGCAACAAAGATAAGTAAGAGGCGGCTATGTCTGAGAAAACTTTTCTGGTGGAAATCGGCACTGAAGAGCTGCCACCAAAAGCACTGCGCAGCCTGGCTGAGTCCTTTGCTGCGAACTTTACTGCGGAGCTGGATAACGCTGGCCTCGCACACGGCACCGTTCAATGGTTTGCTGCTCCGCGTCGTCTGGCGCTGAAAGTAGCTAACCTGGCAGAAGCACAGCCGGATCGCGAAATTGAAAAACGTGGCCCGGCAATTGCCCAGGCGTTCGACGCCGAAGGCAAACCGAGCAAAGCGGCAGAAGGTTGGGCGCGTGGTTGCGGTATTACCGTTGACCAGGCAGAGCGCCTGACCACTGACAAAGGTGAATGGCTGCTGTATCGCGCCCACGTGAAAGGCGAAAGTACCGAAGCACTGCTGCCGAATATGGTTGCGACTTCGCTGGCGAAACTGCCGATCCCGAAACTGATGCGCTGGGGCGCGTCTGACGTACACTTCGTGCGTCCGGTTCACACTGTAACCCTGCTGCTGGGCGACAAAGTTATTCCGGCGACGATCCTGGGCATTCAGTCCGATCGCGTGATTCGCGGTCACCGCTTTATGGGCGAACCGGAATTCACTATCGACAATGCCGATCAGTATCCGGAGATTCTGCGTGAGCGCGGGAAAGTCATCGCCGATTATGAAGAACGTAAGGCGAAGATTAAAGCCGATGCCGAAGAAGCAGCGCGTAAGATTGGCGGTAACGCTGACTTAAGCGAAAGTCTGCTGGAAGAAGTGGCTTCTCTGGTTGAATGGCCGGTTGTTCTGACCGCGAAATTCGAAGAGAAATTCCTCGCTGTGCCGTCTGAAGCACTGGTTTACACTATGAAAGGTGACCAGAAGTACTTCCCGGTGTACGCGAACGACGGCAAACTGCTGCCGAACTTTATCTTCGTCGCCAACATCGAATCGAAAGATCCGCAGCAAATTATCTCCGGTAACGAGAAAGTCGTTCGTCCACGTCTGGCAGATGCCGAGTTCTTCTTCAACACCGACCGTAAAAAACGTCTGGAAGATAACCTGCCGCGCCTGCAAACCGTGCTGTTCCAGCAACAGCTGGGTACGCTGCGCGACAAAACTGACCGCATTCAGGCGCTGGCTGGCTGGATTGCTGAACAGATTGGCGCTGACGTCAACCACGCAACCCGTGCGGGTCTGCTGTCTAAGTGTGACCTGATGACCAACATGGTCTTCGAGTTCACCGACACCCAGGGCGTTATGGGGATGCACTACGCGCGTCACGATGGCGAAGCGGAAGATGTCGCTGTTGCGCTGAACGAGCAGTATCAGCCGCGTTTTGCCGGTGATGACCTGCCGTCTAACCCGGTGGCCTGTGCGCTGGCGATTGCTGACAAGATGGACACCCTGGCGGGTATCTTCGGTATTGGTCAGCATCCGAAAGGCGACAAAGACCCGTTTGCGCTGCGTCGTGCCGCACTTGGCGTGCTGCGTATTATCGTTGAGAAGAACCTCAACCTTGATCTGCAAACGCTGACCGAAGAAGCGGTGCGCTTGTACGGTGATAAGCTGACCAACGCCAACGTGGTTGATGACGTTATCGACTTTATGCTTGGTCGCTTCCGCGCCTGGTATCAGGACGAAGGTTACACTGTTGACACCATCCAGGCGGTACTGGCGCGTCGTCCGACTCGTCCGGCAGATTTCGATGCTCGTATGAAAGCAGTATCGCACTTCCGTACGCTGGATGCGGCGGCTGCACTGGCGGCGGCGAACAAACGTGTATCCAACATTCTGGCGAAATCTGCCGAAGTGCTGAGTGATCGCGTGAATGCCTCTACCCTGAAAGAGCCGGAAGAAATTAAGCTGGCGATGCAGGTTGTGGTGCTGCGCGACAAACTGGAGCCGTACTTTGCTGAAGGTCGTTACCAGGATGCGCTGGTCGAACTGGCCGAGTTGCGTGAACCGGTAGATGCGTTCTTCGATAAAGTGATGGTCATGGTTGATGACAAAGATCTGCGTATCAACCGTCTGACCATGCTGGAAAAACTGCGCGAATTATTCCTGCGCGTTGCGGATATTTCGCTGTTGCAGTAATAACACTGTTATTAAATAGCCTGCCACTTGGCAGGCTTTTTTTATAGCTAAATAATACAGCTACCTTTAATAATTTTCTGCTGAATAAAAATTATCTCATATATTAATTTCATGAGATTTTTTTAGGATTTTATTAAGGAGAGGAAAGGAATTTATTACGCTAGAATAGCTGTGGGTGCTTGAGACTGTTTGTCTCAGGTATTCACCGAAAGGCAGACAGAGAAAAGCCCCACCTGACTATAAATCAAAGTGAGGCTACCTCTATGCCTGAACACCATAAGGTTAGCCTCTTACTCGTTGGAAATCAACACAGGAGGCTGGGAATGCCGCAAAAATACGGATTACTTTCTTTAATAGTGATTTGTTTCACGCTTTTATTTTTCACCTGGATGGTAAGAGATTCACTGTGTGAATTGCATATTAAACAGGGGAGTTATGAGCTGGCGGCATTTTTAGCCTGCAATTTGAAAGAGTAAGAGTCTTCGGCGGGAAGTTATTCCCGCCTTTCTTACGGTGTTGGGTATTCTCAATGCACCCTAATTTATTTCCTTGATGAATATTATTTAAAAAATGCGAATGGATTTGGCTATTAAATAGGTTTTTAATTGAGAACAGGAATGGTTCGGGGCCTTCATGAATAAACTGCTTTTACTGTTGATAATGCTTTATCAACGACATCTTTCTCCTCGCAAAGGATATCGCTGTGCTTACAGTGTGTTGTACCAAACGCAGGGATGTTCGGGGGCAGTCAAAGAGATTATTCAACAGAAAGGTGTTATTGCAGGCTGGGGCGAGATACGTCAGCGTTTTGCAGATTGCCGACTTGCGGCACAGACAATCAGGCAGAAGCAACACCTGAACGAGGTAATACGTAAAAAGAAGAATAATGATTGTGATTGTTCCGGGTGTGATGGTGCGGTCTGTCGTGATTGCGACATCCCGGTGCCGGATCTGGATTGTTCCTGCGACTGTTCTTCTCTACATTTAAAGCGGTTTTTCCAATAAAAAAATCCCCGCCAAATGGCAGGGATCTTAGATTCTGTGCTTTTAAGCAGAGATTACAGGCTGGTTACGTTACCAGCTGCCGGGCCTTTAGCGCCGCTTTCGATGGTGAAGGACACTTTCTGACCTTCGTCCAGAGATTTGTAACCATCGTTCTGGATAGCAGAGAAGTGTACGAACACGTCTTTAGAACCATCGTCAGGAGTGATGAAGCCGAAGCCTTTGTCAGCGTTGAACCATTTTACGATACCAGTCATTTTACCGGACATAGTGTATTACCTTTAATAATTAAGTGTGCCTTTCGGCGATATGGCGTGCTTTACAGATTTTGAAGCGTTAAAGGAAATGTGCACTACGAGGGGTATCAACGATAACTCTTGAAGGGACTTGCCTTACTACACTGCTTTAATGGTCTGTACGTCAAACCGTTGATGTGCATTAAGCCACGCATTGGAGGTGGATGCAACAATTATTTTTCAAATTTATGATTAATCGGTCGGAAAACGGCCCTGTCATCAGGACCGTAAACATCAAAAAAGTTAATAAAACTCTATTCCATCAACTGCTTACTTAATGCCGGATTGGCCTGAATCAGACGCATTAATTTTAGTTCAGCACTGGAAGGCTTCACTCGTCTGGATTCCCATTCCTTTACCATCGCAACGGATACGCCCAAAACACGAGCGAAATCATCAATTTTTAACCCCGTTCCTTTGCGTAATTGCTCAATCTCGGTACAGGGCGTAGGTCTGTGCATCAGGGTAATCTTCTGTGTTTCATCTTTAAAAACAATTTGTTCCAGGCTGCTCAACAGCTCAAGCATTGGATCTTTATATTCCATTGAAAACTCCTCAAATCACACTGCGGGATCGTGAATTGCATTGAAGCTCATTAAGAATAGTCGGGAAACACAGACTCAGCGGGAAGCAACCAGAGTGTGATTCGATTCAGCCTATCAATAACTGTGACTTATAGTTGCCTAACGATATGATTAATGCCGATATATTTCGCAGAATCCCGGATTGTAAAGATTCCGAAAATTTCACCTACCTAAGAGAAGTAAAGTCCTGGCTAAAAAACGCAATAGCAATGCCTGTTTTTAACAATGAAACAACAAATTAACCTTCCTTCATTTTCTACATCATTTTCCCAGGAAGATTATGCATAAAGGGTATCTTGCAAGCTTGTCCTGGACTATCCTTGTCACGTCAGACACGCGTGTGTCGTTGTGCGCTTTTTTTGGGTGAAAGGAGTAAGAAAATGGCGACAGGAAAGTCCTGCTCTCGCTGGTTTGCGCCTCTTGCGGCGTTATTAATGGTAGTTAGCCTGAGTGGGTGTTTTGATAAAGAAGGCGATCAGCGTAAAGCGTTTATCGACTTCCTGCAGAATACAGTGATGCGTAGCGGTGAACGTCTACCAACCTTGACTGCCGATCAGAAAAAACAATTTGGTCCTTTTGTCTCTGATTACGCGATTCTGTATGGCTATTCCCAACAGGTGAATCAGGCGATGGATTCCGGTCTACGTCCGGTTGTAGACAGCGTTAACGCAATTCGTGCACCACAGGATTATGTCACGCAAAGTGGTCCGCTGCGTGAAATGAACGGTTCGCTGGGTGTACTGGCGCAACAGCTACAAAATGCGAAGTTGCAGGCCGATGCTGCGCACTCTGCGCTGAAACAGACTGATGATCTGAAGCCGGTCTTTGATCAGGCATTCACCAAAGTGGTGACGACACCGGCTGATGCGTTACAACCGTTGATTCCGGCGGCACAAACCTTTACACAACAACTGGTAATGGTTGGGGACTATATTTCCCAGCAGGGTACTCAGGTAAGCTTTGTGGCGAATGGCATTCAGTTCCCGACTTCGCAGCAGGCGAGTGAATATAACAAACTGATTGCGCCATTACCGGCACAACATCAGGCGTTTAATCAGGCCTGGACCGCAGCAGTAACTGCAACCCAATAAAGAGTAAAAGCCCGGGAGATTTTCGGGCTTTTCTCCACGCAGTCGCGGTTATTCCGCGACTTGCGGATTCACACAGTTCTTCTCGACATTCCCTTGTAACGCATTAATCAAATTATCCACCGCACAGGCGGCCATGCCATAACGCGTCTCATGAGTAGCAGAACCAATATGTGGGACTGCGACGACATTTGCCATTGAGAGCAGCGGTGAATCTACTGACAGTGGCTCTTGTTCGAAGACATCCAGTCCGGCGGCGTGAATTTCCCCTTTCTGCAATGCCACAATCAGTGCATTTTCGTCAACCACCGGTCCACGTCCTGCATTAATGAAGATTGCGGAGGATTTCATTTTGGCGAATTGTTCAGCGCCAAACAGGTGATGCGTTTCTTCAGTTAGCGGCAGGATCAGGCAAACGAAATCCGATTCTTGTAACAGCGTATCCAGATCGCAATAACGGGCGTTAAAGCGTTCTTCAGCTTCTTTATGGTGGCGGCGAGCGTTATAGAGAATCGGCATGTTGAAGCCAAAGTGCGCCCGTTGTGCCAGTGCCATGCCAATCCGTCCCATCCCGACAATGCCAAGAGTTTTATGATGCACGTCGCTGCCGTACCAGTCCGGGCCAATGCTCGCGGTCCATTCGCCTGCTTTTACGCGTTCTGCTACCTCGACAACCCGACGCGCGGTACACAGCACCAATGCCATCAGCGTATCGGCCACCGTTTCCGTTAATACGGTTGGCGTATGCATTAGCAGGATTTTTCGGGCGGTAAGCGCATCGACATCGAAATTGTCGTAGCCTACAGAGATAGTTGATGTGGCACGCAGTTTCGGCATTTTGTCCAGCAACGCGGCATCAACATTTTCATTTGAACCTAACAAGCCCTCGGCTTCGGCAAAAATTTCCGCGTTTTGCGCGACGGTCTGTGGAGTGAGGTCTGTCACCTGGTGAACGGTGAAATGTGCTTGCAGGCGTTGCAGTAAATCATCAGGTAAGGCTTTGTAGAGGATAACGGACGGCTTCATGCTTCTCTCCATTCACTGATAAGGCGATCACCTTAGCCTGAAAAATGAAGCAGGAAAACCTAAGAATACCAGGTGATTGAATCACCACCTGGCATGAAAGTGATTACAGCGGGCTTAAGGTAATTTCTACGCGACGGTTTTGGGCTTTGCCTTCTGCGGTGCTGTTGCTGGCGATCGGGTTAGCCGGACCAAGACCCTGGGTACGAATACGGCTGGCGTCAACGCCCTGGGTAATCAACGCGCTGGCAACGGAATCTGCACGCTGCTGCGACAGACGCATGTTCAGGTCATGACCACCAGTGCTGTCGGTGTAGCCAATCACGTTAACCGCCGTTTTCGGGTACTCTTTCAGTACCATTGCAACACCGGTCAGGGTGTTAGCACCTGCTGGTTTCAGAGTGGCGCTGCTGCTGTCGAAGGTCACATTGTTCGGCATGTTGAGGATAATGTTGTCCCCGCTGCGCGTTACGCTAACGCCGGTGCCGCGCATTTTGTCGCGCAGTTTCGCTTCCTGCACATCCATGTAATAGCCAACGCCGCCGCCCAGTGCCGCGCCTGCTGCTGCGCCAATCAGTGCGCCTTTACCACGATCTTTCTTCGAAGAAGAGAGTGCGCCAATGCCCGCGCCAACGAGAGAGCCCAGACCCGCGCCAATAGCAGATTTACCCGCTTCGCGTTCGCCGGTGTAAGGGTTAGTTGTACAGCCAGATACCGCCAGAGCGCCACTCACAACGGCGGCAATAAGATAAACACGTTTCTTCATTGTTAATCCTTAATAACCTTTTTATTCTTTGCCACGGGTTTCGTGGCGGAAGATTATGCCGTGTGAACATGAAGATTATTCCTGGGAATACTCGGAAATTTGTAAGTAATATTTAACTGCTCAATACATCTAACTTTTCAGGAGCCTTCGGTTTGGCCAACTCATCCTCACGTTATTCTGTTCTTACTGCCGCCCACTGGGGCCCAATGCTGGTTGAAACCGACGGTGAAACAGTTTTCACCTCGCGTGGTGCGTTAACCACAGGAATGGAAAACTCCTTGCAGAGTGCGGTTCGCGACCAGGTTCATAGCAATACGCGGGTGCGATTTCCGATGGTGCGTAAAGGCTTTCTTGCGTCACCAGAAAATCCACAAGGAATTCGCGGGCAGGACGAATTTGTTCGCGTGAGTTGGGATGAGGCACTGGATCTTATTCACCAACAACACAAACGTATTCGCGGAACTTATGGTCCGGCGTCGATTTTTGCCGGTTCCTACGGTTGGCGTTCAAATGGCGTGCTGCATAAAGCGTCAACCTTGTTACAACGCTATATGGCGCTGGCAGGCGGCTATACCGGCCATCTGGGGGATTATTCGACCGGCGCAGCACAGGCGATCATGCCGTATGTTGTGGGCGGCAGCGAAGTTTATCAACAGCAGACCAGCTGGCCGTTGGTGCTGCAACACAGCGATGTGGTTGTGCTGTGGAGTGCTAACCCTCTAAATACGCTGAAAATTGCGTGGAATGCGTCTGATGAGCAGGGGCTTTCTTACTTTTGTGCACTGCGTGACAGTGGGAAAAAGCTGATCTGCATTGATCCAATGCGATCGGAAACCGTCGATTTCTTTGGCGACAAAATAGAGTGGGTAGCTCCACATATGGGCACCGACGTAGCACTGATGCTGGGGATCGCCCATACGCTGGTGGAAAATGGCTGGCACGACGAGGCATTTCTGGCACGTTGTACCACAGGTTATGACGTCTTCGCCGCTTATTTGCTGGGCGAGAGCGATGGCATTGCAAAAACTGCCGAATGGGCAGCAGAGATTTGTGGTGTTGGCGCAGAGAAAATCCGCGAACTGGCGGCTATTTTCCATCAAAATACCACCATGCTGATGGCTGGTTGGGGAATGCAACGCCAACAGTTTGGCGAGCAGAAACACTGGATGCTCGTCACGCTGGCGGCAATGTTGGGGCAAATCGGTACACCAGGTGGCGGTTTTGGGCTTTCTTATCATTTTGCCAACGGTGGTAATCCCACGCGCCGCGCTGCGGTGCTTTCATCCATGCAGGGCAGTTTGCCGGAGGGCACCGATGCGGTAGATAAAATCCCCGTAGCTCGCATTGTTGAAGCTCTGGAAAATCCTGGCGGCGTGTATCAACACAACGGCATGAACCGACATTTTCCGGATATTCGTTTTATCTGGTGGGCGGGCGGTGCCAACTTTACCCACCACCAGGATACCAATCGCTTGATCCGCGCCTGGCAAAAACCGGAGCTGGTGGTGATATCGGAATGTTTCTGGACGGCGGCGGCGAAACACGCCGATATCGTCCTCCCCGCGACCACCTCGTTTGAGCGTAACGATCTCACTATGACTGGTGATTACAGCAATCAACATCTGGTGCCGATGAAGCAAGTAGTGCCACCGCGCGATGAAGCGCGTAATGATTTTGATGTTTTTGCTGAGTTAAGTGAGCGCTGGGAGAAGGGCGGCTATACACGGTTTACGGAAGGGAAAAGTGAGCTGCAATGGCTGGAAACGTTCTATAACGTTGCGCGGCAACGTGGGGCAAGTCAGCAGGTACACTTGCCGCCGTTTGACGAGTTCTGGGAAGCCAACCAGTTAATTGAGATGCCAGAAAACCCAACCAGCGAACAGTTTATTCGGTTTGCTGATTTTCGCCGCGCCCCACAGGCGCATCCGTTAAAAACTGCCAGTGGTAAGATTGAAATCTTTTCGCAGCGTATCGCGGATTACGGTTACCCGGATTGTCCAGGGCATCCCATGTGGCTGGAGCCGGATGAGTGGCAGGGCAACGCCGAACCGGAACAGTTGCAGGTACTTTCTGCTCATCCGGCGCATCGTCTGCACAGTCAGTTGAATTACAGTTCCCTGCGCGAATTGTACGCGGTGGCAAATCGAGAACCTGTCACCATTCATCCTGTAGATGCACAGGCGCGCGGTATACAAGATGGCGATACTGTTCGGCTGTGGAACTCACGCGGGCAAATCCTTGCCGGAGCGGTGATTAGCGAAGGTATCAAACCCGGTGTGATGTGCATTCACGAAGGGGCATGGCCGGATCTGGATTTTACTGCTGGCGGGATTTGTAAGAACGGTGCGGTGAATGTGCTGACCAAAGACCTCCCAAGCTCGCGGCTGGGGAATGGCTGTGCAGGTAACACGGCGCTGGCGTGGCTGGAAAAATACACCGGCCCTGAACTTACGCTTACGGCGTTTGATCCGCCTGCCAGTCCATAATCCAGGTAGGGAGTTGAGTTTCCTCCTGCCATGCGCAGTCGACAATGCGAAAGCCTTGCGCATGATAAAAACTTATCGCTGGTTGGTTTTTCTGGTAAACCTCCAGCAATAAATGGGGATGGCGTTGTTGCATATGTTGCATTAACGCCTTGCCGATACCGCGCCTGACAGCCTTCGGTGCGACAAACATCGCTGCCAGAAATCGCCCTTCCATCACGCTGACAAAACCGAGAAATTCACCGCTTTCTTCCCACACCCAGTTTTGTGCGTTAGCAAGATATGCATCACGCACCAGTGGAATGCAGTCACGCCAGTAACTCTCTTCTATAAAGGGATGTCCCCAGGTTGTGCTTTCCAGCCACAGTTCAAGGATCGCGGGCAGCTCAGAACGTTGCGCTTGTCTAATCATGCCTTATTCCCCGGATGGCAACAGCAGCCAACCTCATGATCGTTCACCAGCCCACACGCCTGCATAAAGGAGTAACAAATCGTCGAGCCTACAAATTTAAAGCCACGTTTTTTCAATGCCTTAGAGAGTGCGTCGGAGGCAGGTGTCGACGAGGGGATTTCGCTCAACGTTGTGGCTTGTGTCACCTGTGGCTGATGATTTACGAACGACCAGACAAAATCGGCAAACGGTTCGCCGTTCTCTTCCATTTGCAGGTATGCACGCGCATTGCCAATAATGGCCTGAATCTTCCCGCGATGGCGGATAATCCCGGCGTCCTGAACCAGTCTTTCGACATCCTCTTCCTGCATTGCCGCAACTTTTACTGGATCGAACTGATGAAAACAGGCGCGATAATTCTCTCGTTTTTTGAGGACGGTAATCCAGGACAGCCCCGCTTGTTGACCTTCAAGGCAGATCATTTCGAACAGTTTTTTACTGTCAGTTTCAGGCACGCCCCACTCTTCATCGTGGTAGGCAATATAAAGCGGGTCCTGACTCACCCAGCCGCAACGTTCCATACTTTCCCTCGCTATGTACCTGTTCGTAAAAATTTCACCGGCTTTTCTTGACGCACCGGTGAAAAAGTCAATATTTAATACAGGACTACTATGCCCGATATCTTTCATACAATGACAATAATAATGCCGAATTCGGCTCTTCCCTGGAGTCGTGTTAATGATCATAAAAAAATGTGGTGGTCGCCAGACGTTAAGTCTACTGGCGAGCGTGGTAATCAATTCCTTTTTTCTCAACACAGCTTACGCCTGGCAACAAGAATATATCGTTGATACGCAACCCGGACATACCACGGAGCGTTACACCTGGGATAGCGATCACCAACCGGATTACAACGATATTTTGTCGCAACGTATTCAAAGCAGCCAAAGAGTGCTGGGACTGGACGTTAATCTGGCGGAAGAAACGCCTGCGGATGTAACCAGCAGCATGAGTATGGGCTGGAATTTCCCTTTATATGAACACGTTACGACTGGTCCGGTTGCCGCATTGCATTACGACGGTACGACCACTTCGATGTATAACGAGTTTGGCGACAGCACGGCAATGCTGACCGATCCGTTATGGCATGCCAGCGTCAGTACGTTAGGCTGGCGTGTTGATTCCCGACTTGGCGATTTCCGCCCCTGGGCGCAAATCAGCTACAACCAGCAATTTGGTGAAAATATCTGGAAGGCTCAATCAGGCCTAAGTCGCATGACAGCGACAAATCAGAATGGTAACTGGCTCGATGTGACCGTAGGAGCCGATATGTTGCTTAACCAACATATTGCCGCCTATGCCGCGTTATCCCAGGCGGAGAATAGCGCCAATGATAGTGATTACTTGTATACCATGGGCGTTAGCGCCAGATTTTAACGAATTGGTCACAATCAAAGCCCGGCAATAACAATTATTGTAATGATAGTGGGTGCTAACTCACTCAAATAATAATTTTAATGAATGTTTGTCATGTCATTCATTCCTTAGTTAAAGCATTTCATTCCGTTCTGATGGCATTTCATGCCGTTTTTCCCCTGGCATAAAATGCACTTCGTTATGGTTGTCGGCAGAGAATCTTCCAATTTACTACTGCAGGACACTGCCATGACACCTTCAAACTATCAGCGTACCCGCTGGCTAACCCTTATCGGTACCATTATCACCCAGTTTGCGCTGGGGTCAGTTTATACCTGGAGCCTGTTTAATGGCGCGCTCTCAGCCAAACTGGATGCGCCGGTCAGTCAGGTTGCTTTCTCCTTCGGCCTGTTGAGTCTGGGACTGGCAATTTCTTCTTCTGTTGCTGGCAAGTTACAGGAACGTTTTGGTGTCAAGCGCGTCACAATGGCTTCCGGTATTCTGCTGGGGGTAGGTTTCTTCCTTACCGCGCATTCCAACAGCCTGATGATGCTGTGGTTGAGCGCTGGTGTGCTGGTTGGTCTGGCAGATGGCGCAGGTTATCTGCTGACGCTCTCTAACTGTGTGAAGTGGTTCCCGGAGCGTAAAGGGCTGATCTCCGCGTTTGCTATTGGTTCCTATGGTTTGGGTAGCCTGGGATTCAAATTTATCGACTCGCATCTGCTGGAGACGGTGGGTCTGGAAAAAACCTTTGTGATTTGGGGCGCGATTGCGCTGGTGATGATTGTCTTTGGCGCGACGTTAATGAAAGACGCGCCGAAACAGGAAGTCAAAACCCATAATGGTGTGGTGGAAAATGATTTCACTCTGGCCGAGTCAATGCGTAAACCGCAATACTGGATGCTGGCGGTGATGTTCCTCACTGCCTGCATGAGCGGTCTGTATGTGATTGGTGTAGCGAAAGATATTGCTCAGAGTCTGGCGCATCTTGATGCAATTTCCGCGGCCAACGCAGTGACGGTTATTTCTATTGCTAACCTTTCTGGTCGTCTGGTGCTGGGCATTCTGTCTGACAAAATCGCCCGTATCCGTGTCATCACTATTGGACAGGTGATTTCGCTGGTGGGTATGGCAGCACTGCTGTTTGCACCATTGAATGCAGTGACATTCTTTGCGGCGATTGCCTGTGTGGCGTTTAACTTCGGCGGCACGATTACTGTGTTCCCGTCACTGGTCAGTGAGTTTTTCGGTCTTAATAACCTGGCTAAAAACTACGGTGTGATTTACCTCGGTTTCGGTATCGGCAGCATTTGCGGCTCGCTTATCGCCTCACTGTTTGGCGGCTTCTATGTGACTTTCTACGTCATTTTTGCCCTGCTGATTTTGTCTCTGGCGCTTTCTACTACCATTCGCCAGCCAGAGCAGGAAGTATTGCGTGAAGCACATATTTAGAAATATGTGGCTACTGAAATAAATCCCACAGGGAGACGTCAGCGTCTCCCTTTTTTATAATCGAATATTAAATGAGCAATAATATTCATATAAAGAATGTGTTTTGTTATTTAATATAAATCATAAATATAAATATATTCCTAAAAACACAGTGGCTATTTGATGCGTTATTTGTAATTCATTGAAGTTGAAGTAAATTTAACTTTGTTACCAAAATACACCTTCAGTAAAATAATTTTATTTTTTAGCACCATTTGTATAATCTGCCCCCCGTTGTTATGAACAACATCAAGCATATTTATCTATATAAATGGAGTTATAAATGAAAAAGGTTCTGTTTGCCTTATCTGCGCTTGCGCTGACCTCTACTTCCGTATTCGCAGCTGATGCGGGCGACGGTACTGTTAAATTCACTGGTGAGATTGTTGACGCCGCTTGTGTTGTGTCTCCAGACACTCAAAAACAAGAAGTTGTTCTGGGCCAGGTGAACAAGTCTGTGTTTACTGCTACTGGTGATAAATCCACAGCAACTCCGTTCAAAATCAAACTGGAAAACTGCGATATCTCCACGTTCAAAAATGTGGATATCAGTTTTAACGGTGTTGGTGATGCAGACAACAGCAAACTGATTTCTGTGAGCACTGAACCAGGTGCGGCATCTGGCGTAGGTATTGGTATTTATGATAACACCAATACGCTGGTTGAACTGAATACTGGTAAATCCAAAACTACTCTGAAACAAGGCCAGACCGTTCTGTATTTCACCGCTAACTATGTCTCTACTAAAGATGCAGTAACCATCGGTTACGGTAACGCCGAAGTCGACTTCAACCTGACTTACAACTAATCGAGCCTGACGGAACGATCATCTCTCAATGGCAACAGATTATCTGTTGCCATTATTCGCACCAATGACTCAGGGACCGAATCATGAAACGTATTAGCCTTGCCGTGCTGGCACTTTTAATGACCGCACAACAGTGTTTTGCTGGTGGCATAGCCTTAAGCACGACGCGTGTTATTTATGATGGCGGCAAGAAAGAAGCGTCGCTGACCGTTGAAAATCACAATAAAAATGAAGAGTTTTTGATCCAGTCATGGATTGATGATGTGAATGGCAATAAAAAAACACCGTTTATTATTACACCGCCATTATTCAAACTTGATCCCGATAAAAATAACGTCTTACGTATCGTCAATATTGAAGATACCTTACCTAAAGATCGTGAATCTGTTTACTGGATTAATGTAAAAGCGATTCCTGCGAAAAGCGCTGAAAATGAAAATAAAAACGTCTTACAGATAGCCGTTCGCACCCGTCTGAAGTTGTTCTACCGTCCGAAAGGCTTACCGGGAAGTAATCTTGAGGCAATGAAGCAGTTACGTTTTCAACGTCAAAATAACCAAATTGTGGTTAATAACGACTCCGCTTATAACCTGACCTTTAATCAGTTTTCCGTTAATGGACAAAAGATTGAACGGGCGGGAATGGTTCTCGCGAAAGGAAAGTTAAACATTAACCTTCCAGCCGGTACAGGCAATGCGAACGAAGTGAAATACAGCATTATTAATGATTTCGGTGTTGCTGGCGAAATGCTGACGAAGCCGATTAACTGATCCTTTTACAAGGCGCTTTTACTATGCATTGGATGCATTTACCTCTCTATCACTACAGAGCGCATTTTTCTTTCTCACTGTTGGCATTAACGATTGCCAGCTCGTTACCTGCGTATGGCGGAAAATTTAACCCTAAATTTCTCGAAAACGTTCAGGGTATCGATCAACACATCGACTTGTCGGTATACGACTCACCTGTCGGCCAGCAAATACCCGGTAAATACCGGGTTTCGGTGTTTGTAAACGAAGAAAAAATGGCTTCCCGGACGCTGGATTTTAGTACCGCCAGCGAAGCGAAACGCAAAGCCAGCGGTGAGTCGCTTATGCCTTGCCTTAGCCGGGTGCAACTGGAAGAAATGGGCGTGCGTGTTGACAGCTTTCCGGCGCTGAAGATGTCACCACCGGAAGCCTGTGTGGCGTTTGATGAAATCATTCCCCAGGCCACCAGCCGCTTTGATTTTAATACTCAGACGCTGCATCTTTCCTTCCCGCAGGCGGCAATGATGATGACCGCTCGTGGCACGGTTGATCCTTCTCGCTGGGACGAAGGAATACCCGCGCTGTTGCTGGATTACAGCTTTAGTGGCAGCAATGGGCGCAATGAAGGAACAGGTTCATCTTCAGACTCTACCAGTGACAGTTATTACCTGAACCTGCGCAGCGGTTTGAACGTCGGTCCGTGGCGTTTACGTAATAACAGTATCTGGAACCGTACCGATGGCAAAAACCAATGGGATAACGTTGGTACATCGTTAAACCGGGCGATTATTCCACTCAAGTCACAGATAACACTGGGTGATACCGCCACGCCTGGCGAGATTTTTGACAGCGTACAAATGCGCGGGGCGTTACTGGCATCTGACGATGAGATGTTGCCGGACAGCCAGCGTGGCTTTGCTCCGGTGGTGCGCGGCATCGCCAAAAGCAACGCTGAAGTCAGTATCGAACAGAACGGCTATGTCATTTATCGCACTTTTGTTCAGCCGGGCGCATTTGAGATTAACGATCTCTACGCAACCTCCGGCAGCGGCGACCTGACGGTGATCATTAAAGAAGCCGACGGAAGTGAACAACGTTTCATCCAGCCGTTTTCGGCGGTGGCGATTTTTCAGCGTGAAGGGTATCTGAAATATAGCCTGGCTGCCGGTGAGTATCGTGCGGGTAATTACGACAGCGATAAATCGCGATTCGGGCAGTTTACCGCCATGTACGGCTTGCCGTGGGGAATGACCGCCTATGGTGGTGCATTGTTATCGGCTGACTACAACGCTTTAGCGCTGGGGCTGGGGAAAAACTTCGGCACCATTGGCGCGGTATCGGTGGATGTCACCCAGGCGAAAAGTCAGTTACGCAACAATGAAAAAGAGGAAGGCCAGTCTTATCGTTTCCTCTATTCGAAAAGTTTTGACGGCGGCACTGACTTGCGCCTGCTGGGCTACAAGTATTCAACTAGCGGCTATTACACCTTCCAGGAAGCGACCGATGTTCGCAGTGACGCCGACAGTGATTACCGTCGTTATCACAAGCGCAGCCAGATACAGGGCAACATTACTCAGCAACTGGGAGACTACGGCTCTGTTTATTTCAATATGACGCAGCAGGATTACTGGAACGTTGACGGTAAGGAGAACTCCTTAAGCGCTGGTTATCACGGTCATATTGGTCGGGTGAATTACAGTGTGGCCTATACCTGGACGAGAAGCCCGGAATGGGAAGAAGACGATCGCCTGTGGTCATTCAGTGTTTCGATCCCTCTGGGGGGCGCGTGGAGCAGTTATCGCATGACCACCGACCAGAATGGCAGGACGTCGCAACAGGCCTCTGTCAGCGGCACGTTACTGGAAGATCGTAACCTGAACTATAACGTTCAGCAGGGTTACACCAGTAATGGCGTTGGCTACAGTGGCAGCGTCAATATGGGGTATATGGGTGGCTCTGGCAACATCGACATGGGCTATAACTATTCCAAAGATAACCAACAGGTTAACTATGGCGTGCGCGGCGGTGTCATCGTTCACAGTGAAGGTATAACGCTTTCGCAGCCCTTAGGTGAAAGTCTGGCGATTGTTTCTGCTCCGGGCGCGCGTGGTGGACATGTGGTTAATAGCAGCGGCGTAGAAGTTGACTGGATGGGTAACGCGGTGGTGCCGTATCTCACGCCATATCGTGAAACCATTGTGGAACTACGTAGCGACACGCTGGGGCAAAACGTTGAACTACAGGAAGCGTTCCAGAAAGTCGTGCCAACGCGTGGCGCAGTTGTGCGTTCCCGCTTTGAAACGCGCGTTGGTTACCGCGTATTGATGAGTTTAAAACAGGCGAATGGCAACGCTGTACCGTTCGGTGCTACCGCAGCATTAAGTGATGACAGCAAACCAGCCAGCAGCATTGTGGGTGAAGAGGGGCAGCTCTATATCAGCGGGATGCCGGAAGAGGGCGAGTTACAGGTGAGCTGGGGGAATGAGCAGGCGCAACGTTGCCGTGTGCCGTTCCGTTTGCCAGAGAAAAAGGACAATTCGGCTATCGTGATGGTTAATGCGGTATGTGAGAAATAAGGATATGCAGATGAGCTTTGTGAAATTAGTGTTTGGTGCTGTATTAATAACCTTAAGTTTATTTTCTACGAGTACTTATGCAGCGGATTGGGGACCCTGTCAGACTGATTCAGGAATACCTCACGACTATTGGTTTGATATAACGCAAACCATTATGGTCCCGACTGAAAATAAATCAGGTAAAATCGTCAGTATTCCATTTGATCTAGGGTATACTTATTCCGCTTATTGTCAGTGCCCTGATCCTATACCTCAAACGGGAGTAGTAACTAGATTTAAAGGAGAATCTACTCTTTTGGATTCAACTCCCCAGTCAAATTATTACAAGTTGAATAATAATATATCAGTATTAACGAAGATTTATATTTTTAGACGTGGGGATTATATTGTTCCATTTACGGACATTGATAATGTTACTCTTGGTCTGGAGTGTACGCGGGGATTGTCAACGGGTTGGACGACAGGGAGTAAAGGTAATGTATTAATAAAAATAACCAAGCCTTTTACTGGTGAACTGGATATTCCAAAAACTCAAATTGCTGCACTTTATGGTTCAAAAAAAGCTTCATCTTACGGCAGTATTCCAATGGCAACAGTAAGTATTTTGGGGAAAATCACTGTCACTCAAGGTTGTGAACTTGCCGCTGGCACCGTGCTGGATATTCCATTCGGAGAATATCAGGCCCATGACTTTAAAGGGCGTGCCGGGCAACCGCCACAAAATGTTCGGAAGGTACAAAAAGAACTGAGTTTTGACTGCAATAATATTTCAGATGGCGTTAAAATTTATCTCAGTATTGATGCAACACCGAATAATGCTTACCCCAGCGCAATTGATTTAGGTAACGCCGATGTTGGTGCAGTCATTGAGGACGGTAAAGGTAATATCCTCAAGCCGAATGACAGTAATAGCTTATTAGAAATGAATCCCGGTTCGCTGTACGAAGATGTCAAACGCAAAGCGACAACCACAATTACCGCTTATCCCGTTAGCACGACCGGAAAATTACCCGCTGCCGGTGATTATAGCGGCATTGCTACCATGCATGTCGAACTGGAGTAACAGCCATGAAGCGAACAATACTTGCGTTATGTCTGCTGCCTCTTTCCTTTTCGTCACTGGCGGCAACCACGGATTTAGGGCCGAAAGGAACGTTGAAATTCACCCTTAAAATTAGCCAGGGTGCTTGTGAACTGGTAAAAGACAATATTGAGGTAGACCTGGGAAGGGCGGTCCTTAAACAGCCGGTAAGAATTGGAACAGAACTTAATCCCACTACTTTTTCCATCGGTCTGAAAAACTGTAGCGATGTGGTCAGAGCCTACGTCACTATGGATGGTACGCCCAATGCGGACGACCCTAATCTTTTTGCGCTGGATGCGGGGGGCGCTACGGGCGTTGGGCTGAAAATCAAAACCGCCGCGGGAGTACAACAGTTCCCGGAAAATACGACACCGACACCGGTTGAGTTTGCAATTAACGGTGATGGCGCACATCAACTGAACTATATCGCCAGCTATGTGCCAGTTCGCGCTGATGCAAACATTGGTCGCGCGGATGCAACGGTCGATTTTACCGTACAGTACGAATAATGTCGCATCTTCGGGGCCAGGAAACTGGCCCTTTCTACTGCTTTTTGTAACGCTAAAGTCTTTTTTCATACTTGTATTTTTGTAAATTTGTGCTTCAAGTACACTCTTTCCCCACACTTTTTCCCTTTGCTGTGGTCTACTTATCAGCGTGTGCAGATTTTCCTTATCTGACGACCTTCGCACTTTTCCCTTGCCTGGCTTGAAAGGCCATAATGCAGGGTGTTATCACCTGTTTTTCCAGGGTTTGTTTGCATGAGATATATCAAAACGATAACGCAGCAAAAGCTAAGCTTTTTGCTCGCTGTCTATATCGGTCTGTTTATGAATTGCGCAGTCTATTTCCGTCGGTTTGACGGTTACGCGCATAACTTCACTTTTCTTAATGGCGTCTCGGCGGTTATCGAACTGGCAGGGACGGTTCTGGCAACCTTCTTCTTTTTACGCTTAATTTCACTCTTTGGCAGAACGGCCTGGAAAGTGCTGGCTTCATTGCTGGTGCTGATTTCTGCCGGAGCCAGCTACTACATGACATTTATGAATGTCATGATTGGCTACGGGATTGTTGCTTCGGTGATGACCACCGACATTGACCTGTCGAAAGAAGTGGTTGGCTGGACGCTTATCGCATGGGTTGTACTGGTGAGTATTATCCCGTTGCTATTTATCTGGATGAACCGTTCACAAGACACTTTCTGGCGCCAACTTTGTACCCCGAAAACTCGCTGGCGTAGTGCGCTTACCGTGCTTTTGGCGGGCTTGTTGGTATGGGGCCCAATTCGTCTGATGGATGTAGTGCAAAAGCGTGCAGACCGTTTGGCCGGAGTGGATATGCCAAGCTACGGCGGCGTGCTGGCGAACTCTTATCTGCCTTCGAACTGGCTTTCTGCGCTGGGGCTGTATGCCTGGGCGCAAGTGGATGAATCGTCAGACAATCGGTCGCTGATGAATCCGGCAAAAAAATTCACCTATACCCCGACGCAAAATCTCGACGACACCTATGTGGTTTTCATTATTGGCGAAACTACGCGTTGGGATCATATGGGGATGCTGGGCTACGAGCGCGATACCACGCCGAAGCTGGCCAAAGAGAAAAACCTGGTGATGTACCGTGGTTATTCTTGTGATACCGCGACTAAATTATCACTACGCTGTATGTTTGTACGTGAAGGTGGAACGGAAGATAACCCACAACGTACGCTTAAAGAGCAGAACGTATTTGCGGTTCTCAAACAGCTGGGCTTTAGCTCTGATTTGTACGCCATGCAGAGTGAGATGTGGTTCTACAGCAACACCATGGCTGACAACATTGCCTATCGCGAGCAAATTGCAGCAGAGCCGCGTAACCGTGGGAAAGCGGTGGACGACATGTTACTGGTCAATGAAATCGAGCGTTCTCTGGAGAAAAAACCAGAAGGTAAGCATCTGATTGTCCTGCATACCAAAGGTTCGCACTACAACTATACTCAACGTTATCCCCGTGAGTTTGCCCAGTGGAAGCCAGAGTGCTATGCCATTGACCGCAAATGCCCACGAGCGCCGATGATTAACTCATACGATAACTCAATCACCTACGTTGATCATTTTATCGACACGGTTATCGACAAATTCCGCGATAAGAAGGCCATTATTTTCTATGCAGCGGACCACGGTGAATCAATTAATGAGCGTGAGCACTTGCATGGCACACCACGTGAATATGCGCCGCCGGAGCAGTTCCGCGTACCGATGATGGTCTGGATGTCGGATAAATATCTGGAGAATCCGGCCAACGCGCAGGCATTCGCACAGCTGAAAAAAGAGGCGGATATAAAAGTGCCACGCCGTCATGTGGAACTGTACGACACCATTTTAGGTTGCCTTGGTTATACTTCACCGGACGGTGGTATCAACGAAAACAACAACTGGTGTCGAATCCCTCAGGCGAAGAAAGCAGAAGCTAACTAAATGCGCTGCTGAGTTTCTCGCCGATCAAAAGGCATTTTGCTATTAAGGGATTGACGAGGGCGTATCTGCGCAGTAAGATGCGCCCCGCATTCGGTGATTGGCGCAGCCTGGTAGCGCACTTCGTTCGGGACGAAGGGGTCGGAGGTTCGAATCCTCTATCACCGACCAAATTCGAAAAGCCTGCTCAGCGAGCAGGCTTTTTTGCATTTGTAGCCCATGAGGACGAGAACCTCCGGGGGCAGGGAGGTTCGACTCGAGCGAAGCGAGAGAACGTTGCGTCAGCAACGGCCCGCAGGGCGAGCCACGAAGTGGCGAGTAATCCTCTATCACCGACCAATTTAGAAAAACCAGCCTACGGGCTGGTTTTTTGCTTTCTGTAACCCGCTCGAACGTAGGCCTGATAAGACGCGGCTGCGTCGCATCAGGCAATGGCAGCACACATTTCCCTGCCAAATTTGCGCCCCATATCTCACTATCCATTAACGGATTTGTGACAGAAACCATTGTCTTTTTTTATATTTGCTTAAATCTTTTTTTGCGTTACTTATGGCTGGCGCTGGCATTTTCCGCTGTGCGGTTTAGCGTTCATGGTATTAATCGCTCAGATATCCACCTTTTCCTCAGATTTTTTTCATTAAATGCATAAAACTTAATCACCAATTGTTGCTAAATATTAAGCTGATTGTTCTGGTTATGTTGGCGTAGCACAAATTTCTCTGCTGCAAATAGTTGTTTGAAGTTTTTTTAATCTTTGTTTGTGGATTCTCACCATTGGTGTAAATCCCGGTGGGCTGTATTGACGTTTTCACATTCTGTTGACAGATTGTAGGTCACGAGGGGCATTTTATGGAGGATCCGCACTGTAACACTGATGTTAATTAGTACGGCATCCCCACCTCATAACGTTGACCCGACCGGGCAAAAAACAAAAAAGGTCAGGCAGCGACAACCCACTGCAAAGGGTTAAAACAACAAACATCACAATTGGAGCAGAATAATGCGTATTTCCTTGAAAAAGTCAGGGATGCTGAAGCTTGGTCTCAGCCTGGTGGCTATGACCGTCGCAGCAAGTGTTCAGGCTAAAACTCTGGTTTATTGCTCAGAAGGATCTCCGGAAGGGTTTAACCCGCAGCTGTTTACTTCCGGCACCACCTATGACGCCTCTTCCGTACCGCTTTATAACCGTCTGGTTGAATTTAAAATTGGCACCACTGAAGTGATCCCGGGCCTCGCTGAAAAGTGGGAAGTCAGCGATGACGGTAAAACCTATACCTTCCACCTGCGTAAAGGTGTGAAGTGGCACGACAACAAAGAATTCAAACCGACGCGCGAACTGAACGCCGATGACGTGGTGTTCTCGTTCGATCGTCAGAAAAACGCGCAAAACCCGTACCATAAAGTTTCTGGCGGTAGCTACGAATACTTCGAAGGCATGGGCTTGCCGGAGCTGATCAGCGAAGTGAAAAAGGTGGACGACAACACCGTTCAGTTTGTGCTGACTCGCCCTGAAGCACCGTTCCTGGCTGACCTGGCAATGGACTTCGCTTCTATTCTGTCAAAAGAATATGCTGACGCGATGATGAAAGCCGGTACGCCGGAAAAACTGGACCTCAACCCAATCGGCACTGGTCCGTTCCAGTTACAGCAGTATCAAAAAGATTCCCGTATTCGCTACAAAGCGTTTGATGGCTACTGGGGCACCAAACCGCAGATCGATACGCTGGTCTTCTCCATTACCCCTGACGCTTCCGTGCGTTACGCTAAATTGCAGAAAAATGAATGCCAGGTAATGCCGTACCCGAACCCGGCAGATATCGCTCGCATGAAGCAGGATAAATCCATCAACCTGATGGAAATGCCGGGGCTGAACGTCGGTTATCTCTCGTATAACGTGCAGAAAAAACCACTCGATGACGTGAAAGTTCGCCAGGCTCTGACCTACGCGGTGAACAAAGACGCGATCATCAAAGCGGTTTATCAGGGCGCGGGCGTGGCAGCGAAAAACCTGATCCCGCCAACCATGTGGGGCTATAACGATGACGTTCAGGACTACACCTACGATCCTGAAAAAGCGAAAGCCTTGCTGAAAGAAGCGGGTCTGGAAAAAGGTTTCTCCATCGACCTGTGGGCTATGCCAGTACAACGTCCGTATAACCCGAACGCTCGCCGCATGGCTGAGATGATTCAGGCTGACTGGGCGAAAGTCGGCGTGCAGGCCAAAATCGTCACCTACGAATGGGGTGAGTATCTCAAGCGTGCGAAAGATGGCGAGCACCAGACGGTAATGATGGGCTGGACTGGCGATAACGGGGATCCGGATAACTTCTTCGCCACCCTGTTCAGCTGCGCCGCCTCTGAACAAGGCTCCAACTACTCAAAATGGTGCTACAAACCGTTTGAAGATCTGATTCAACCGGCGCGTGCTACCGACGACCACAACAAACGCGTTGAACTGTACAAACAAGCACAGCTGGTGATGCACGATCAGGCTCCGGCACTGATCATCGCTCACTCCACCGTGTTTGAACCGGTACGCAAAGAAGTTAAAGGCTATGTGGTTGATCCATTAGGCAAACATCACTTCGAAAACGTCTCTATCGAATAATTAAAAGCCATACAAGACTGATGGCAAAGGCAGAACTGCCTGATGCGCTCCGCTTATCTGGCCTACGAAAATTCTGCAATGTATTGAGTTTGCACGATTTTGTAGGCCGGATAAGGCGTTAACGCCGCATCCGGCATAAACAAAGCGCACTTTGTCAACAATCTGCATACCCGGTGGTGCTGTGCCTCTGCGCGCAGCGCCATCCGGCAGCAATACTTCATTCCCTGTCCGGCACGGGCGGGAATTGATTTGTGAGCAATACAGACACGCAGTTCCAGGCTGCGGGTCACTACAGAGAATCCGGGTTATGTTGCAGTTTATTCTCCGACGTTTGGGACTCGTCATCCCCACGTTTATCGGTATTACCCTTCTCACATTTGCCTTTGTCCACATGATCCCGGGCGATCCGGTGATGATCATGGCGGGTGAACGTGGGATCTCCCCAGAGCGTCACGCGCAGCTGCTGGCAGAACTCGGCTTAGATAAACCGATGTGGCAGCAGTATCTCCATTACATTTGGGGCGTAATGCACGGCGATTTAGGCATTTCGATGAAAAGCCGCATCCCGGTTTGGGAAGAGTTCGTGCCGCGCTTCCAGGCCACGCTGGAACTTGGTGTCTGCGCGATGATTTTTGCTACGGCAGTCGGTATTCCGGTTGGTGTGCTGGCTGCGGTTAAACGCGGTTCCATTTTCGATCACACTGCGGTTGGCCTGGCGCTGACCGGCTACTCGATGCCGATCTTCTGGTGGGGCATGATGCTGATCATGCTGGTTTCGGTGCACTGGAACCTGACGCCTGTCTCCGGTCGCGTGAGCGACATGGTGTTCCTCGATGATTCCAATCCGTTAACCGGTTTTATGCTGATCGACACCGCTATCTGGGGTGAAGACGGTAACTTTATCGATGCCGTCGCCCATATGATCTTACCGGCGATGGTGCTGGGCACAATTCCTCTGGCGGTTATCGTTCGTATGACGCGCTCCTCAATGCTGGAAGTGCTGGGCGAGGATTACATCCGCACCGCGCGCGCTAAAGGGCTAACCCGGATGCGGGTGATTATCGTCCATGCGCTGCGTAACGCGATGCTGCCGGTGGTGACCGTTATCGGCCTGCAGGTGGGAACATTGCTGGCGGGGGCGATTCTGACCGAAACCATCTTCTCGTGGCCCGGTCTTGGGCGCTGGTTGATTGACGCACTGCAACGCCGCGACTATCCGGTAGTGCAGGGCGGCGTATTGCTGGTGGCGACGATGATTATCCTCGTCAACCTGCTGGTCGATCTGCTGTACGGCGTGGTGAACCCGCGTATTCGTCATAAGAAGTAAGGGGACATCATGTCACAGGTTACTGAAAATAAAGTGATTATCGCACCGGTGCCGATGACCCCGTTACAGGAGTTCTGGCACTATTTTAAACGCAACAAAGGCGCGGTTGTCGGGCTGGTTTACGTCGTCATCGTGCTGTTTATCGCGATCTTTGCCAACTGGATTGCGCCGTATAACCCGGCGGAACAGTTCCGCGATGCGCTACTCGCCCCGCCAGCCTGGCAGGAAGGCGGCAGCATGGCGCACTTGCTCGGTACAGATGACGTCGGTCGTGACGTTATGTCGCGCCTGATGTACGGCGCGCGCTTGTCGCTGCTGGTTGGCTGTCTGGTGGTGGTGTTATCGCTGATTATGGGCGTTATTCTCGGCCTGGTCGCCGGTTACTTCGGCGGCCTGGTCGATAACATCATCATGCGCGTGGTCGATATCATGCTGGCGCTGCCAAGTCTGCTGCTGGCGTTGGTGCTGGTGGCGATTTTCGGCCCGTCGATTGGTAACGCCGCGCTGGCGCTAACCTTCGTTGCCTTGCCGCACTATGTGCGCTTAACCCGCGCCGCCGTGCTGGTGGAGGTGAATCGCGATTACGTCACCGCGTCTCGCGTGGCAGGTGCCGGGGCGCTGCGCCAGATGTTTATCAATATTCTTCCCAACTGCCTTGCACCGTTGATTGTTCAGGCGTCGCTCGGTTTCTCTAACGCCATTCTCGATATGGCTGCTCTTGGTTTCCTCGGCATGGGGGCGCAGCCGCCAACACCGGAGTGGGGCACCATGCTCTCCGATGTGTTGCAGTTCGCGCAAAGCGCTTGGTGGGTCGTGACCTTCCCGGGTCTGGCGATCCTGCTGACGGTGCTGGCATTTAACCTGATGGGTGACGGTCTGCGTGACGCGCTCGATCCCAAACTGAAGCAGTAAGAGGTTCGAGATGGCGTTATTAAATATAGATAAATTATCGGTGCATTTCGGCGACGAAAGCGCACCGTTCCGCGCCGTAGACCGCATCAGCTACAGCGTAAAACAGGGCGAAGTGGTCGGGATTGTGGGTGAGTCTGGCTCTGGTAAGTCGGTCAGTTCACTGGCGATTATGGGGCTGATTGATTATCCGGGCCGCGTGATGGCAGAAAAGCTGGAGTTTAACGGCCAGGATTTGCAGCGTATCTCAGAAAAAGAGCGCCGCAATCTGGTGGGCGCCGAAGTGGCAATGATCTTCCAGGACCCGATGACCAGCCTTAACCCGTGTTACACCGTGGGTTTCCAGATCATGGAAGCGATTAAGGTGCATCAGGGCGGTAACAAAAGTACCCGCCGTCAGCGGGCGATTGACCTGCTGAATCAGGTCGGCATTCCTGACCCGGCCTCGCGTTTAGACGTTTATCCGCATCAGCTTTCCGGCGGCATGAGCCAGCGCGTGATGATCGCTATGGCAATTGCCTGTCGGCCAAAACTGCTGATTGCCGATGAACCGACTACCGCGCTGGACGTGACCATTCAGGCGCAAATCATCGAACTGCTGCTGGAGTTGCAGCAGAAAGAGAACATGGCGCTGGTGTTGATCACTCATGACCTGGCGCTGGTGGCGGAGGCGGCGCATAAAATCATCGTGATGTATGCAGGCCAGGTGGTGGAAACGGGTGATGCCCACGCCATCTTCCGTGCGCCGCGTCACCCGTATACTCAGGCATTGCTGCGTGCATTGCCGGAATTTGCTCAGGACAAAGAACGTCTGGCATCGTTGCCTGGCGTCGTTCCAGGCAAATACGACCGCCCGAACGGCTGCCTGCTTAACCCGCGTTGCCCCTATGCGACAGACAAATGCCGCGCTGAAGAACCGGCGCTGAATATGCTCGCTGACGGGCGTCAGTCCAAATGCCATTACCCACTTGATGATGCCGGGAGGCCGACACTATGAGTACGCAAGAGGCCACCTCGCAACAACCGCTGTTGCAGGCTATCGACCTGAAAAAACATTATCCGGTGAAGAAAGGCATGTTCGCGCCGGAACGTCTGGTGAAGGCGCTGGATGGCGTTTCGTTTAACCTTGAACGTGGCAAAACGCTGGCGGTAGTAGGTGAATCCGGCTGCGGTAAATCGACGCTTGGTCGGTTACTGACGATGATTGAAACGCCCACCGGCGGTGAACTGTATTATCAGGGGCAGGATTTGCTCAAGCACGATCCGCAGGCGCAGAAGCTGCGTCGGCAGAAAATCCAGATCGTCTTCCAGAACCCCTATGGTTCACTGAATCCGCGTAAAAAAGTCGGGCAAATTCTCGAAGAGCCGCTGCTTATTAACACCAGCTTAAGCAAAGAACAGCGTCGGGAAAAAGCCCTGTCGATGATGGCGAAAGTCGGCCTGAAAACCGAGCATTACGACCGCTATCCGCACATGTTCTCCGGCGGTCAGCGTCAGCGTATCGCCATTGCCCGTGGTCTGATGCTCGACCCGGATGTGGTGATTGCCGATGAACCAGTTTCCGCGCTGGACGTTTCGGTGCGCGCGCAGGTGCTGAACCTGATGATGGATTTGCAGCAGGAGTTGGGGCTGTCTTATGTCTTTATCTCCCACGACCTGTCGGTGGTGGAGCACATTGCTGATGAAGTGATGGTAATGTACCTGGGCCGCTGCGTGGAGAAGGGAACGAAGGACCAAATCTTTAATAACCCGCGTCATCCGTACACCCAGGCGCTACTCTCCGCGACGCCGCGCCTGAACCCGGACGATCGCCGCGAGCGCATCAAGCTCACCGGTGAACTGCCAAGCCCGCTGAATCCACCGCCGGGCTGCGCCTTCAACGCCCGCTGTCGTCGACGCTTCGGCCCCTGCACCCAGTTGCAGCCGCAGCTAAAAGACTACGGCGGTCAACTGGTTGCCTGCTTTGCTGTTGATCAGGATGAAAATCCGCAGAAGCCTGCTGTATAACCCACCCGATGAGACCGGCTTTCATGCTGGTCTCATGTCAAATATGACCTTCTTGTGCTTTAACTATCACTTATAGATCTTTTTTGACCATTGTTGTTGCGAATGGATTATATATGAGCTAAATTATAATAATTAATAAAAAATAGTTCATTTGTGATGCTTAACGAACTTCTTTAACCATAAATGATCTTTTTTTGTCTTTAATCAATTGAAAGGTTCTTTAATGATCTACACGGGGTCACAGAATCTGGCTCAAGAGTTGAAAGCGATCGGCGACCAGCTCCAGGAGTTGCAGAAGAAACTTATTCAGGGGCCGAATATTAGTCAACCACGCCCCCTCCGGACCATTGAGACTCCTCGTCATTTGGGGGAACAACTGAATGCACGTCGCAAAGAATTGGGCATTGATTTATACACCCTTGAACTACAAACGGGGATCTCAACGTCCACGTTAAAGCGACTTTTTAAGGATCCTGAACAGGTTAAATTCGGCAGTGTGTTTGCGGTGGCGAACGTTCTTGGAGTGAAACTATGCATCGACGAGTGAAAGTGTTGCTCTATGGTCAGGTAGTGGGTGAACTCTCTCAGAACGACAGTGGTTTTTTGTTTCAGTACGCCCCGGATTACCACGGACCGGCAATCTCAATCAGTCTGCCCGTCGCACAGCGTCAGTTTCCCAGTGAGACGTTGCATCCTTATTTTGCCTCACTGGCGCCAGAAGGATGGCTGCGTCAACGCTACAGCCAGATACAGCATCGTGACGAAAACGATCCGCTGGGAATGCTTATTGATAACGGCAAGAATCTGCTGGGGGCAATCCAGATTTTACCTTGGGAGGAATAATGGCGAATTGTCGCATTCTGTTAACGCCGCTGAATGAACGTGACGAACAGCGCGGATATTCGACACAAGGGTTGAAGCGCCTGAGCGGCACTGCAAAATTGAATCCTCGGCTGGGGTTTACGCGAACTCAGTTTGTGCAGGAACTTCCGCGTCAACAAAAAGGGATGAGTATTTCCGGTTACCAGCCCAAATTGCAATTAGTGCTGGATGAAGGAGAGTTCCGCGTCGTAGATCATCAGGGAAATTTTATCCTTAAGCCCTCTCCAGCCGACTTTCCCGGTTTGGCCGAAAATGAACATGCAACAATGACATTGATGTCTCGTTTGGGATTTGACGTACCTGTGCATGGCCTGCTGAGTTTTGCACCACAATCAGAGGAGGAGCTTGAATACGCGTTTGTTATCCGGCGCTATGACCGGGATGACAAGGGGCAGCCAGTGCATCAGGAGCAGCTTGATGGTGCGATGCAGATTACAGATAAATATGGCAAAACGGGAAATGATAACGAGCAATACGTCAGCTATGAAACGCTGGCCCGATTTTTAATTGCCCATGTTAACGACAACATCGCATTTAAAATCGATCTCTTTCGTCGCATTGTTTACGCCTGGTTGCTGGGTAATAACGACATGCATTTACGAAACTTTGGCTTAGTGTACTCCGATGGTTTGACGCCAGCGTTAGCGCCGGTGTATGACTTTGTTTCTGTAGCTCCCTATCCGGAATATTTTCTCTCAAACTATCTGGCGCTGCCGTTATTGATGCGAGAAGAAGGCGGTCGGGAACTGGCTCCTGGATTTGAAAGTGATTATGGCGAGTATATCGGGCAGGACTTTTTGCTGTTGGGTGAATCGATGGGATTAGCGCCCAGATTGCTGGAAAAACTCATTCAGGATATACGTAAAGAAAATGCCATTGTTATGGAAACGTATGAACAGTCCTTTATGACTCAGGAGCATATCCAGGCTGTACTGAAATGCTATCGACATCGTCTGGGGCTGCTGTGAGCAGCCCCCGTTACTTTTACTCAATCAGCTTCAACAGCGGCGAAAAGCACAGCAAAATGCCATAAAACAGGATAAGCCATGTTTTTAGCCCGCGTAGTTTTTTCAGTTGTGAAACTTTAGAGATCAGGAAAAACGGAATCAGGCACGACACAATGCCATATAACGGGCTTCCTAACTGAAAGAACACCAGCACCGATACACGAAACGAAACCCAAATCGTCAACGTAATGACGATAAAAGCGCAAATTGCCAGAGTCAGCATACGCGAGTTAATTTTCTGGGTATCAATAATTCGGCTTAACAGATTGAGAATAATGCCTTTAATGGCCTCGTGGAAACCGAGGTAAATGCCAAAGAATGCGGTCAGTACGGCAAAGATATTCAGCACCGTAGAGGTGATATGAATGATATGCCCGGGGATCACCTGCGCGGCTAGTGCCAGTGCCGAGATATTTTGTTCAAAGGCAGAAACGGCTTCTTCGTGGCTAATTGAGAAGGTAAACGAAAAGGCAAAAAACAGGATCACCGCGATGAGCGTGATATAGCTAATCCGGTGGGTACGCAGCGCGAGCCGAGTTGCCAGTACTTTATCTGTTTCCCGTTTACGATAGGCAATATTCATCGGGTTAAGCACCTGAATAAATACCGCAGAGAAGAAACAAAATGGAATGGTGAGCAGGACGTCGCGGAAAAATACGGAGGCTTGTGGGAAGGCGGTTATATTGGCGAAATTCCAGTGCGGGATCATCGCAAAACCGAACACGACAATAATGCCGACTTTGACCACCACCATTGGCCCGGAGATCTTAAATAGCAACCTTTCACCACCAGACGCAATTGCCACCAGTACGGCGAAAATAGCGACTTTATAAAGTAGAGATTGTGAAAGATCGGCATCGGTTAAACCGAAGGTTTTCAGGTATGAGGCGCTGTCGAAAACCACGGAGAGAGAGTAGATAAAAATCCCGTGGATAATCATCAAAAAGTAGATAACCCCGAGGAAAATTCCCCAGTTTTTACCCAGGTAATGACTGATAATATCTGTATAGTCATTACAGGAATCACTTTCCGAAAGTGTCTTTAAATAAATGTCCTGCACTATCCAGGTTGCCGGATAAGCAATGATTGCAGCGGTAATAAATACCCAAATCCCCTTTAGGCCAATTTGTACCGGCATCAGCACGGTTCCGGCACCAATCGCCATTCCTATACATAATAAAACCCAGCCGAAGTCATAGCGCGTAAACGGCAATTTGTGATCGTGTAATGGTTGTGTGTTGTGCTGCATAAAGTCCTGTCCAGAAAGAAGTCAGCCTCGTAAAAATGAATAACCCCAGCTTCTCTTGCGCAACTGGTAGAGAAGTTGAATATGCAGTGTGTAACGAATGAGACAGCAGATTCACTGGGGAGATCGCGAGGAGGCGCAATTCTACAAAATTGCGCATTTCACTACCAGTCTGGAGTCAGCTCGGATATGAACTGCAACTATTGTAAACAAAGAAATTAAGTTGGAAGGCATCACGCAATGAGGAAAATTGCCAGATGCTGACGGTAAAACGCAATCGTAGAATCAGCGGCAAGCCGGAAGGATTCCGGTGAGGCGCAATGTTGCGGGGGCTTTATCCCTGGTGGCATTGGTTGCTGGAGAGAGAAAACCCCCGCACGTTGCAGGTATGCACCTGACAACATCACGGGGGCCATTCTTGAACCTAGACAACTCAAGGATAGCCGCGAAACGTTGTCATTACAACAGAGGCGGCTATATGACTCTCGCAGAGTTGAGCATGGC
>NZ_RHJM01000013.1:0-234039 GCF_004212315.1 Escherichia sp. E10V5
CGACCTGCTCAACGACGGCTATTTTAAAGGATAGAGGATAATCACGTTGGGTGCGTTTGAACTCTGTCATCATCACGTTCTCCGGATTTAAGTCAGGAACGTGTCAACGCTATTCAGGACGGGTCATTTTGATAAAAAAAGCCCGGTATACGCGTGTATACCGGGCTATGTTTTATTCTCCTGACGGGAAGATTATCAGACCTCAATCTCCGCCATGTCACCTTTCTCTTGCAACCAGTTACGGCGGTCTTCCGAGCGTTTCTTCGCCAGCAGCATGTCCATCATCGCGTCGGTACGCTGATCGTCTTCATCGTCGATGGTCAACTGCACCAGACGGCGAGTGTTCGGGTCGAGCGTGGTTTCACGTAGTTGCAGCGGGTTCATTTCACCCAGACCTTTAAAACGCTGGACATTTGGCTTGCCTTTCTTGCGTTTTAATTGTTCGAGCACGCCCTCTTTCTCTTCTTCCGTCAAGGCGTAATAGACCTCTTTACCAAGGTCAATGCGGTAGAGCGGTGGTAGCGCTACATATACGTGACCATGTTTCACCAGCGTACGGAAGTGTTTTACAAACAAGGCGCAGAGCAACGTGGCAATGTGCAGACCATCGGAATCAGCATCCGCCAGGATACAGATCTTGCCATAACGCAGTTGGCTAAGATCGTCGCTGTCAGGATCGATACCGATCGCTACCGAAATATCGTGTACTTCCTGTGAGGCCAGCACTTCGTCGGAAGAAACTTCCCATGTGTTAAGGATCTTACCTTTCAGCGGCATGATCGCCTGATATTCACGATCGCGCGCCTGCTTGGCGGATCCGCCTGCAGAGTCCCCTTCCACAAGGAACAGTTCGGTACGGTTAAGATCCTGCGCGGTACAGTCTGCCAGTTTGCCAGGCAGTGCCGGGCCGCTGGTCAGCTTTTTACGCACCACTTTTTTGGCCGCACGCATACGGCGCTGTGCGCTGGAAATCGCCATCTCCGCCAGCAGTTCAGCCGCCTGAACGTTCTGGTTCAGCCACAAGGTGAAGGCATCTTTCACCACGCCCGAAACGAATGCCGCACACTGACGCGAAGAGAGACGCTCTTTGGTCTGCCCGGCAAACTGCGGATCCTGCATTTTTACTGACAGCACATAGGCGCAGCGATCCCAGATATCTTCCGCCGACAGCTTCACGCCGCGCGGCAGAATGTTGCGGTATTCGCAAAACTCACGCATCGCGTCCAGCAGCCCCTGACGCAGACCGTTAACGTGCGTACCGCCCTGCATCGTTGGGATCAGGTTGACGTAACTTTCGGTCAGCAGTTCGCCACCTTCAGGAAGCCACAATAGCGCCCAGTCCACCGCTTCGGTATCGCCAGAAAAATTACCGATAAACGGTTTTTCCGGCAGCGTCGGCAGGCCGTTTACCGCTTCCGCCAGGTAATCATTCAGACCGTCCTGGTAGCACCAGCGTTGTTCGGTGTTGTTGATCTCATCTTTAAAAGTGATCTCAACGCCCGGGCACAGTACCGCTTTGGCTTTCAGCACATGTGTAAGACGGGAAACAGAGAAGCGCGGGCTGTCAAAGAAAGTTTCATCCGGCCAGAAGTGCACGCTGGTGCCTGTGTTGCGTTTACCGCAAGTACCAACAACCTGCAAATCCTGCACCTTTTCGCCATTTTCAAAGGCGATGTTATAAATCTGACCATCGCGGCGCACGTTAACTTCTACGCGCTTCGACAGGGCGTTAACCACCGAAATCCCCACGCCGTGCAGACCGCCAGAGAACTGGTAGTTTTTGTTAGAAAATTTACCGCCCGCGTGCAAACGGCAAAGAATCAGTTCTACCGCCGGAACACCTTCTTCCGGGTGAATATCCACCGGCATTCCACGGCCATCGTCAATCACTTCCAGCGACTGGTCAGCATGTAAAATAACGTCCACGCGTTTTGCGTGACCGGCCAGTGCTTCATCCACACTGTTATCAATGACTTCTTGCCCCAAATGGTTAGGGCGAGTGGTATCGGTATACATCCCCGGACGGCGGCGAACCGGCTCAAGCCCGGTGAGTACCTCAATGGCATCAGCGTTATAAGTTTGCGTCATGGTTTAAGTTAGTAATTCGAGTTGATCGTCAGAGATGGTGCAGACCAAGAAAATCGACGATCGGGTTGAAATAATCTTCGAAGCCCGTGAATGCGTGGTTGCCGCCTTCTATAACAGTCTGGCGGCAGGAAGCGTAGTACGCCACCGCCTGGCGGTAATCCAGCACTTCATCTCCCGTCTGTTGCAGCAGCCAGATCAAATCCGGCGCTTCCAGCGGGTCAATCTGCATGACTTTAAGATCGTAAATATGGCGAGACTCTAGCACATATTGCTGCCCGGTGTAGGGGTTCTCGTTCTGACCGAGATAGTCAGTAAGCAGTTCAAACGGGCGCACCGCCGGGTTTACCACCACTGCGGGCAGCATAAAACATTGCGACAACCAGGTGGCGTAATATCCCCCCAGTGACGAACCGACAATACCCAGCGAATCGCCGCCATGTTCCAGGACAATGGATTCCAGCAGTTCTGCCGCATCGGAAGGATACGGCGGTAACTGCGGAATAATCATCTCAACGTCAGGGTGATGTTCCGCCAGCCAGTTTTTCAACAAGCTCGCTTTCGCAGAACGCGGCGAACTATTGAAACCGTGTAAATAAAGAAGCGTCGACATCAGTAACCTTCTGAAGCGGTATCTGGTTGGAAACGGGAGTCTGCCAGGCGGTGTACTTCTGTGGTCAGCGTACCATCGGCATGGAGTTCCAGCGTACGCCAACCGGGCGCGATAGTGTCCAGCGTGAAGTTGGAACAGTGCGGCTTAAACTGCACGCAGGTCGATGGCGTTGCCAGCAGGCGACGACCATTCCAGTCGAGATCCAGTTCCTGATGGATATGGCCGCATAACAGATATTTGACGTGCGGAAACTTCACCAGCACGTTATCCAGTTCACCCGCGTTACGCAGACTGTGTTGGTCAAGCCAGCTACAGCCCGCAGGCAACGGATGATGATGCAGCAAAAGCAAGGTATGGCGCTCTGGCGCATCAGCCAGTTTACGTTCCAGCCACTCGAGTTGAAACTCGCTTAGCTCACCGTGCGGTACGCCAAACACCTGGCTGTCCAGCAACAGGATTTGCCACTGTTCACCGATAAACACGCGTTTCGCTGAAGATATACCCGCGTCCTGTAGCGCGCTGTACATCGCAGGCTGGAAATCATGGTTGCCCGGCAGCCAGACGCAGGGCGCACGAAAACTTGCGATGCCTTCAGCGAAGTGCTGATAGGCCGCAGCCGTTTGATCCTGCGCTAAATCACCTGTCGCGACAATCAGGTCGAATTCGTGCTGGTGTGGGCGAATCGCCTCCAGCACCGCCTGGTAACTTTCCCAGGTGTTCACCCCTAACAGGGCTTCGTGCTTTTGCGCAAACAGGTGAGTATCGGTAATTTGTAAAATCCTGACTCTGGACTCACCAGCCAGAGGAAGGGTTAACAGGCTTTCCAAATGGTGTCCTTAGGTTTCACGACGCTAATAAACCGGAATCGCCATCGCTCCATGTGCTAAACAGTATCGCAACCAGTCCGCTAAAAACTGATTAATTTGATGCTTTTCGTCGCGTTGATGCAACTTTTTATTAGGATAATCATACCGCGCTTTGAAGCGAAAAATCTGCTGACTTGAACACACTTCAGCCACCATCGCGTCATGATACAGACGCACAGTCATCGACGGAAGGCTCCAGTAACTGATCGCTGGCGCAATCTGTTCAATAGTCACCAGGGTAGTGTATCGGGTCGATTCCACAATCGTTAGCCGATATTGTGCGTTTGCCACCTGATAGCTTACAGTTTCACCGGGTGCGTCATTGCGCGGTAACAAACGGCGCAATTGTGAAAAGTTCATCTCGCACAGGCGCATCATTTCAGGAAAGTCAGGTGTGTAACGCTTCATTTATGCCCACTCATTTTTTAACGCTTGATGATGCAGTTGCAGCCATTGCAAAGCGATGACCGACGCTGCGTTGTCGATTTTCCCCTCTTCTACCCATTGGTATGCCTGTTCCCGACTTACCACATGAACGCGAATATCTTCGTTTTCATCAGCCAGACCGTGAATGCCGCTTGCGGTCGTGGCGTCCACTTCGCCCACCATAATTGACGAACGCTCGCTGGTGCCGCCCGGGCTTGCCAGGAAACTTAACACCGGTTTGGTCCGTTTCACTTTTAGTCCCGCCTCTTCAATCGCTTCGCGACGGGCAACATCTTCCACACTCTCACCTTCTTCAATCATCCCGGCAACCATTTCCAGTAACCAGGGCGTTTCGCTGGTGTCATACGCGGCAATTCGTATCTGCTCAATCAGTACAACTTCATCGCGCACTGGGTCAAAGGGTAGCAAGACTGCGGCGTGACCGCGTTCAAAAATTTCCCGCCGGACCTCATGACTCATTTGCCCGTTGAATAAACGATGACGAAATCTATAAAGATCTAATGAAAAAAAGCCGCGATAAAGTGTTTCTCGTGCAATAATTTCTACATCGTTTTTGCCAAATGTAACGGGCAGGTTGTCTGGCTTAAGCATGGCTAATGTCCTGGCACTAATAGTGAATAAAATGTGAATTTCAGAGACGTTTGACTGCCGTTTGAGCAGTCATGTGTTAAATTGAGGCACATTAACGCCCTATGGCACGTAACGCCAACCTTTTGCGGTAGCGGCTTCTGCTAGAATCCGCAATAATTTTACAGTTTGATCGCGCTAAATACTGCTTCACCACAAGGAATGCAAATGAAGAAATTGCTCCCCATTCTTATCGGCCTGAGCCTTTCTGGGTTCAGTTCGTTGAGCCAGGCCGAGAACCTGATGCAAGTTTATCAGCAAGCACGCCTTAGTAACCCGGAATTGCGTAAGTCTGCCGCCGATCGTGATGCTGCCTTTGAAAAAATTAATGAAGCTCGCAGTCCATTACTGCCACAGCTAGGTTTAGGTGCAGATTACACCTACAGCAACGGCTACCGCGACGCGAACGGCATCAACTCTAACGCAACCAGTGCGTCCCTGCAGTTGACCCAGTCCATTTTCGATATGTCGAAATGGCGCGCACTGACCTTGCAGGAAAAAGCTGCCGGTATTCAGGACGTCACTTACCAGACCGATCAACAAACTTTGATCCTCAACACCGCGACCGCTTATTTCAACGTGTTGAATGCCATTGACGTGCTTTCTTATACTCAGGCACAAAAAGAGGCAATCTACCGTCAGTTAGATCAAACCACCCAACGCTTTAACGTGGGCCTGGTGGCGATCACCGACGTGCAGAACGCCCGCGCACAGTACGATACCGTGCTGGCGAACGAAGTGACCGCACGTAACAACCTCGACAACGCCGTTGAGCAGCTGCGTCAGATCACCGGTAACTACTATCCGGAACTGGCGGCGCTGAATGTCGAAAACTTCAAGACCGACAAGCCACAGCCGGTTAACGCGCTGCTGAAAGAAGCCGAAAAACGCAACCTGTCGCTGTTACAGGCACGTTTGAGCCAGGATCTGGCGCGCGAGCAAATTCGCCAGGCGCAGGACGGTCACTTACCGACTCTGGATTTGACGGCCTCTACCGGAATTTCTGACACCTCTTACAGCGGTTCAAAAACCCGTGGTGCGACAGGTACCCAATATGACGACAGCAATATGGGTCAGAACAAAGTGGGCCTAAGCTTCTCGCTGCCGATTTATCAGGGCGGAATGGTTAACTCGCAGGTGAAACAGGCACAGTACAACTTTGTCGGTGCCAGCGAGCAACTGGAAAGCGCCCATCGTAGCGTCGTGCAGACCGTGCGTTCCTCCTTCAACAACATTAATGCATCTATTAGTAGCATTAACGCCTACAAACAAGCCGTGGTTTCCGCCCAAAGCTCTTTAGACGCGATGGAAGCGGGCTACTCGGTCGGTACGCGTACTATTGTTGACGTGTTGGATGCGACCACTACGCTGTACAACGCCAAGCAAGAACTGGCGAATGCGCGTTATAACTACCTGATTAACCAGCTGAATATTAAATCAGCTCTGGGTACGCTGAACGAGCAGGATCTGCTGGCACTGAACAATGCGCTAAGCAAACCGGTTTCCACTAACCCGGAAAACGTCGCGCCGCAAACGCCAGAACAGAATGCTATTGCTGATGGTTATGCACCTGATAGCCCGGCTCCAGCCGTTCAGCAAGCATCCGCACGCACTAACACCAGTAACGGTCATAACCCTTTCCGTAACTGATGACGACGACGGGGCTTCGGCCCCGTCTGAACGTAAGGCAACGTAAAGATACGGGTTATCTGCCGCATTCTTCCCCCTTCTCGCTTCAATTTCGACCAGCCATCCTCTATTCTGATGGGTATTTACCACTGGTCCTGGAAGACAAAAATGAAACGGACAAAATCCATACGCCACGCATCGTTCCGCAAAAACTGGAGCGCACGCCACCTGACACCTGTCGCTCTCGCTGTTGCTACTGTTTTTATGCTGGCAGGCTGTGAAAAGAGTGATGAAACAGTGTCTCTCTATCAAAATGCTGACGACTGTTCAGCTGCAAACCCAGGCAAAAGCGCCGAATGTACCACCGCGTACAACAATGCGCTGAAAGAAGCAGAACGTACTGCGCCGAAATACGCCACTCGTGAAGACTGTATTGCCGAATTTGGTGAAGGTCAGTGCCAGCAGGCACCAGCCCAGGCTGGCATGGCACCTGAAAACCAGGCGCAGGCCCAGCAATCCAGCGGGAGTTTCTGGATGCCGCTGATGGCCGGCTACATGATGGGACGTCTGATGGGCGGCGGCGCGGGATTTGCACAGCAGCCGCTGTTCTCCTCGAAAAACCCAGCCAGCCCGGCTTATGGTAAATATACCGACGCGACTGGTAAAAACTATGGCGCAGCCCAGCCAGGCCGCACCATGACCGTACCGAAGACGGCAATGGCACCAAAACCGGCGACCACCACTACCGTTACCCGTGGCGGTTTTGGTGAATCTGTTGCCAAACAAAGCACTATGCAGCGTAGCGCAACCGGCACCTCTTCTCGTTCAATGGGTGGCTGATACCGATGGAAAGAGTCAGTATTACCGAGCGCCCAGACTGGCGTGAAAAAGCCCACGAATACGGTTTCAATTTTCACACCATGTACGGCGAGCCGTACTGGTGTGAAGATGCTTACTACAAGTTGACCCTCGCCCAGGTTGAAAAGCTGGAAGAAGTCACCGCCGAACTGCACCAGATGTGTTTGAAAGTGGTGGAAAAAGTGATCTCCAGCGATGAGCTGATGACCAAATTCCGCATTCCAAAGCACACGTGGAGTTTTGTGCGTCAGTCATGGTTGACGCACCAGCCGTCGCTTTATTCACGCCTTGATCTAGCGTGGGATGGCACTGGCGAACCTAAACTTCTGGAAAATAACGCTGATACGCCCACGTCACTGTATGAAGCAGCATTCTTTCAGTGGATCTGGCTGGAAGAGCAGCTTAACGCGGGCAACCTGCCGGAAGGCAGCGACCAGTTTAACAGTCTGCAAGAAAAGCTGATCGATCGCTTTGTCGAGCTGCGTGAACAGTATGGCTTCCAGTTGCTGCATCTCACCTGCTGTCGTGACACGGTGGAAGATCGTGGCACCATCCAGTATTTGCAGGACTGCGCGACGGAAGCTGAAATCGCTACCGAGTTCCTGTACATCGACGATATTGGTTTAGGCGAAAAAGGTCAGTTCACGGATTTGCAGGATCAGGTGATTGCTAACCTGTTCAAGCTTTATCCATGGGAATTTATGCTGCGCGAGATGTTCTCCACCAAGCTGGAAGATGCTGGCGTACGCTGGCTGGAACCGGCGTGGAAGAGCATTATCTCCAACAAAGCGCTTCTGCCGCTACTGTGGGAGATGTTCCCGAATCATCCGAACCTGTTGCCCGCTTATTTTGCGGAAGATGATTATCCAGAAATGGAAAAATATGTGGTTAAGCCAATCTTCTCGCGTGAAGGCGCAAACGTGTCGATTATCGAGAATGGCAAAACCATTGAAGCAGCAGAAGGTCCGTATGGCGAAGAAGGCATGATTGTTCAGCAATTCCATCCGTTACCAAAATTTGGCGACAGTTATATGCTGATTGGTAGCTGGCTGGTGAACGATCAACCCGCCGGAATTGGCATTCGTGAAGACCGTGCGTTGATCACCCAGGATATGTCTCGGTTTTATCCACATATTTTTGTTGAATAACACTGCTTAATATTGCCCCGATAATCGGGGCAACTTTTCATAATCCATCATTTATAATCTCCATCAATATATAAATCCATACATCTCCAACTTTTATTTAACATTAATAACCAATTTAATGTTAAATCGTCATATGTAAGTGGTATTGCAATTAAAGTAAGTAAATAAATCACCGCATAACACATTGATATATATTGAATATTTTATATTTACATCTTCATATTTTAATTTAATAATTAAAAAACAATGTCGCAGAGATCACACTACGCAATATTGAACATTGTTATTGATATATCGCCACCCTACTATCCATTAAAAATAAATAGTTGTTTCAACAAATAACAACATATTCAAAAGCAGCAAAACATTCTCATATTTTATTAGAGTTACATTATTCATTCACAAAACAAATTTATTAGTACCATCTCAACAGTCGATATTCATCATTATTATATATTTGCGTTATATAAGGAGATATATCCATGTTTGATAAATATAGAAAAACACTAGTAGCCGGCATTAGCCCTGGGGTTGTCTGCAACTAGCGTAATGGCGGCGGGTTTTAAACCTGCACCACCTGCCGGGCAACTCGGTGCAATCATTGTCGATCCCTACGGCAATGCACCACTGACCGCTCTGGTTGACTTAGATAGCCACGTCATTTCTGACGTCAAAGTTACCGTCCACGGGAAGGGCGAAAAAGGCGTTGAAATCAGCTATTCCGTGGGCCAGGAGTCACTAAAAACTTACGATGGTGTACCGATTTTTGGTCTTTATCAGAAATTTGCCAACAAAGTGACCGTTGAGTGGAAAGAAAACGGCAAGGCCATGAAAGATGATTACGTGGTGCAAACTTCAGCCATCGTCAACAATTACATGGATAACCGTTCCATCTCTGATCTACAGCAGACCAAAGTCGTTAAAGTCGCACCTGGTTTTGAAGATCGCCTCTATCTGGTTAATACCCACACCTTTACTGCACAAGGTTCCGATCTCCACTGGCACGGTGAGAAAGATAAAAATGCAGGGATCCTCGATGCAGGTCCGGCCACCGGCGCACTGCCCTTTGATATCGCGCCCTTTACTTTCATTGTCGATACCGAAGGTGAATACCGCTGGTGGCTGGATCAAGACACCTTCTACGATGGCCGTGACCGTAATATCAACAAACGTGGTTATCTGATGGGTATCCGCGAAACACCACGCGGCACCTTTACCGCAGTACAAGGCCAGCACTGGTACGAGTTCGACATGATGGGTCAGGTGCTGGAAGATCATAAACTGCCGCGCGGATTCGCTGACGCCACTCATGAATCCATTGAGACGCCTAATGGTACGGTACTGTTGCGCGTAGGTAAAAGTAACTACCGTCGTGATGACGGCGTACACGTCACCACCATTCGTGACCATATCCTCGAAGTCGATAAATCTGGTCGCGTTGTCGATGTATGGGATCTGACGAAGATCCTCGATCCGAAACGTGATGCTCTGCTCGGTGCACTGGATGCAGGCGCAGTTTGCGTCAACGTTGACCTTGCTCACGCCGGACAGCAGGCAAAACTGGAGCCAGATACACCGTTTGGCGACGCGCTGGGTGTAGGACCAGGTCGTAACTGGGCGCACGTCAACTCCATCGCCTATGACGCGAAAGATGACTCAATTATCCTCTCTTCTCGTCACCAGGGCGTTGTGAAAATTGGTCGTGATAAACAAGTGAAATGGATCCTTGCCCCCTCGAAAGGCTGGGAAAAACCATTGGCCAGCAAATTGCTGAAACCCGTTGATGCTAACGGTAAGCCGATCACCTGTAACGAAAATGGCCTGTGTGAAAACTCAGACTTCGACTTTACCTATACCCAGCATACCGCATGGATCTCCAGCAAAGGTACACTCACTATCTTTGATAACGGCGACGGCCGCCATCTGGAACAACCTGCCTTACCAACCATGAAATATTCCCGTTTTGTGGAATATAAGATTGATGAGAAGAAAGGTACCGTTCAGCAAGTTTGGGAATACGGTAAAGAACGTGGTTACGATTTCTATAGCCCAATCACCTCCATTATCGAATACCAGGCTGACCGTGACACCATGTTCGGCTTCGGCGGCTCCATTCATCTGTTTGACGTCGGTCAGCCGACCGTCGGCAAGTTGAACGAGATCGACTACAAAACCAAAGAAGTGAAAGTGGAAATCGACGTGATGTCTGATAAACCCAACCAGACTCACTACCGTGCGCTGTTAGTCCGTCCAAAACAGATGTTTAAATAATCAAGAAGGGAATAAAAATGTCGAAATTAGGGATCTCATCACTGTTTAAAAGCGTACTGCTTACTGCGGCTCTGGCGGTTTCATTTACTGCTTCTGCATTTACCGAAGGCACGGATTATATGGTACTGGAAAAACCGATTCCGAATGCCGACAAAACGCTGATTAAGGTATTCAGCTACGCCTGCCCGTTCTGTTACAAGTACGACAAAGCGGTTACCGGTCCGGTATCGGAAAAAGTGAAAGATGTCGTTGCTTTCACGCCGTTCCATCTGGAAACCAAAGGCGAATACGGTAAACAGGCGAGCGAAGTCTTTGCTGTCTTGATCAATAAAGATAAAGCAGCAGGTATTTCCTTATTTGATGCTAACTCTCAGTTTAAGAAAGCCAAGTTTGCCTACTACGCGGCTTATCACGACAAAAAAGAACGCTGGTCTGACGGTAAAGATCCCGCTGCCTTTATCAAAACGGGTCTGGATGCTGCTGGTATGAGCCAGGCGGATTTTGAAGCTGCACTGAAAGAGCCAGCGGTACAAGAAACACTGGAAAAATGGAAAGCCTCTTATGAAGTCGCCAAAATCCAGGGGGTTCCGGCTTACGTCGTTAATGGTAAGTACTTGATCTACACCAAGAGCATCAAATCCATCGACGCGATGGCAGACCTTATCCGTGAGTTAGCAAGCAAATAACAGGGAAACAGGCTATGGGTATTAAGGGAATGTGGAAAGACCTTCGCACATCACCAGTCGACACACTGGTCAGATGGCAGGAGCAACGCTTTTTGTGGTTGTTAATGGCCGTTGCGATGGGCGCGTTAATTATCCTGGCGCACTCTTTCTTCCAGATCTATCTCTACATGGCCCCCTGTGAGCAATGTGTATACATTCGCTATGCCATGTTTGTGATGGTTATTGGAGGATTGGTTGCGGCGATCAACCCGAAGAACATCATCCTTAAGCTGATTGGCTGCGTGATGGCATTTTACGGCAGCATCATGGGGCTGAAGTTTTCATTCAAACTGAACGATATCCACCATGCGGTGCATAACCCGGATCCCGATTCACTGTTTGGCGTTCAGGGTTGCTCTACCGATCCAACTTTCCCATTTAACCTGCCGCTGGCACAGTGGGCACCAAACTGGTTCAAACCTACCGGGGATTGCGGCTATGATGCGCCAATCGTTCCCGATGGCGTCACACTGAGCAGTATGCAGCAGTGGTTTGTGGCGATGTATCAGCAATCTGAAGGCTGGTATCTGCTACCGCCGTGGCACTTTATGAACATGGCTCAGGCCTGTATGTTGGCTTTTGGTCTTTGCTTATTGCTGCTATTAGTGATGAGCGGCGCATGGGGACTCAAGCTGCTGAGAAAGTAAGGTAATGCAAACCGAAGCCAGAAAGTGGCTTCGGTTTTCTTCATCTATTAACCTACCTGCACCGACAACATACTTAAACTGCCCATTTCTATACCATCGACCGGAATGGTAATTGGCTCCTGCCCATCCCATGCACCTAAAACATACAATAGCGGCAGGTAATGCTCCGGTGTTGGATTCGATAACGCGCCACCTTCATGGTCGAGATAATTCACCAGAGGATGCTGCTCCACCGGTCCTTGCCACGTCAGATTCGCTTTCACATACTCATTAAACGACGTCGCCCACGGATAGGGGGAACTATCGCCATGCCATTTCACCGTGCGCAGGTTATGCACCACGTTACCGCTGGCGACCAACATTATTCCTTCATCTCGCAGTGCTGCCAGTTTACGCCCCATCTCAAAGTGCCAGGTGGCGGGTTTGGTACTGTCGATACTCAACTGCACCATCGGGATATCCGCTTGCGGATACATCTTAATTAGTACGCCCCACGAGCCGTGGTCAAAGCCCCAGGCTTCTTTATCCAGTGTGACAGGCACTGGCGCTAACAACTCAACCAATCGCTTAGCCAAAGCCGGTGAGCCAGGAGCCGGATAATGGGTGTCGTACAGCGCCTGCGGAAAGCCGCCAAAGTCATGAATCGTTGGCGGCGTCTCCATCGCAGTCACTCCTGTACCACGGGTAAACCAGTGAGCCGAAACCACGACAATCGCTTGCGGGCGTGGCAATGTCATCCCCAACTTCTGCCAACTGCGGGTATACAAATTATCTTCCAGCACGTTCATCGGACTACCGTGACCTAAAAACAATGCTGGCATACGTGTTGAAGACATGATGATATCCTTAACTAAAGGTGTCATTTTGATATCCTCACAATACGCTCGTTCGGCGGAGTAAGAACCCGGATAACGATGATGATCATCATCAGTTATTTTGACGATCTGCCTGAAGGTGAAGATTTATAAGGAGTTGTCGATGTCAGTACCTCTCATTCTGACCATACTGGCGGGGGCAGCCACGTTTATTGGCGCGTTTCTCGGCGTTCTCGGGCAAAAACCCTCGAACCGACTGCTGGCATTTTCGCTAGGGTTTGCGGCGGGGATCATGTTGCTTATCTCATTGATGGAGATGCTCCCTGCCGCATTAGCCGCCGAAGGAATGTCCCCCGTTCTGGGCTACGGGATGTTTATTTTTGGTCTGCTGGGCTATTTTGGTCTGGACCGCATGTTGCCGCATGCGCATCCGCAGGATTTAATGCAAAAATCGGTGCAACCGTTGCCCAAATCGCTCAAGCGCACTGCTATTCTGCTCACTCTTGGAATCAGTCTGCATAACTTCCCGGAAGGGATTGCCACCTTTGTTACGGCAAGCAGTAACCTGGAGCTGGGCTTGGGCATCGCGCTGGCCGTGGCTTTGCACAATATTCCTGAAGGTCTGGCGGTTGCGGGGCCGGTTTACGCGGCAACGGGGTCGAAACGCACCGCAATTCTGTGGGCGGGGATTTCTGGGCTGGCGGAAATTCTCGGCGGCGTTCTGGCGTGGTTAATCCTTGGTAGCATGATTTCCCCGGTGGTCATGGCGGCAATCATGGCGGCGGTTGCAGGAATCATGGTGGCGCTCTCCGTGGACGAATTAATGCCGTTAGCCAAAGAGATTGATCCCAATAATAATCCCAGCTATGGCGTGCTGTGTGGGATGTCAGTAATGGGATTTAGTTTAGTGCTGTTACAAACGGCGGGAATTGGTTGAAAACAACTTCAGATGTTGTCCAGCATGGACAACATCTGCAGGCATCGCAGAAGCACTACTCCAGCTTTTCTGCTGTCTCTTCTCTCGCACTGTTTAAGTATTTGTTTCTCGCTTCAAGCAGTGCGTCTCTGTCCTGGCGAAACGCCCGGCAATAACGTTTCAAATGCAGGAAATACCCCACCACAACCAGCGCAATCAATACAATCCAGTACCAGGAGATAAACATCCTTTTTACCCTTAATATTTAACAATACCAAACATTTAGCGCATAAATTTCACATATCCATTTTCGGATATATTTATATGGTCGCATAATATCGGAACATTTATATGATTTTGATCATAATGAAAAAGGTTGTCTGATATTAGTGAAATTTACTCATAGATAAAGCGGTGAAATTTACATTCAGCAGGGTAAGGGCAAAATAAAACCGAAGCCTTCTACAGCTTCGGTTTCTTTGATTATCGCACCAGTTTTAGCAGTTATTTTCAGCTAGCTTTACGCTCATGCGCCTGACGGTATGCAACCAGATCCTCAATAGTGACCAGCGCCATATTGTGTTTGTTGGCAAACTCGATGCACTCTGGCGCGCGGGCCATGGTGCCATCGTCATTAGTCAGTTCACACAGCACACCTGCAGGTTTAAAGCCTGCCAGCGTCATCAGATCAATAGTCGCTTCGGTATGACCGCCACGAGTCAGTACACCACCCGCCTGTGCGCGCAATGGGAAAACGTGGCCAGGGCGATTCAAGTCTGAAGGTTTAGCACCATCAGCAATCGCAGCGCGAACAGTCGTGATACGGTCAGCGGCAGAAACACCGGTAGTCACACCTTCAGCAGCTTCAATGGTCACGGTAAAACCAGTGCCATAGGCGCTGGTATTATTTTCGACCATCATTGGCAGATCGAGTTGTTTACGGCGTTCTTCGGTTATGCACAAGCAAACAATACCGCTACCGTGGCGAATGGTCAGAGCCATCTGCTCAACGGTCATGGTTTCTGCCGGGAAGATCATATCGCCTTCGTTTTCACGGTCTTCATCATCAAGCACCATCACACCGCGTCCTTCACGCAGCGCAGCCAGTGCATTTTCAACACGTTCGAAAGGCGTACCAAAAGAGGAAAGTAGCGTCTGATTCATGGTAAAAAAACCTCACTAAAATTATGGTTACCAGAATCAGGGCAGTCTTAGGAGTGGCGGCATATAGCCAAAATAACGTGAGCGGGTCCATGCCCGACAGAATCGTTACTCTCTCCCATCCGGACTCTAACCGTCGGCCCCGGAATTACACCGGATCTGCTGTCCTTTGAGTTTGCACCCAAAGCGCTCGCGGGCTTTCAACTGAGTTGATTTACCGCCGGTGGGGAATTTCGCCCCGCCCTGAGAATAAGCGGATTCACTATAACGCTAATGATTAGCGGCAGCAACGCATAGGTTCACATAATTCTGGTTTATGACTTACCCTTATCGCACTACAATGGCACCAAACACCTATCAGTACAGGGAAACTACAATGATTGACCCGAAAAAAATTGAGCAAATTGCTCGCCAGGTTCACGAATCAATGCCTAAAGGAATCAGGGAGTTCGGGGAAGATGTGGAGAAAAAAATCCGCCAAACCCTACAAGCACAGCTGACTCGCCTCGATTTGGTAAGCCGCGAAGAATTTGATGTGCAGACGCAGGTCCTGTTACGGACTCGTGAGAAACTGGCGTTACTGGAGCAGCGCATCAGTGAACTGGAAGCTCGTAGTAATCCGGCAGCAGAAGTTCAATCTCCTCCCGCCATCCCGCCAGTTGATAAAGCAGAATAAAGCACCACAAAAACGGGCCTGACGGCCCGTAATCTCAATGTTCTAGTTCCAGTTCTCTTGACTGTGTCATTTGCTGGCAATACCAGGCATAACGAGCGCAAAACCAGGTTCTGTGTTCTTCATCCATATTACCAGTGACGGCCAGAATATCGACCGGTCGACCTTCAGCATTCATTCTGGCAAAACTACGCGCCAGGAAATCGAAATTATTTAAAGAATTAAGACCATGATCCATAAGCACATCCTCCGGTTATCGCATACCTTTTAAGGCCATATGCTTTTTCTGATTTCAGTATTCCTTAATCAGTGTAGTGCCTTTAAACATAACGTGCGTAAATATATTGTTTTGGATCACACTTTTTATTGAAAATAATTACAACGTTAAAAGACTTTCCCTTTTAAAATTTCACTAACGTATGTTATTATTAGCAAAGATAAATGTAAGAAAGGAAATCATACCATAGTAAACAATGCGTCACTGAATGGACGATGGAGTGACTGATGATTTTATTTGCCGACTATAACACACCTTATCTTTTCGCTATTTCCTTTGTACTTTTGATCGGCCTGTTAGAAATTATTGCTATTGTCTGCGGTCACATGCTCTCCGGTGCTCTTGATGCACATCTTGATCATTACGATTCCATAAGCACAGGTAATATTAGTCAGGCACTTCATTATCTTAATATTGGAAGGCTACCAGCCCTCGTCATCCTCTGCCTGTTGGCTGGTTTTTTTGGCCTTATCGGCATCGTTCTACAGCATGCCTGCGTGACGGTCTGGAAAGCTCCACTCTCAAACCTGTTGGTGGTTCCTGTTTGTTTACTGCTCACTGTTATTACAGTGCATTATATCGGCAAGGCGATCGTCCCCTGGATTCCTCGCGATCATAGTTCTGCTATTACAGAAGAAGAATATATTGGCTGCATGGCATTAATTACCGGTCATCAGGCAATATCAGGCAGACCCTGTGAAGGAAAACTTACCGATCAATTTGGTCAAATACACTATTTATTACTGGAACCTGAAGAAGGAAAAAACTTCACCAAAGGTGACAAGGTATTGATTATTTGCCGACTTTCTGCAACACGATATTTAGCAGAAAAAAATCCCTGGCCAAATATATTGTAAATATTTAAACAAAAGGAAATTTAATAATGGATGATATCGTTAACTTAGTACCGTCATGGATGTTTATGGCGATTGTTGCCGTATGTGTTCTGTTTATTATCGGTATTATTTTCGCGCGACTTTATCGTCGGGCATCTGCCGAGCAGGCATTTGTTCGTACCGGGTTAGGCGGGCAAAAAGTGGTAATGAGCGGCGGCGCAATCGTAATGCCGATCTTCCACGAAATCATTCCTATCAATATGAATACGCTTAAGCTGGAAGTCAGCCGTTCTACTATTGATAGCCTGATTACGAAAGATCGTATGCGTGTTGATGTTGTAGTGGCTTTCTTTGTACGGGTAAAACCGTCAGTAGAAGGCATCGCCACTGCGGCCCAGACGTTGGGGCAACGCACGCTATCACCAGAAGATTTACGTATGCTGGTCGAGGATAAATTCGTCGATGCCCTACGCGCCACCGCTGCGCAAATGACCATGCATGAGTTACAGGATACCCGCGAGAACTTCGTGCAGGGTGTACAAAATACCGTGGCAGAAGACTTGTCGAAAAACGGACTGGAACTGGAAAGTGTTTCACTCACCAACTTTAACCAGACTTCGAAAGAGCATTTTAACCCGAACAACGCTTTTGACGCCGAAGGTTTGACCAAACTAACCCAGGAGACGGAACGCCGTCGTCGCGAGCGTAACGAAGTTGAACAGGATGTAGAAGTTGCAGTGCGTGAGAAAAATCGAGACGCTCTTTCGCGGAAGCTGGAGATTGAACAGCAAGAAGCGTTTATGACGCTTGAGCAGGAGCAGCAGGTTAAAACCCGTACCGCTGAGCAGAATGCGAAAATTGCGGCTTTTGAAGCTGAACGTCGTCGTGAAGCAGAGCAGACGCGAATTCTGGCTGAACGACAGATTCAGGAAACGGAAATCGACCGCGAACAGGCCGTCCGCTCAAGAAAGGTTGAGGCTGAACGTGAAGTTCGCATTAAAGAGATCGAACAGCAGCAGGTTACCGAAATCGCCAACCAGACGAAATCGATCGCTATTGCGGCAAAATCAGAACAACAATCACAGGCAGAAGCGCGTGCCAACCTCGCACTTGCAGAAGCGGTAAGTGCGCAACAAAACGTAGAAACCACTCGCCAGACAGCCGAAGCCGATCGTGCCAAGCAAGTGGCGCTGATTGCCGCAGCGCAAGACGCAGAAACCAAAGCGGTCGAACTGACCGTCCGAGCAAAAGCAGAGAAAGAAGCCGCAGAGATGCAGGCGGCAGCGATCGTTGAGTTAGCCGAAGCTACGCGTAAAAAAGGTCTGGCGGAAGCAGAAGCGCAACGTGCGCTGAACGATGCAATCAACGTGCTTTCTGATGAACAAACCAGCCTTAAATTCAAACTGGCGCTATTACAGTCGTTACCTGCGGTAATAGAGAAATCCGTTGAACCGATGAAGTCTATCGACGGCATCAAGATTATTCAGGTCGATGGATTGAACCGTGGTGGCGCTGCGGGGGATGCGGCATCAGGCAGCGTTGGTGGCGGAAATCTGGCGGAACAGGCATTGTCTGCCGCCCTTTCTTACCGCACACAGGCACCGCTGATTGACTCCTTGCTCAATGAAATTGGCGTTTCAGGCGGCTCGCTGGCGGCATTGACTTCACCCTTAACCTCAACAACTCCCGTCGCAGAAAACGTAGAATAAATTTTCATCTATGAACATCCCTGGCCCAAAAAGCCGGGGGTTTTTTATATCTGCGTTCCGCTAAAAAGTGCGAATGATCAGTTTGTTACAACGTTTTGCGAGTCGACTCGGGGAAGAGAAATCTGTATCAGGGAAAGCGTTGCGCGGGGTCCGGCGCTAATCAACAATCGGGGAGTCAGCAAGGGGCTGAAACGGGAAAGCCCCTCCCGAGGAAGGGGCCTTACAGAAGGAAAGGGTTATGATGAAGCTTGTCATCATACTGATTGTGTTGTTACTCGTAAGTTTCGCAGCTTATTAACAGCCAATCAGAGGGGGGAGAAATCCTCCCTCACCCTTGTTCCTTTACTCTAGGTTGAAAAAACAACAGCGTCAAGAAGGTTTCATTAACACACATCCCTGGCCCAAAAAGCCGGGGATTTTTTATATCTGCATTCCGCTAAAAAGTGCAAATGATCAGGTTGTTACAGCGTTTTGCGAGTCGACTCGGGGAAGAGAAATCTGTATCAGGGAAAGCGTTGCGCGGGGTCAGGCGCTAATCAACAATCGGGGAGTCAGCAAGGGGCTGAAACGGGAAAGCCCCTCCCGAGGAAGGGGCCATACAGAAGGAAAGGGTTATGATGAAGCTCGTCATCATACTGATTGTGTTGTTACTGATAAGTTTCCACGCTTACTAACAGCCAATCAGAGGGGGGAGAAATCCTCCCTCACCCTTGTTCCTTTACTTTAGGTTGAAAAAACAACAGCGTCAATAGGTCTACCTGGCACGAAGCGAGATCTGTGAACCGCTTTCCGGTTAGCCTTTTTTATCCTGTTGGATCTTCTTGATGATGTTGGTCGTCGAGCAACCGTCTTCAAAGTTGAGCACCAGCACTTCGCCGCCGTTGGCCCAGACTTCTTTACTCCCGGCAATCTCTTCTGGTTTATAGTCGCCTCCTTTTACCAGCAGATCTGGCAGGATCCCGGCGATCAGGCGCTGCGGCGTGTCCTCTTCAAACGACACCACCCAGTCGACCGCTTCCAGTGCGCCCAGCACAATCATACGCTGTTCGAGCGGGTTAACCGGGCGAGAATCCCCTTTCAGGCGTTTGGTGGAAGCATCGCTGTTCACGGCGACAATCAAGCGGTCACCCAGCTTGCGGGCATTTGCCAGATAAGAGACATGCCCGGCGTGGAGAATGTCGAAGACGCCATTGGTCATCACCACTTTTTCACCGCGTTTACGTGCCGCCGCTACGGCCAGCTTCAGTTCCTCTTCGGTCATCACGCCAAAACCAGTGTCTGCACGTCCACGTACTGCGTTTTCCAGCTCGATCGGCGAAACCGTGGATGTCCCCAGTTTGCCGACTACCACACCAGCTGCCGCATTGGCAAAGAAGCAGGCTTCTTCCAGCGAATTACCAGCCGCCAGCGTTGCCGCAAGCACGCCAATCACCGTGTCGCCTGCACCGGTAACGTCATAGACTTCTTGCGCCTGAGTTGGCATATGCAGCGGCTCTTTACCCGGTTGCAGCAGCGTCATCCCCTGCTCGGAACGGGTTACCAGCAGCGCAGAGAGTTCGTAGTCGGCAATCAGTTTCATGCCGCGTTCAACAATCTCTTCTTCGGTTTTACATTTACCAACAACAGCTTCAAATTCCGAGAGATTAGGCGTTAAAAGCGTAGCGCCGCGGTAGCGTTCAAAATCGGTGCCTTTTGGATCAATCAACACCGGAACGCCCGCTTTACGCGCCAGTTGGATCATCTGCTGTACGCTTGCCAACGCACCTTTCGCATAATCAGAAAGCACCAGCGCGCCAATCGTACCGAGAGCCTGATTAATCCGCTCATGCAGCGGCTGCGGATCAACACCTTCGAAACCTTCTTCGAAATCCAGGCGGATCAACTGTTGGTTACGAGAAAGCACCCGCAGTTTGGTGATGGTCGGATGCGTCGGCACAGAAACGAAGTCGCATTTTACGTTCACGTCCGCCAGCGATTTACTGAGCGCGCGCGCCGCATCATCAATACCTGTCAGTCCCACCAGGCGTGCGTTTGCACCGAGAGAAGCGATGTTCATCGCCACGTTGGCCGCGCCGCCCGGACGTTCTTCGATGGTATTCACTTTAACCACGGGTACTGGCGCTTCCGGCGAGATACGGCTGGTGGGACCGTACCAGTAACGATCCAGCATTACATCACCAACCACCATCACTCCTGCACGTTCAAACTCTGGCAGCGTTACTTTCATTCCTGTCTCCTGAGAGATTCAAAATTTGCGCGCGATAATACCATATTTCATTCCTCCACCAGCCACTTCTGCCAGCTTGCCCGCACCAGTTCACGCTCTGCGGTGAAGTAATCCTCCGACACATGGCCCGGCAACTCTTGTAATGCCAGATGATGAAGTTCATCGCGCAGCGTAGTGTAAGCACGGGTCAGCGCCATCGCTTCCTGCTCTTCCATAATGTCGTTTTGCGCCAGTAGTTCCAGAATGCGCACGTTGTCTGACCAGCGCGTTAACTTCGGTTTTTCATGGGCGTAGCGCAACACCAGATATTGGGTAATAAATTCGATATCGGTAATTCCGCCTTCATCGGCTTTGATATCAAAGCGATCGCGATGTTTATTGCCGAGATGGGCGCGCATTTTCTCGCGCATTTCCCGCACTTCTGTCTGTAAAGTTTTGCCTTCACGCGGCAGCGTCATAATCTCCCGGCGTACTGCGTCAAATTGAGCGGTCAATTGTGGATCACCATATACCACGCGAGCACGTACCAGCGCCTGATGTTCCCACGTCCAGGCCTCGTTTCTCTGATAATCGGCAAACGCTTCTGCGGAAGTCACCAGCATTCCCGCCGCCCCGGACGGGCGTAGCCGTGCATCCACTTCGTACAAAATACCGGAAGACGTGCGCGTGCTGAACAAGTGCATAATGCGTTGCGCCAGACGCAGGTAAAACTGCCGCCCGTCGATTTCCCGCTCGCCGTCCGTCATTACATCCATCGGGCAATCATGGAGGAAGATCAGGTCAAGATCGGAACTGTAGCCTAACTCCCAACCGCCCAGCTTACCGTAGCCAACCACCGCAAAGCCGCGACCTTCACGTTCGTTCAGGTGGGTCGGTTTTCCGTAACGGGCGACCATTTGAACCCATGCCTGCTGAACGACGGCATCTATCATGGCTTCTGCCAACCAGGTTAAGTGATCGCTCACTTTCATTACCGGTAACGTACCGGCAATATCCGCAGCGGCAATGCGTAACAGCTGCGCCTGTTTGAACTGACGCAGCGCCTCAAGCTGTTGTTCTTCGTCATCTTCTGGCACGCGCAGCAAATACTGGCGCAATTCGTCGCGATAGGCATCCGTCGCTGTCGGCTGGTAGAGGGTGTTCGGATCGAGCAGTTCATCCAGCAATAATGGATAGCGCGCCAGTTGACTGGCAATCATCGGCGATGCGGCACACAGAGAAATCAAATGCTTAAGCGCCGCGGGGAATTCACTGAGCAATTCTAAATAGGTGGTGCGGGTAACAATCCCCACCAGCAAGGCGGTGATGCGCGACAGCGTGACAGCAGCGTCTTCACGCGCACATACGTCACTTAACAAATGCGGCATGAGATGGTCGAGCACCTGACGTCCGCGCGGCCCGATAGTGCGCTTATCCAGCTCTTTGCGGAAATCGGCAATCAGCGTCAGCACCTGTTTGCGATCATCTTCTCTAAGATGCGCCAGCACTGGCGTGGTGTCATCTTCCTGCAATGCATCCTGCCACAGCTCACGCCACTGCTCTGACAGAGTCTCTTCCTGGGTTTCGCTTTCGTCGTCACCAATCAGATCGTTAAATACCCGACGCACATTAGCCATATGTCCGGCCAGCGCTCCGGTCAGTTGCTGCCAGTCAGCGAACTCCATCCCCCACGCCAGCCGCGCACGGTTAAGCTCATCTGCAGGAAGCGTCTGGGTTTGTTCGTCATTAATGCTTTGCAGCAGGTTTTCCAGGCGCCGCAGGAACAGATACGCCACTCGCAATTGTTCGGCATCATTCTCAGAAAGCAGATGCAGCGCGGCAATGGCGCTGAGCGTTGGCAGTAAAGAGCGCGATTGCAGCGACGGTTCGCGCCCGCCGCGAATAAGCTGGAACACCTGGACGATAAATTCAATTTCGCGAATACCGCCCGCGCCCAGTTTAATGTTGTCGGTCAAACCGCGGCGACGCACTTCACGGGCAATCATCCCTTTCATGTTGCGCAGAGACTGAATCACACTGAAATCGATGTAACGACGAAAAACAAACGGACGCAGCATCGAACGCAATTCGTTAGCATAAGCGCCGTCGCTATCGCCCATAATCCGCGCCTTGACCATCGCGTAACGCTCCCAGTCACGCCCCTGCTCCTGGTAATAATCTTCCAGCGCCGCAAAGCTCAGCACCAGCGGGCCACTTTCGCCAAACGGACGCAGCCGCATATCTACGCGATAGACAAAGCCATCTTGCGTTGGTTGATCCAGCACTTTAATCAACCGCTGCCCCATGCGGGTAAAGAACTGAGCGTTGTCCAGTTCCCGGCGTCCGCCCTGCGTACAACCATGTTCAGGCCAGGCAAAAATCAGATCGATATCTGAGGAGAAATTCAGTTCCCCTCCACCCAGCTTACCCATGCCTAAAATCAGCAGCGGTTGCGCTTCGCCCTGCGCATTGCACGGCGTTCCCCACTCGCGGCAGCATGCGTCATACAACCAGTCACGCGCCGCAACAATCAGCGTCTCCGCCAGATGGCTGAGCTGCTGCAATATGCTCTCTTCAGTAACCAGTGCCAGCGTTTGCGCCCAGGCGATACGTACCATAATGCGCCGCCGGAACAGCCGCAGTTCACGCATTAACCCAGCCTCGTCACTCACGTTACTGAGCGCCTCCTGTAACCACTCGCCGTAATACTGCCATTCATCGGCTTGTGGCGGCTCGCTTTCCAGCTCCATCAGCCACTCTGGATGCGCAATTACGCTATCCTGCAAAAAATCACTAAAAGTAAGTACTGACTTCGCCTGTGCGCTAAGTAATTCCTCGGCTAAAGGCGCTGGCAGCCGCTCAACAACGGTCTGCCAGTACTGCTGTAACGGTGAAGAGAGCGGCTTCATAAGCGATTTTATCCTTGCCTGATTAACGTTTTCCACTGTGCAACCAGAACGGTTCCTGATTGTTTGCCTCATTACGGAAATGTTCAATTTCGATGCGTTGCCCGGTCGCAATAGCGTGACGCAGCCCCTGCCAGTTCTCCAGCCAGGCTTGCGCGACGACAGGATCATAGTAACCCGCCAGCAACAGTATTGAGTCAATGTCACGTGTCAGGCGTGGCAACTGGTCACGGTAGCGATCGCCCAACGGCTGGCAAAAAACGCTTTTCAGTTCAGCGGCATGGCGGGAAAGATGGATATCGGCAAAGCGTTTGAAGGAATCGCTGATTTTGCCCTGTGCTTTGGCATCTAAAAACGGCTGCCAGGCTTTGCTTACCAGCCATTCGGTCAACGCCAGTTTCGCCATTGCCGTTTCGGTAGAATAGACCGCCGTCACGGCAGAAACCGCAGAAGCAATGGTCGCCTCGCATTGAGTCAGCAGATCACGTAAGTGAGTGCTCGCTTTACGCGGCACGATACCGCCGAACAGCATCAGAGTATGGCGAACCAGGCCGATTGCTGCCAGAACCTGCTCTTTCGCCGCCTCGTTGCCGCGTATCCACAACTCTTCATGGTACTGCCATTGTGCTAACGCCAGCTCGAGCGCCGCTTCCAGCCCCTGTTCCACATCGGCTTTTGCCGCAACATGCAAAATGGTGGTGGGTTTGATTTCACGCGCGGGATTTCCCTGCGCCAGATGATAGCCACGCGCCGCCTTGCTCAGGCTGCCCTGGCGTAAGCCAGTTTGCGATACCAGTTGGTTTGCCAGTTTCAGCACCGCGCGCGTTTCGCCGCTAAGTAGTTCCAGTTCCAGCTCGCAGATAGGTTCAGCAAATTCTCCGGCTTTCACCTCGCCCTGATCGAGGGCGATTTCAATCTGACTGCCATCGATCTCCACCAGCCATTTTTCGCGATAAAAATCGGTGCTGAACAGCGGTTGTACGCGGGAAGCGAGATCGGCAGGTAACACGCCGTTCGGCCAGACTTCCGTCGGAAATTGCGCCAGGTCGAGCGTCGGTTCGCTCAACGCCACATTATATTCCGGGCGCTGGTGTAAACCGCCAGTCACTCGCCCGGCGACTTTCATCGTCATTTCATAGCGACCATTTTCGCCACGAATACGCAAGCCCATATCGTGCCCACGCAGCCAGTTATCCGACGTTTCGTAGTAAATATTCAGCAACTGCACGGGGTCATGGTGCTCGCCGCCCAGCGTATTGAGATGGTCACGCAACGCCTCAACGGCACTGTGATTAACAATAAACTTTAATTCGATTTCCTGAGCCATGGCCTTTACTTATCCGGTTATGTCACATTAGTGACGATGAACGGCGAACTTAATGCGATCTTTTTTGTCAGTAGATAGTATTTTGCGCCAAATTGCCATGCAACGGGCAATTTGACGGGCGTAAAAGATTGAAGCTGTGGCAAGACCTGACACAGAGGATTCCGATTGATAGCGAATGCTTTGCGTAGCGACACTGATGCCACTACTATCGTTCCACTTTTCCCAGACAATAACGACAGCCTGATGCCAAAATTACGCCTGATCGGATTAACTATACTTGCACTTAGCGCCACTGCCGTCTCGCACGCCGAAGAAAAGCGCTATGTTTCTGACGAACTGAACACTTGGGTCCGCAGTGGTCCGGGGGATAATTATCGCCTCGTGGGCACAGTTAACGCGGGCGAGGAAGTAACCTTATTACAAACTGACGCCAACACCAATTATGCCCAGGTGAAAGACAGCTCCGGCCGTACCGCCTGGATCCCGTTAAAAGAACTTAATACCGAGCCAAGCCTGCGCACTCGTGTACCGGTGCTGGAAAATCAGGTCAAAACGCTGACCGATAAGCTCACCAATATTGATAACACCTGGAATCAGCGCACTGCTGAAATGCAGCAAAAAGTGGCGCAGAGCGACAGCGTGATCAACGGGTTAAAAGAAGAAAATCAGAAGCTGAAAAACGAACTGATTGTCGCTCAGAAAAAGGTCGATGCCGCCAGCGTGCAGTTAGATGACAAACAGCGCACCATCATCATGCAATGGTTTATGTATGGCGGCGGTGTACTGGGTCTTGGCTTGCTGCTCGGACTGGTATTACCGCACCTGATCCCAACGCGCAAACGCAAAGATCGCTGGATGAACTAAATCGCCTTCTTCGTTGCACTGTCTTATTATTAGGAATTGTGTATTTGACGAAGGGAAGATGGCGTGAAGATTTATCTGGTCGGTGGTGCGGTACGGGATGCATTGTTAGGGCTACCGGTCAAAGACAGAGATTGGGTGGTGGTCGGCAGTACGCCACAGGAGATGCTCGACGCGGGCTACCAGCAGGTAGGCCGCGATTTTCCTGTTTTTCTGCATCCGCAGACGCATGAAGAGTATGCGCTGGCACGTACCGAACGGAAATCCGGCTCCGGTTACACCGGTTTTACCTGCTATGCCGCACCGGATGTCACGCTGGAAGATGATCTTAAGCGTCGTGATCTGACCATTAATGCGCTGGCCCAGGACGATGACGGCGAGATTATCGACCCGTACAACGGTCTGGGCGATCTGCAAAATCGTCTGTTACGCCATGTTTCCCCCGCTTTTGGCGAGGATCCGCTACGCGTGCTGCGCGTGGCGCGTTTTGCTGCGCGTTATGCCCACCTCAGTTTTCGTATTGCTGATGAAACCCTGGCGCTGATGCGCGAGATGACTCACGCGGGCGAACTGGAACACCTGACGCCTGAACGAGTGTGGAAAGAGACGGAAAGCGCCCTCACCACCCGCAATCCACAAGTGTTCTTCCAGGTGCTGCGCGATTGCGGCGCACTGCGCGTTTTATTCCCGGAAATGGACGCCCTGTTCGGCGTTCCGGCCCCCGCCAAATGGCATCCGGAAATCGACACCGGGATTCATACCTTAATGACGCTCTCCATGGCGGCGATGCTAAGTCCGCAGGTCGATGTTCGTTTCGCGACGTTATGCCACGATCTCGGTAAAGGGCTGACGCTGCCAGAGCTTTGGCCTCGTCATCACGGCCACGGTCCGGCAGGTGTTAAGTTGGTGGAACAACTATGTCAGCGTCTGCGCGTGCCAAATGAAATTCGCGATTTAGCCAAACTGGTGGCTGAGTTTCACGATCTCATCCACACCTTCCCCATGCTGAACCCGAAAACCATTGTTAAATTGTTTGATTCCATTGACGCCTGGCGTAAGCCGCAACGTGTAGAGCAACTGGCGCTGACCAGCGAAGCAGACGTGCGCGGCAGAACCGGTTTTGAATCGGCGGACTACCCGCAAGGCCGCTGGTTGCGCGAAGCCTGGGAAGTGGCGCAGTCAGTGCCGACAAAAGCCGTCGTTGAAGCAGGATTTAAAGGTGTAGAGATTCGTGAAGAGCTAACCCGACGGCGGATTGCGGCGGTAGCCAGCTGGAAGGAACAACGTTGCCCAAAGCCTGAGTGAGTGTTGGGAATTTTGCCGGATGCGACGTGAACGCCTTATCCGGCCTACGCAATCTACGCAATCGTGGACAATTCCAGGCATCCGACACTATTCTTCACATCAAAAGAACACTACGTACACCGCAGCCGCCACAATAAAGCGATAAATGGCGAATGGGATAAACGAAATCCGCTTAATTAATTGCAGGAAGGTTTTAATCGCTATCAGCGCCACTACGAAGGCAGTGATAAACCCAACAGCAAACATCGGGATATCGCCGGTTGTCAGGAAGCCCCAGCTTTTGTAGAGATCAAGCGCCGTTGCGCCCATCATCATCGGCACCGCCAGCAGGAACGAGAACTCAGAAGCCGCGTAACGGCTCACCCCGATCAGCATCCCACCTGAAATGGTCGCCCCGGAGCGAGAGAATCCTGGCCACAGCGCCAAACACTGGAAGCAGCCAATCATAAACGCCTGGCGATAGGTCATATCATCCAGACCCGGCGCACGCGGCTCTTTCGGCTTCAGGCATTCGGCGGCAATCAGCAACAAACCGCCGACAACCAGCGCATACATGACATTTATCGGGTTAAACAATGATTTAATCATGTCGTGGAACAACAGTCCCAGCACCACCGCTGGGATCATCCCCAGCAAAATGTGGATCAGCGTTAAACGACCTTTGCTTTCTCCTTCGTGCTGCAACGGGCGTCCAAAGTGAATGCCAATCAGACCAAACAGACGCCGCCAGAACATCACTACTACCGCCAGAATTGATCCTAACTGGATCACGACTTCAAAGGTTTTCGCCGTGTCGCCCTCAAACCCCAACAAGTGACCGACAATAATCATATGGCCCGTGCTGGATACCGGCAGAAATTCTGTCAATCCTTCGACCACACCCAATATTGCCGCTATCAGCAGCGAGTGCATATCGCTCATCAATAAACCCCTAAATTATTAAAATGTACCGCTTGTCCGAACTACTGCAGTATGACCAGGATATAACCGTTTGGTTTAACAGCTGTAAAATTAATTATTTTCTTTCAGATTATTGCCACGCTCAATGATTACGCCAACATTCGCCGCCCGCGCCACTGCGCCTGGCTTGCTAAGTTTGATGCGAACCCACGGCGAATTAAAGCGAGTTAACAGCAGTTCCGCCACTTCTTCCGCCACGCGTTCCACCAGTGCAAAACGCGCCCCCTCGACGTGGCTGACTATCGTTTCTGCAATGTCAGCGTAACTGAGGCAATCCGCCACATCATCACTTTTCGCCGCTTTACGGTTATCCCACGCCATTTCGATATCGAACACCAGCTTCTGTTCGATGGTCTGTTCCCAGTCGTAAACACCAATAGTGGTGATTACCGAAAGTTGCTCTATAAATACAATATCCATCACGTCCTGCCTGCTTTTTGGCTAACCGGATACCACTTCCGGCGAAATGTGCGTATTATCCACAGATTCATCGTTGAACACGAATTTTCAAAACGGAACAGCTTATGAGTGCAATCGCGCCTGGAATGATCCTCATCGCGTACCTCTGCGGCTCCATTTCCAGTGCCATTCTGGTTTGCCGCCTTTGTGGCTTGCCCGACCCGCGAACCAGCGGCTCCGGTAATCCTGGCGCGACCAACGTTTTACGCATGGGTGGCAAAGGAGCAGCCGTAGCAGTGCTGATCTTTGACGTTCTAAAAGGTATGTTGCCTGTCTGGGGAGCATATGAATTAGGCGTCAGCCCATTTTGGCTGGGATTAATTGCGATTGCCGCCTGTCTTGGACACATCTGGCCCGTTTTCTTCGGTTTTAAAGGGGGAAAAGGCGTTGCCACCGCTTTTGGCGCTATTGCTCCGATCGGCTGGGATTTAACGGGCGTAATGGCGGGGACTTGGCTGCTTACCGTGCTATTGAGTGGATATTCGTCGCTGGGGGCGATTGTCAGCGCGCTGATTGCTCCGTTTTATGTCTGGTGGTTCAAGCCTCAATTCACCTTCCCGGTTTCGATGCTCTCTTGCCTGATCCTGCTGCGTCATCATGACAACATCCAGCGTCTGTGGCGTCACCAGGAGACAAAAATCTGGACGAAATTCAAAAGAAAGCGTGAAAAAGATCCCGAGTGATTTATGACGAGCCTACATAACCTGATAGCCCTCGTCAGGTTTACCCAGCCGTTGCTGGCACCACGCCGCCAAAAATTCCACGCAGACACGTAATTTCATGCTGCGATAGAGCGGCTCCCGGTAAACAGCCCAGATATTGGCGCTTTGTGCATACTCCGGCAATACTCGCACCAGTTTGCCACTCTCCAGAAACGGCAAAACATCCCACTCGGAACGCAGCATAATCCCTTTGCCCTCCAGCGCCCATTGCAGCACAATCTCGCCGCTGTTGGAGGAAAGATGCCCACTAACCTTCACCGACTTTTTCTCCTGACCGTTCCCTAACTCCCATATTCCGTGGGTCATGTCACGCTCTTTAGTCACCAGACAGTCATGGCGACTTAATTCCTGTAATGATTGTGGCGGGGAATATTTTTTCAGATACTCAGGTGCGGCGCATAATATTCTTTTATTTTTCGTTAACAGATGCGCGATATAATAATCAGGAATGTCATCATTAATACGAATATCAAGATCAATATTATCCTGCACTAAATCAATTTGCCGATCGAACAATTCAAAATGCACCTGTAATTCAGGGTAATTGCGCATCAGTTCGGTAATGGCTGGCGCAATATAACTGCGCCCAAAGCCAAAGCTGCAACCAATACGAATCATCCCCTCCGGGCGCGTTTTGATTTGCGTGACGTCATCGACCAGTCGCTGATATTGGGTGAGGATTTCCAGCGCATGTTCGTAACAACGTTGGCCACTTTCAGTCAGTGCCACGCCTCGGGCAGAGCGGTTCAGCAGTGTGGTTGCCAGCGTATTTTCAAGGATTTGGATCCGCTTGGTGACAAATGCAGGCGTTTGCCCAAGCGTTGCCGCAGCGGCGCTAAAACTCCCGCTATGGACGATTTCCACCAGTACCTGCAAGTCTTTGGCTAAAGGCCAGCTATTTAGCATTGTTAAATATCCGCAGTTTTGATAAACGCAGTGTATTTCGCAAAACATTGCCATTCCCTGCTCTGGCGCAATATTCGTTCTTATTTTCGTGTTGATTAACGAACTGTTAATTACATATTCACGGCGGCAAAAAATATAAAACCACATTTTTAGTGGTAGTTTGTGACGGTGAATTTTTCCAGACAAATACAGAAACTGGAGTTGCCATGATGAGCGAAAGTAATAAGCAACAGGCAGTGAATAAGCTGACGGATATTGTCGCTAACTTTACCGCTATGATATCTACCCGGATGCCTGATGACGTGGTGGATAAACTAAAACAGCTAAAGGATGCCGAAACATCGTCGATGGGAAAAATCATCTACCACACGATGTTCGACAACATGCAAAAAGCGATCGACCTGAATCGTCCTGCCTGTCAGGACACCGGGGAGATTATGTTCTTCGTTAAAGTCGGTTCCCGTTTCCCGCTGCTTGGCGAGCTGCGAAGCATTCTTAAGCAAGCTGTGGAAGAAGCAACCGTCAAAGCGCCACTGCGCCACAACGCGGTGGAAATTTTTGACGAAGTGAACACCGGCAAAAATACCGGCAGCGGCGTACCGTGGGTTACCTGGGACATCATTCCCGACGGTGACGATGCGGAAATCGAAGTTTACATGGCTGGCGGCGGCTGCACACTGCCTGGTCGCTCGAAAGTATTAATGCCTTCGGAAGGCTACGAAGGCGTAGTGAAATTCGTCTTTGAAAATATCTCTACTCTCGCTGTAAACGCCTGTCCGCCAGTACTGGTAGGCGTGGGCATCGCCACCTCAGTGGAAACCGCCGCCGTGCTCTCGCGTAAAGCCATTTTGCGCCCGATTGGCAGCCGCCATCCTAATCCAAAAGCGGCAGAGCTGGAGGTACGCCTGGAAGAAGGACTCAACCGTCTGGGGATTGGTCCACAAGGGCTGACTGGCAACAGTTCAGTGATGGGGGTACATATCGAATCTGCCGCCCGCCATCCGTCAACCATCGGCGTTGCTGTTTCTACAGGCTGCTGGGCGCATCGTCGCGGCACACTGCTGGTTCATGCCGATCTCACCTTTGAAAATCTGTCTCACACCCGGAGCGCGTTATGAAAAAGATCCTGACAACCCCGATCAAAGCTGAAGATCTGCAAGATATTCGCGTCGGCGATGTGATCTACCTGACCGGTACACTGGTGACCTGCCGTGACGTTTGTCACCGCCGCTTGATCGAACTGAAACGTCCGATCCCTTACGATCTCAACGGCAAAGCGATTTTCCACGCTGGCCCCATCGTGCGCAAAAACGGCGACAAATGGGAGATGGTGTCCGTTGGCCCGACAACCAGTATGCGTATGGAAAGTTTTGAACGTGAGTTTATCGAGCAGACCGGCGTGAAACTGGTGGTTGGCAAAGGCGGAATGGGGCCGCTGACCGAAGAGGGCTGTCAGAAATTCAAGGCGCTGCATGTGATTTTCCCGGCTGGCTGCGCGGTGCTGGCAGCAACTCAGGTGGAAGAAATTGAAGAGGTGCACTGGACAGAACTCGGGATGCCGGAGTCGTTGTGGGTCTGCCGGGTCAAAGAGTTCGGCCCGCTGATTGTCTCTATAGATACCCACGGAAACAACCTGATAGCCGAAAACAAAAAGCTGTTCGCCGAACGCCGCGAGCCCATCGTGGAAGAGATCTGCGAGCACGTCCATTACATCAAATAACCCTCACGGAGAGGCTCGCCCCCTCTCCTTTTTCGCAGGCATAACACGATGAAACCTTCCACTGAATGGTGGCGATACCTTGCGCCGCTGGCGGTCATCGCCATTATTGCTCTAATTCCGGTTCCCGCAGGGCTGGAGAGCCATACCTGGCTCTACTTTGCCGTTTTTACTGGCGTGATCGTTGGGCTGATCCTCGAACCCGTGCCGGGTGCCGTGGTGGCGATGGTGGGTATCTCCATCATCGCCATTCTCTCTCCCTAGCTGCTGTTCAGCCCGGAGCAGCTCGCCCAGCCAGGTTTTAAATTCACCGCCAAATCTCTTTCCTGGGCGGTTTCTGGTTTTTCTAATTCGGTTATCTGGCTGATTTTCGCCGCCTTTATGTTTGGCACTGGCTATGAAAAAACCGGTCTTGGACGTCGCATCGCGCTGATTCTGGTGAAAAAGATGGGGCATCGCACACTGTTTCTCGGCTATGCGGTGATGTTCTCCGAGCTGATCCTGGCACCTGTAACACCGTCCAACTCGGCGCGCGGTGCGGGGATTATCTATCCCATCATCCGTAACCTGCCGCCGCTCTATCAATCACGGCCGAACGACAGCAGTTCGCGCAGTATTGGCTCGTACATCATGTGGATGGGGATTGTTGCCGACTGCGTGACCAGCGCCATTTTCCTGACGGCGATGGCACCAAACTTGCTGTTAATTGGACTGATGAAAAGCGCATCTCACGCCACGCTGAGTTGGGGCGACTGGTTCCTCGGGATGTTGCCGCTCAGTATTTTACTGGTTCTGCTGGTTCCCTGGCTGGCTTACGTACTGTACCCGCCGGTATTGAAGTCTGGCGATCAGGTGCCGCGCTGGGCAGAGACGGAACTGCAGGCAATGGGCCCGCTCTGTTCGCGTGAAAAACGGATGCTGGGGCTGATGGTGGGCGCGCTGGTGCTGTGGATTTTTGGCGGTGATTATATCGATGCCGCGATGGTCGGTTACAGCGTAGTGGCACTGATGCTGCTTCTGCGCATTATCTGCTGGGACGATATTGTCAGTAATAAAGCGGCGTGGAACGTTTTCTTCTGGCTGGCATCACTCATCACCCTTGCCACCGGACTCAACAACACCGGTTTTATTAGCTGGTTTGGCAAACTGTTAGCAGGCAGCTTAAGTGGTTATTCGCCGACGATAGTGATGGTGGCGTTGATTGTGGTCTTTTATCTGCTGCGCTACTTTTTTGCCAGCGCCACGGCGTATACCTCCGCCCTCGCACCGATGATGATTGCCGCCGCGCTGGCGATGCCGGGAATCCCGCTGCCGGTGTTCTGCCTGATGGTTGGCGCGGCAATTGGTCTGGGGAGCATTCTTACACCATACGCCACCGGACCCAGCCCGATTTACTACGGTAGTGGTTATCTGCCAACGGTGGATTACTGGCGACTGGGGGCGATTTTTGGGCTGATATTCCTCGTGTTGCTGGTGATTACCGGCTTGCTGTGGATGCCCGTGGTGTTGCTTTAAGAAAGGAAGGTGCCGGAAGAGACTATCCGGCACCTGATAGTTTTACGCAGCCGGTAACTCCGCCAGCGGCCAGCGCGGGCGCACACTAACGCCGAGATCCGCCGTCGCGCCTGCTTTAAACCGCACCATTCCGGCATAGGCGATCATCGCGCCGTTATCAGTACAAAATTCTGGACGCGCGTAGAACACTTCGCCACGGCGTTTTTTCATCATTTCCGCCAGTTTCGCCCGCAGCGTGCGGTTAGCACTCACGCCGCCTGCCATTACCAGTCGCTTAAAGCCCGTCTGATCCAACGCACGCTTACACTTAATCATCAACGTATCGACCACCGCATCTTCAAAGGCGCGGGCGATATCAGCACGCGTCTGGTCGTCGGTGCCGTTGTCACGAATCGTGTTCGCGGCGAAGGTTTTCAGGCCAGAGAAGCTGAAATCCAGCCCCGGACGGTCGGTCATCGGGCGCGGGAAGACAAAGCGCCCGGCAGTACCCTGAGCCGCCATTTTCGACAGTAACGGCCCGCCAGGATAATCCAGCCCCAGCAGCTTTGCAGTTTTATCAAACGCTTCACCAGCAGCATCATCGATAGACTCACCGAGCAGCTCGTACTGACCAATGCCAGTCACGCTGATTAACTGCGTATGACCGCCGGAAACCAGTAGCGCCACAAACGGAAATTCCGGTGGGTTATCTTCCAGCATCGGCGCTAACAGATGTCCTTCCATATGGTGTACCGGGATCGCCGGAACGTCCCAGGCAAACGCCAGAGAACGCCCCACGGTCGCGCCAACCAGCAGCGCGCCGACTAATCCAGGACCTGCGGTATAGGCCACAGCGTCAATGTCTTTTGCCGTTAAACCAGACTCCTTCAGCGCTGCCTGGATCAACGGTACGGTTTTACGCACGTGATCGCGGGAAGCCAGTTCAGGCACGACGCCGCCGTAGTCAGCGTGCAATTTCACCTGACTATACAATTGGTTGGCTAACAAACCTTTTTCATCGTCGTAAATGGCGATGCCAGTTTCATCGCAGGAAGTTTCAATACCCAGTACACGCATGACTTGTTTTACCTCGCTTTATTACCGCGCAGTGTAGGACCAATGCGGGTTGATGTAAAACTTTGTTCGCCCCTGGATAAAGCCTCGTGTATACTCCCCACCCTTATAAAAGTCCCTTTCAAAAGAGGCCGCGGTGCTTTACAAAGCAGCAGCAATTGCAGTAAAATTCCGCACCATTTTGAAATAAGCTGGCGTTGATGCCAGCGGCAAACCGAATTAATCAAAGGTGAGAGGCACATGCCGGTAATTAAAGTACGTGAAAACGAGCCGTTCGACGTAGCTCTGCGTCGCTTCAAGCGTTCCTGTGAAAAAGCAGGTGTTCTGGCGGAAGTTCGTCGTCGTGAGTTCTATGAAAAACCGACTACCGAACGTAAGCGCGCTAAAGCTTCTGCAGTGAAACGTCACGCAAAGAAACTGGCTCGCGAAAACGCACGCCGCACTCGTCTGTACTAATTCCTCGAGAGCGTTGCTCTCCGATCAGACCGAGTTGTAGTTGTAAGGCCGTGCTTCCGAAAGGAATGCGCGGCTTATTTTCGTTTATGAATTGCTAAAAATCGGGGCCTATGGCTGGACGAATCCCACGCGTATTCATTAATGATCTGCTGGCACGCACCGACATCGTCGATCTGATCGATGCCCGTGTGAAGCTGAAAAAGCAGGGCAAGAATTTCCACGCGTGTTGTCCATTCCACAACGAGAAAACCCCGTCATTCACCGTTAACGGTGAGAAACAGTTTTACCACTGCTTTGGATGTGGCGCGCACGGCAACGCGATCGACTTCCTGATGAACTACGACAAGCTCGAATTCGTCGAAACGGTCGAAGAGCTGGCGGCAATGCACAATCTTGAAGTGCCATTTGAAGCAGGCAGCGGCCCCAGCCAGATCGAGCGCCATCAACGGCAAACGCTTTATCAGTTGATGGACGGTCTGAATACGTTTTACCAACAATCTTTACAGCAACCTGTTGCCACGTCTGCGCGCCAGTATCTGGAAAAACGCGGATTAAGCCACGAGGTTATCGCCCGCTTTGCGATTGGTTTTGCGCCCCCCGGCTGGGACAACGTCCTGAAACGGTTTGGTGGCAATCCAGAAAATCGTCAGTCATTGATTGATGCGGGTATGTTGGTCACTAACGATCAGGGTCGCAGTTACGATCGTTTCCGCGAGCGGGTGATGTTCCCCATTCGCGATAAACGCGGTCGGGTGATTGGTTTTGGCGGGCGCGTGCTGGGCAACGATACCCCCAAGTACCTGAACTCGCCGGAAACTGATATTTTCCATAAAGGCCGCCAGCTTTACGGTCTTTATGAAGCGCAACAGGATAACGCTGAACCCAATCGTCTGCTTGTGGTCGAAGGCTATATGGACGTAGTGGCGCTGGCGCAATACGGCATTAATTACGCCGTTGCGTCGCTGGGTACGTCAACCACTGCCGATCACATACAGCTGTTGTTCCGCGCAACCAACAATGTCATTTGCTGTTATGACGGCGACCGCGCAGGTCGCGATGCCGCCTGGCGAGCGCTGGAAACGGCGCTGCCTTACATGACAGACGGTCGTCAGCTACGTTTTATGTTTTTGCCTGATGGCGAGGACCCTGACACGCTGGTGCGCAAAGAAGGTAAAGAGGCGTTTGAAGCGCGGATGGAGCAGGCGATGCCGCTCTCCGCATTTCTGTTTAACAGCCTGATGCCGCAAGTTGATCTGAGCACCCCAGACGGGCGCGCGCGTTTGAGTACGCTGGCACTGCCATTGATATCGCAGGTGCCGGGCGAAACGCTGCGAATATATCTTCGTCAGGAATTAGGCAATAAGTTAGGCATACTTGATGACAGCCAGCTTGAACGATTAATGCCAAAAGCGGCAGAGAGCGGCGTTTCTCGTCCTGTTCCGCAGCTAAAACGCACGACCATGCGTATACTTATAGGGTTGCTGGTGCAAAATCCAGAATTAGCGACGTTGGTCCCGCCGCTTGAGAATCTGGATGAAAATAAGCTCCCTGGACTTGGCTTATTCAGAGAACTGGTCAACACTTGTCTCTCTCAGCCAGGTCTGACCACCGGGCAACTTTTAGAGCACTATCGTGGTACAAATAATGCTGCCACCCTTGAAAAACTGTCGATGTGGGACGATATAGCAGATAAGAATATTGCTGAGCAAACCTTCACCGACTCACTCAACCATATGTTTGATTCGCTGCTTGAACTGCGTCAAGAAGAGTTAATCGCTCGTGAGCGCACGCATGGTTTAAGCAACGAAGAACGCCTGGAACTCTGGACATTGAACCAGGAACTGGCGAAAAAGTGATTTAACGGCTTAAGTGCCGAATAGCGATCGGGAAGCCCCCGACAGCCGCACTGAGAGGCAGCGGCAAATATATAAGTACGCCCTCGTAATTATCGTTGGCGGTAAACAGCCGTTGGATTTCAGCGTTAACACCTGAAGGACATCGGGTCAATCGCCCAACACCAACCTCATGAAATAAGTGTGGATACCGTCTTATGGAGCAAAACCCGCAGTCACAGCTGAAACTTCTTGTCACCCGTGGTAAGGAGCAAGGCTATCTGACCTATGCCGAGGTCAATGACCATCTGCCGGAAGATATCGTCGATTCAGATCAGATCGAAGACATCATCCAAATGATCAACGACATGGGCATTCAGGTGATGGAAGAAGCACCGGATGCCGATGATCTGATGCTGGCTGAAAACACCGCGGACGAAGATGCTGCCGAAGCCGCCGCGCAGGTGCTTTCCAGCGTGGAATCTGAAATCGGGCGCACGACTGACCCGGTACGCATGTACATGCGTGAAATGGGCACCGTTGAACTGTTGACCCGCGAAGGCGAAATTGACATCGCTAAACGTATTGAAGACGGGATCAACCAAGTTCAATGCTCCGTTGCTGAATACCCGGAAGCGATCACCTATCTGCTGGAACAGTACGATCGTGTGGAAGCAGAAGAAGCGCGTCTGTCCGATCTGATCACCGGCTTTGTTGACCCGAACGCAGAAGAAGATCTGGCACCAACCGCCACTCACGTCGGCTCTGAGCTTTCCCAGGAAGATCTGGACGATGACGAAGATGAAGACGAAGAAGATGGTGACGACGATACCGCCGACGATGACAACAGCATCGACCCGGAACTGGCTCGTGAAAAATTTGCGGAACTGCGCGCTCAGTACGTTGTAACGCGTGACACCATCAAAGCGAAAGGCCGTAGCCATGCAGCCGCTCAGGAAGAGATCCTGAAACTGTCTGAAGTGTTCAAACAGTTCCGCCTGGTGCCGAAGCAGTTTGACTACCTGGTCAACAGCATGCGCGTCATGATGGACCGCGTTCGTACGCAAGAACGTCTGATCATGAAGCTCTGCGTTGAGCAGTGCAAAATGCCGAAGAAAAACTTCATCACCCTGTTTACCGGCAATGAAACCAGCGATACCTGGTTCAATGCGGCAATTGCGATGAATAAGCCGTGGTCGGAAAAACTGCACGATGTCTCTGAAGAAGTACATCGCGCCCTGCAGAAACTGCAACAGATTGAAGAAGAAACCGGCCTGACCATTGAGCAGGTTAAAGATATCAACCGTCGCATGTCCATCGGTGAAGCGAAAGCCCGCCGTGCGAAGAAAGAGATGGTTGAAGCGAACTTACGTCTGGTTATTTCTATCGCCAAGAAATACACCAACCGTGGTTTGCAGTTCCTTGACCTGATTCAGGAAGGTAACATCGGCCTGATGAAAGCGGTTGATAAGTTCGAATACCGCCGTGGTTACAAGTTCTCCACCTACGCAACCTGGTGGATCCGTCAGGCGATCACCCGCTCTATCGCGGATCAGGCGCGCACCATTCGTATTCCGGTGCATATGATTGAGACTATCAACAAGCTCAACCGTATTTCTCGCCAGATGCTGCAAGAGATGGGCCGCGAGCCGACGCCGGAAGAACTGGCTGAACGTATGCTGATGCCGGAAGATAAGATCCGCAAAGTGCTGAAGATCGCCAAAGAGCCAATCTCCATGGAAACGCCGATCGGTGATGATGAAGATTCGCATCTGGGGGATTTCATCGAGGATACCACCCTCGAGCTGCCGCTGGATTCTGCGACCACCGAAAGCCTGCGTGCGGCAACACACGACGTGCTGGCTGGCCTGACCGCGCGTGAAGCGAAAGTTCTGCGTATGCGTTTCGGTATCGACATGAACACCGACCATACGCTGGAAGAAGTGGGTAAACAGTTCGACGTTACCCGCGAACGTATCCGTCAGATCGAAGCGAAGGCGCTGCGTAAACTGCGTCACCCGAGCCGTTCTGAAGTACTGCGTAGCTTCCTGGACGATTAATCGGTAGCCGGATAAGGCGTTTACGCCACATCCGGCACTTGTCCCTTTGCACAAACGCCACCTTTTCGGTGGCGTTTTTTATCGCCCACGCACCACCAGTGCCTGATCCAGTTCCCGATACGCCTCCACCAGCTTTTCCAGAGAAACTCGACTTAAACCGCTGGGATTTGGCAGTACCCAGATCTGCGTCGAACCAATAGTGAGCGTTTGTTTCCCCCACTGTGCGCCGCGCTGGCTGAATCCCTGCTCATAGGCCTGTTTGCCCAAAATCGCCAACGCCTGAGGCTGATAATCTTCAATTTTTTCAATCAACTTACGCCCGCCTGCGTGCAGCTCCTGCTTTGAAACTTCATTAGCTTGCACCGTTGGACGGTCAACCAGTTTGGTGACGCCACAACGATAATCCAGCAGATGCTGTGCCTCCTGCGGCTTCAACTGTCTGTCAGTAAACCCGGCCTGATAAATCACCTTCCAGAAACGGTTCGCCGGATGAGCAAAAGGAAAGCCAGTATCCGCAGATGAAAGCCCCGGATTGATGCCGCAAAACACAACGCGCAACCCTGGTGCAATAATATCTTCAACCATATTAACCCCTGAACAACACAACCTGGGGAAAGTATAACGAATTGAAAACACATTGTTTATAAAAACAGCAGGCGCGCGGTAATGGCTGGATTGCGACACGGAGTTACTTTATAATCCGCTACCATGGCCCCTTAGCTCAGTGGTTAGAGCAGGCGACTCATAATCGCTTGGTCGCTGGTTCAAGTCCAGCAGGGGCCACCAAATACAGTAAAGGCTGACGAGAAATCGTCAGCCTTTTTCTTTTCATATATCAGTTACTTCGCGTGCCAGTAAGCCGCTGCGCGTACCCGTTGAGGGTCATACTGTTCCGCTTCAAAGCGACGGCTTAAATTCTTCACCACCTTCCCTTCACCGGTTATCCAGATGAAGTAATCATCGGCAGGGATTTGCATCTGCGCCAGACGCGCATCTACCGCCTGCTCATCATGCGCCAACCATTCGATATTAAAACCATCAAGGTGCGCGAGATAATCCTGACAGGCGTTATCCCGCACGCTGACCAGCGCGGTAACGTGCGGTTTAGCAGCAAGTTTGCTCAACGTTTCCAGGCGGCGGCGTAGTGCGGGCATCCCGGACTCATCGCAAACATACAGCTGATACGCGTAATCTTCCGGCACCACCAGCGAACCGCGCGGTCCTGCCACCGTGAGTTTATCACCCGGTTGCGCCTGCATCGCCCAGCCGCTGGCGACCCCACCGTCGTGAATAAAGAAATCGATCGCCAGTTCATGGCGTTGTTCGTCATACAGCGGCGTATAGTCACGCGACGGTGCGCGTGGTCCTTCCGGCCAGACGATCCCCTCTTCCGTTACTGTTGGCGGCACAAAGTGAGCGTCAGATTGAGGAAAGAAGAGTTTGCTGTGATCGTCAAAGCCGCGCGACGTAAAGCCGTCCAGCGCCTCGCCGCCGAGGACAATGCGCTGAAAACCGGCGCTGATGCGCTCAACGCGTAACACAGTCAGTTCACGGAAGCGCAGATCATTGCGAACGCGCTGCGGGTAGCGGGGAGAGTTATTCATTGTTATCGCCTTCGTGATGGTAATCAGATATATCTAAATAAATTTCGCAAATGATAATGATTGTTAATCATGATAAATGCAAGCGATTTGTAGAACTGATATATCTATAGTCTGATAAGACGAACCGCCTCTTCTCAGGCATCATTGCTCAATGCCGGATGCGGCGTGAACGCCTTATCCGGCCGACATATTGAGTACATCTGCGTTCAAAAATCATTTTTACACTTGCAAGAATTCTCACATCAGATATAAATTAGATATATCTAATTAAGCAAAAGGAGGCTGATATGAGCCATCATCACGAAGGGTGTTGTAAACATGAAGGCCAGCCACGCCATGAAGGCTGCTGCAAAGGTGAGAAGTCAGAACACGAGCACTGCGGACACGGTCACCAGCATGAACACGGTCAATGCTGCGGGGGGCGTCGCGGCGGCGGTCGTCGGCAACGTTTCTTTGGTCACGGTGAATTGCGTCTGGTGATTCTGGATATTCTCTCGCGCGATGACAGCCACGGTTACGAGTTGATTAAAGCGATTGAGAATCTGACCCAGGGGAATTACACCCCAAGCCCAGGCGTCATCTACCCGACGCTGGATTTTCTCCAGGAGCAGTCACTGATTACCATCCGCGAAGAGGAAGGTGGTAAGAAGCAGATTGCGCTGACCGAACAGGGCGCACAGTGGCTGGAAGAAAACCGCGAACAGGTGGAGATGATTGAAGAACGCATCAAAGCACGTTGCGTTGGTGCGGCGCTGCGCCAGAACCCGCAAATGAAGCGAGCGCTGGATAATTTTAAAGCGGTGCTGGATTTACGCGTCAATCAGAGCGACATCAGCGACGCGCAGATAAAAAAGATCATTGCGGTGATCGACCGCGCCGCTTTTGATATTACGCAACTGGATTAATCGCCAACTGCCGGATGCGGCATAAACGCCTTATCCAGCCTACGCGCCACGTTGGCCTGATAAGATGCGCCAGCATCGCATCAGGCATTGTGCTCCAACCGCCGGATGCGGCATACCGATTAATGCAGCACCGTCACCGCGTCTTCCAGTCGGCTGGCGCGGTGTTTCACCATCGCCGACACCTGCGCACTCTCTTCCACCAACTCGGCGTTTTTCTGCGTGATCAGGTTAAGTTCATCCACCGCACGGGTCAGGCTGGAAAGCCCATCGGCCTGTTCCAGCGTTGAATGGCTAATCTGGGCGATCAACTGCGTGACGTTTTTTACCTGCGCCACAATATCATCCATCGTCCGTCCGGCGGCGTGTACCTGCTGCGAACCGGATTGCACCTTATCAGCACTGGCATCAATCAGCTTGCGGATATCGTTGGCAGCATTGGCGCTGCGGCTGGCTAAATGACGCACTTCCCCTGCCACCACTGCAAAACCTTTGCCCTGTTCTCCGGCACGCGCCGCTTCCACCGCCGCATTCAGGGCGAGAATATTGGTCTGAAACGCAATATCGTTAATCAGCGAAGTAATGGTGCCAATGCGCTGGGTACTGTCGGCGATATCGTCCATCGTCTTGATCACCGTGGTCATCGCTTCCCCGCCCTGCACAGCCGCATTACTGGCGGTGATAGAAAGTTTATCGGCAGCCGATGCTGTGGCTGAGTTCTGTTTCACCGACGCCGCCATCTGGTTCATGGTCGCTACAGTTTGCTGGACATTATCTACCGTCTGCTGAGTATGCTCGTTCAGTTCATCAGTGCCTTTTGCCAGCGCCTCACTACCGTTTCTGACGCTGGAAACCTGGCTTGAGACATCATTAATCAACCAGCGACACATCAGGCCAAGCTGCCCTACCGCGCGTAATGTCAGCCCCAGCTCATCGCTGCGATTCAAATGCTCAACACTATTACGTTCTCCGGTCGCCACCTTCAGTGCCTGGCTGGCGACATTTTCTATCGGGCGTACAATTTGCCTTTCAAAACAGGCATTTCCAAACAACATCGCTAACGCACAGAGGAAATACGTCACCACCGGGGCAGCGGCAAACCAGAGCATGGCCGCCAGCACGATAAACATCAGTGTCATCACTCCACGCACTCGCCAGCGAAGCGGTAATGACGGCAGTTTTCCCAACCAACCGTTACGTACCACCAGCCCTTTATGCATACGTTTATTGGTACGTCCAGCGTTCAGCGCCTTATACAGCGGCTCTACCGCCGCGATCTCTTCATCCGTCGCCCGGGAGCGAATCGACATATAGCCACTAATTTTGCCCTCGCGCACCATCGGCACCGCATTCGCACGTACCCAATAATGGTCGCCATTTTTGCGGCGATTTTTCACGATACCGCTCCAGGGTTCCCCTTTTTTCAGGGTGTACCACATATCAGCAAACGCCGCTTTTGGCATATCCGGGTGACGCACCATCTTGTGCGGCTGGCCCTGTAACTCCTGCAAGGTATAGCCGCTTACTTGTACAAAAGAATCATTGGCGTGGGTGATATAGCTTTGCAGATCGGTAGTGGACATCAGGGTAGTATCGTCAGCCAGCGGGGTATTTTGCTGGGTGACATACGGATGAGAAGACATAATCGCGTCCTGTGCAGGTTATATGGTTGTTAACTTCTTGTCGGAGGTTATGTCGGCCCCGGCGCGGTTATCTTTAGCACTTTAATTTGATTTAGATCGCAATTTGCGATCTAAGCATAAGCTCTAATCCATTGATTTAAAATACTTTCACTCTGTTATTATCCGAAGCCGTTAATTATCTTGCCCAAAAATCCGGCATTTATTGCCCTGAAAGAGTGCATTTGCGCAGCGATAGCAAAATTCCCCCCCGATAAAATCGTGCAAAATAACGACAATGGTTAACGCTTAGCATTAAATGTTACACAAATGATAATGTGATTTGTGTTTATCCCGATTTTCGCGATCGCAGCCGGAGTGGCGCAATCCCTGCAATACTTAAATCGGTATCATGTGATACGCGAGCCTCCGGAGCATATTTTGAACAGGTTACCTTCGAGCGCATCGGCTTTAGCGTGCAGCGCCCACGCCCTGAATCTCATTGAGAAGCGAACGCTGGATCATGAGGAGATGAAAGCACTTAACCGAGAAGTGATTGAATACTTCAAAGAGCATGTCAATCCGGGGTTTTTAGAGTATCGCAAATCTGTTACCGCCGGCGGGGATTACGGAGCCGTAGAGTGGCAAGCGGGAGGTTTAAATACGCTTGTCGACACCCAGGGACAGGAGTTTATCGACTGCCTGGGAGGTTTTGGAATTTTCAACGTGGGGCACCGTAATCCAGTTGTGGTTTCCGCCGTACAGAATCAACTTGCGAAACAACCGCTGCACAGCCAGGAGCTGCTCGATCCGTTACGGGCGATGCTGGCGAAAACTCTCGCTGCGCTAACGCCCGGTAAACTGAAATACAGCTTCTTCTGTAATAGCGGCACCGAGTCCGTGGAAGCGGCGCTGAAACTGGCGAAGGCTTACCAGTCACCGCGCGGCAAGTTTACTTTTATTGCCACCAGCGGCGCGTTCCACGGTAAATCACTTGGCGCGCTGTCGGCCACGGCGAAATCGACCTTCCGCAAACCGTTTATGCCACTGCTGCCAGGGTTCCGTCATGTGCCGTTTGGCAATATCGAAGCCATGCGCACGGCTCTTAACGAGTGCAAAAAAACCGGTGATGATGTGGCTGCGGTGATCCTCGAACCGATTCAGGGCGAAGGTGGCGTAATTCTGCCGCCGCCGGGCTATCTCACCGCCGTGCGTAAGCTGTGCGATGAGTTCGGCGCACTGATGATCCTCGATGAAGTACAAACGGGCATGGGGCGCACGGGCAAGATGTTTGCCTGCGAACATGAGAACGTACAGCCGGACATCCTGTGTCTGGCAAAAGCCCTCGGCGGCGGCGTGATGCCGATTGGCGCAACCATCGCCACTGAAGAGGTGTTCTCTGTCCTGTTCGACAACCCGTTCCTGCATACCACCACCTTTGGCGGCAACCCGCTGGCCTGTGCGGCGGCGCTGGCGACCATCAATGTGTTGCTGGAGCAGAACTTACCGGCTCAGGCAGAACAAAAAGGCGATATGTTGCTGGACGGTTTCCGTCAACTGGCGCGGGAATATCCCGATCTGGTGCAGGAAGCGCGTGGTAAAGGGATGTTGATGGCGATTGAGTTTGTTGATAACGAAATCGGCTATAACTTTGCCAGCGAGATGTTCCGCCAGCGCGTACTGGTGGCCGGAACGCTCAATAACGCCAAAACGATCCGCATTGAACCGCCACTGACACTGACCATTGAACAGTGTGAACTGGTGATCAAAGCGGCGCGTAAGGCGCTGGCGGCCATGCGAGTAAGTGTCGAAGAAGTGTAATATCAAATCGGATGGCGATACGACGTCGCCATCCGATCTATTTATACGATACGTACGCCCGCAGGCATCATCCGCTCCGGCGTTAACAGCACGCTTTCACTGCCGTCATCGGTTTCCGCACACAACAGCATGCATTCCGACGTTTCACCGCGCATTTTCGCTTTTTGCAGATTGCATAAGACCACCACCGTTTTCCCCATCAGCTCTTCTTCGCTGTAGTACGGCACCAGGCTGGTCACGGTTTGCAGCGTTTTTTCACCCACATCAACCTGTACGATGTACAGCTTGTCGGCGTTTTCATGGCGTTTCACTTCCACAATCTTTCCGACGCGCATTTCCAGACGTGCAAAATCAGCGTAAGCCACGGTTTCCATTGCTTCCTCCCTTCGAGTAAAATTTTACTAAACTATAGCAAAAGTTTTTCTCAATCCTGTAGGCTAAAAATGGAGAATGCAGGCGTGATCACATTCGTAAGCCGCTGTGTTACCGTTACAGCGTCAAAGAAACGCGCTTTATTTACTGAAAACAGGTGACCCGATAAGCACTTCCTCTACAATGGGGGCGCACATCAGGGAAAGTAAAAAAGGTAAACATGGCAACACTAAAAGACATCGCAATCGAAGCTGGCGTATCCCTGGCGACAGTATCCAGGGTCTTAAATGACGATCCGACATTGAATGTGAAAGAAGAGACGAAACATCGCATTCTCGAGATCGCCGAAAAGCTGGAGTACAAGACCAGTAGTGCCCGTAAACTCCAGACAGGTGCAGTCAACCAACACCATATTCTGGCTATCTACAGCTACCAGCAGGAGCTGGAGATCAACGATCCTTACTATCTGGCGATCCGCCACGGCATTGAAACCCAGTGCGAAAAGCTGGCGATCGAACTGACCAATTGTTATGAACACAGCGGCTTACCAGACATTAAAAACGTCACCGGTATTTTAATTGTCGGCAAACCCACACCCGCCCTGCGCGCCGCTGCCAGCACGTTGACCGACAATATCTGTTTTATCGACTTTCACGAACCCGGCAGTAATTACGATGCTGTAGATATCGATCTGGCACGCATCAGTAAAGAAATCATCGACTTCTATATCGATCAAGGCGTTAATCGCATTGGTTTTATTGGCGGCGAGGACTTGCCTGGCAAGGCGGATATTCGTGAGGTCGCCTTTGCGGAATATGGCCGACTGAAACAAGTGGTACGCGAAGAGGATATCTGGCGCGGCGGTTTTTCCAGTTCGTCGGGCTATGAACTGGCAAAACAGATGCTGGCGCGGGAAGACTATCCGAAGGCACTGTTTGTTGCTTCCGATTCCATTGCTATCGGCGTACTGCGGGCAATTCATGAACGTGGTCTGAACATCCCACAGGATATTTCGCTTATCAGCGTGAACGACATCCCCACCGCGCGATTTACCTTTCCGCCGCTCTCCACCGTGCGCATCCATTCCGAAATGATGGGAAGCCAGGGCGTTAACCTGGTGTATGAAAAAGCCCGCGATGGTCGCGCGCTGCCGCTATTAGTCTTCGTTCCCAGCAAATTAAAACTGCGCGGCACGACCCGTTAAATCCCCTTACACACTGTCCGGCAATCGTTTTTGCCGGACAGTGCTGCCGTTTATTTTCGTGATCCAGTTAAAGTAAATGCATTTACTCGCTACATTTTAGTAAAAATTTTACTAAACTCCCCAGCAATTACACAAACTACCATCACCATGAATGGTTCCGATTTCTCTCTACCGGGAGGCCCTATGAATCGCTGGGAAAACATTCAGCTCACCCACGAAAACCGACTTGCGCCGCGTGCGTACTTTTTTTCATATGACTCTGTTGCGCAGGCGCGTACTTTTGCCCGTGAAACCAGCAGCCTGTTTCTGCCCTTAAGCGGTCAGTGGAATTTCCACTTTTTTGACCATCCGCTGCAAGTGCCAGAAGCCTTCACCTCTGAGTTAATGGCTGACTGGGGGCATATTACCGTCCCCGCCATGTGGCAAATGGAAGGCCACGGCAAACTGCAATATACCGACGAAGGTTTTCCGTTCCCCATCGATGTGCCGTTTGTCCCCAGCGATAACCCAACCGGTGCCTATCAACGTATTTTCACCCTCAGCGACGGCTGGCAGGGTAAACAGACCCTGATTAAATTTGACGGCGTCGAAACCTATTTTGAAGTCTACGTTAACGGTCAGTATGTCGGTTTCAGCAAGGGCAGTCGCCTGACCGCAGAGTTTGACATCAGCGCGATGGTTAAAACCGGCGACAACCTGTTATGTGTGCGCGTGATGCAATGGGCGGACTCCACCTACGTGGAGGACCAGGATATGTGGTGGTCGGCGGGGATTTTCCGCGATGTTTATCTGGTCGGAAAACAACTCACGCATATTAACGATTTCACCGTGCGCACCGACTTTGACGAAGCCTATTGCGATGCCACGCTGTCCTGCGAAGTGGTACTGGAAAATCTCGCTGCCTCCCCTGTCGTCACGACGCTGGAATATACCCTGTTTGATGGCGAACGCGTGGTGCACAGCAGCGCCATTGATCATCTGGCAATTGAAAAACTGACCAGCGCCAGCTTTGCTTTTACTGTCGAACAGCCGCAACAATGGTCAGCAGAATCCCCTTATCTTTACCATCTGGTCATGACGCTGAAAGACGCCAACGGCAACGTTCTGGAAGTGGTGCCACAACGCGTTGGCTTCCGTGATATCAAAGTGCGCGACGGTCTGTTCTGGATCAATAACCGTTATGTGATGCTGCACGGCGTCAACCGCCACGACAACGATCATCGCAAAGGCCGCGCCGTTGGAATGGATCGCGTAGAAAAAGATCTCCAGTTGATGAAGCAGCACAACATCAACTCCGTGCGTACCGCTCACTACCCCAACGATCCGCGTTTTTACGAACTGTGTGATATCTACGGCCTGTTTGTGATGGCGGAAACCGATGTCGAATCGCACGGCTTTGCTAATGTCGGCGATATCAGCCGCATTACCGACGATCCGCAGTGGGAAAAAGTCTACGTCGAGCGCATTGTTCGCCATATTCACGCGCAGAAAAACCATCCGTCGATCATCATCTGGTCGCTGGGCAATGAATCCGGCTACGGCTGTAACATCCGCGCGATGTACCACGCAGCGAAGGCGCTGGATGACACGAGACTGGTGCACTACGAAGAAGATCGCGACGCTGAAGTGGTCGATATTATTTCCACCATGTACACCCGCGTGCCGCTGATGAATGAGTTTGGTGAATACCCGCATCCGAAGCCGCGCATCATCTGCGAATACGCTCATGCGATGGGGAACGGACCTGGTGGGCTGACGGAATACCAGAACGTTTTCTATAAGCACGATTGCATTCAGGGCCATTATGTCTGGGAGTGGTGCGACCACGGGATCCAGGCGCAGGATGACAACGGCAATGTCTGGTATAAATTCGGCGGCGACTACGGCGACTATCCCAACAACTATAACTTCTGTCTTGATGGTTTGATCTATTCCGATCAGACGCCGGGACCGGGCCTGAAAGAGTACAAACAGGTTATTGCGCCGGTAAAAATCCACGCGCTGGATCTGACTCGCGGCGAGCTGAAAGTCGAAAATAAACTGTGGTTTACCACGCTTGATGACTACACCCTGCACGCAGAGGTGCGCGCCGAAGGTGAAACGCTCGCGACGCAGCAGATTAAACTGCGCGACGTTGCGCCGAACAGCGAAGCCCCCTTGCAGATCACGCTGCCGCAGCTGGACGCCCGCGAAGCGTTCCTCAACATTACGGTGACCAAAGATTCCCGCACCCGCTACAGCGAAGCCGGGCATTCTATCGCCACTTATCAGTTCCCGCTGAAGGAAAACACCGCGCAGCCTGTACCTTTCGCACCGAATAACGCCCGTCCGCTGACGCTGGAAGACGATCGTTTGAGCTGTACTGTTCGCGGCTACAACTTTGCGATCACCTTCTCAAAAACGAGTGGTAAACCGACATCCTGGCAAGTGAATGGCGAGTCGCTGCTGACCCGCGAGCCAAAGATCAACTTCTTCAAGCCAATGATCGACAACCACAAGCAGGAATACGAAGGGCTGTGGCAGCCGAATCATTTGCAGATCATGCAGGAACATCTGCGCGACTTTGCCGTAGAACAGAGCGATAGCGAGGTGTTGATCATCAGCCGCACGGTTATAGCCCCGCCGGTGTTTGACTTCGGAATGCGCTGCACCTACATCTGGCGCATCGCTGCCGATGGCCAGGTTAACGTGGCGCTTTCCGGCGAGCGTTACGGCGACTATCCGCACATCATTCCGTGCATCGGTTTCACCATGGGGATTAACGGCGAATACGACCAGGTGGCGTATTACGGTCGTGGACCGGGCGAAAACTACGCCGACAGCCAGCAGGCTAACATCATCGATATCTGGCGCAGCACCGTCGATGCCATGTTCGAGAACTATCCCTTCCCGCAGAACAACGGCAACCGTCAGCATGTCCGCTGGACAGCACTGACTAACCGCCACGGCAACGGTCTGCTGGTGGTTCCGCAGCGCCCAATTAACTTCAGCGCCTGGCACTATACCCAGGAAAACATCCACGCTGCCCAGCACTGTAACGAGCTGCAGCGCAGTGATGACATCACCCTGAATCTCGACCACCAGCTGCTTGGCCTAGGCTCTAACTCCTGGGGCAGCGAGGTGCTGGACTCCTGGCGCGTCTGGTTCCGTGACTTCAGCTACGGCTTTACGTTGCTGCCGGTTTCTGGCGGAGAAGCTACCGCGCAAAGCCTGGCGTCGTATGAGTTCGGCGCAGGATTCTTTTCCACGAATTTGCACAGCGAGAATAAGCAATGAGGATCATCGATAACTTAGAACAGTTCCGCCAGATTTACGCCTCTGGCAAGAAGTGGCAACGCTGCGTTGAAGCAATTGAAAATATCGACAACATTCAGCCTGGCGTCGCCCACTCCATCGGTGACTCATTGACTTACCGCGTGGAGACAGACTCCGCGACCGATGCGCTATTTACCGGGCATCGACGCTATTTTGAAGTGCATTACTACCTGCAAGGGCAGCAAAAGATTGAATATGCGCCGAAAGAGACATTACAGGTAGTGGAATATTATCGTGATGAAACTGACCGTGAATATTTAAAAGGCTGCGGAGAAACCGTAGAGGTCCACGAAGGGCAAATCGTTATTTGCGATATCCATGAAGCATATCGGTTTATCTGCAATAACGCGGTCAAAAAAGTGGTTCTCAAAGTCACCATCGAAGATGGTTATTTCCATAACAAATAACAATTACGGCGGCAAAAGGAGTTTGCCACCACCTCTACCCTACTCATTTTCGGAGATGTGTTATGTCTGATACCAAACGTAATACAATCGGCAAATTCGGCTTGCTCTCGCTGACTTTTGCCGCCGTTTACAGCTTTAATAACGTTATCAATAATAATATTGAGCTTGGACTGGCCTCGGCACCGATGTTTTTCCTCGCGACGATTTTTTATTTTATTCCCTTCTGTTTGATTATCGCAGAATTTGTTTCGTTAAATAAAAACTCAGAAGCTGGTGTCTACGCATGGGTAAAAAGTTCGCTGGGCGGACGTTGGGCATTTATTACTGCCTATACCTACTGGTTCGTAAATCTGTTCTTTTTCACCTCGCTGTTGCCGCGCGTTATTGCTTATGCTTCGTATGCCTTCCTCGGCTACGAATATATTATGACGCCGATTGCCACCACTATTATTAGTATGGTGCTGTTCGCCTTCTCCACCTGGGTTTCCACCAACGGGGCGAAAATGCTGGGGCCAATCACCTCCGTCACTTCAACGCTGATGCTGCTGTTAACGCTCTCCTACATTTTACTGGCAGGTACGGCACTGGTTGGCGGCGTACAGCCTGCCGATCCGATCACCGTTGACGCGATGATCCCGAACTTCAACTGGGCGTTCCTCGGCGTTACCACCTGGATCTTTATGGCCGCAGGTGGCGCGGAGTCCGTCGCGGTGTACGTTAACGACGTCAAAGGCGGTTCGAAATCGTTCGTTAAAGTGATCATCCTCGCCGGGATTTTTATCGGCGTACTGTATTCCGTCTCCTCAGTGCTGATTAACGTCTTCGTCAGCAGCAAAGAGTTGAAATTTACCGGTGGATCGGTGCAGGTATTCCACGGCATGGCGGCGTATTTTGGTCTGCCGGAAGCGCTGATGAATCGCTTTGTCGGTCTGGTGTCCTTTACCGCGATGTTCGGCTCCCTGCTAATGTGGACCGCAACACCGGTGAAAATTTTCTTCTCCGAAATCCCGGAAGGCATCTTTGGTAAGAAAACCGTCGAACTTAACGAAAACGGCGTTCCGGCGCGCGCGGCGTGGATCCAGTTCCTGATCGTCATCCCGCTGATGATTATCCCGATGCTCGGTTCCAATACCGTGCAGGATCTGATGAATACCATTATTAATATGACTGCCGCAGCGTCCATGCTTCCGCCGTTATTCATCATGCTGGCTTACCTGAATTTACGCGCCAAATTAGATCACCTGCCACGCGATTTCCGTATGGGCTCCCGCCGCACCGGTATTATCATTGTTTCAATGCTGATTGCGATATTTACCGTAGGGTTTGTCGCTTCGACATTCCCGACTGGCGCGAATATTCTGACCATCATTTTTTATAACGTCGGCGGTATTGTTATCTTCCTCGGATTTGCGTGGTGGAAATACAGTAAATATATAAAGGGATTAACGGCTGAAGAGCGCCATATTGAAGCGACGCCAGCCAGCAATGTTGATTAGCAGACGAATAAAAAAATGAGCAGGCATTTTCCCTCTTCCTGGATGGGGAGAGGGAAAATAGTTTCTGCCTTTATATTTTTATAATTACAACGATAAAAGGCTGTACTTTTTCTTTAGCTCATGGATTAACACAATGAAATTAATCACTGCACCATGCAGAGCATTACTTGCTCTGCCGTTTTGCTATGCCTTTTCTGCGATGGGCGAAGAAGTACGTCCGGCAGAACATGACGACACAAAAACACCCGCAATTACCTCAACATCTTCTCCTTCATTTCGTTTTTACGGCGAATTAGGGGTTGGTGGATATATGGATTTAGAGGGTGAGAATAAACATAAATACAGCGACGGCACCTATATTGAAGGTGGCCTGGAGATGAAGTACGGCTCCTGGTTCGGCCTGATTTACGGCGAAGGCTGGACCGTGCAGGCCGACCACGACGGTAATGCCTGGGTGCCTGACCATAGCTGGGGCGGTTTCGAAGGTGGGATTAACCGTTTTTATGGCGGTTATCGTACCAACGATGGCACCGAAATCATGCTCAGTCTGCGTCAGGATTCCTCGCTGGATGACCTGCAATGGTGGGGCGATTTCACGCCCGATCTGGGCTACGTCATTCCCAATACCCGCGACATTATGACCGCGCTGAAGGTACAGAACTTAAGCGGCAACTTTCGTTATAGCGTCACCGCCACACCTGCCGGACATCATGACGAAAGCAAAGCCTGGCTACATTTTGGCAAATACGATCGCTACGACGACAAATACACCTATCCGGCAATGATGAACGGTTACATCCAGTATGACCTTGCCGAAGGCATCACCTGGATGAACGGTCTGGAAATCACCGACGGCACAGGGCAACTCTATCTGACGGGCCTGCTTACCCCTAACTTTGCCGCTCGCGCCTGGCACCATACCGGACGCGCCGACGGGCTGGACGTACCGGGAAGTGAAAGCGGGATGATGGTGAGCGCCATGTATGAAGCGTTAAAGGGCGTTTATCTCTCCACCGCTTACACCTACGCCAAACATCGCCCTGACCACGCTGATGATGAAACCACCTCTTTCATGCAGTTTGGTATCTGGTACGAATACGGCGGCGGACGTTTCGCAACGGCTTTTGATAGCCGCTTCTACATGAAAAATGCCTCTCACGATCCCAGCGACCAAATCTTCCTGATGCAATATTTCTACTGGTAATAAGGACAGTAATCTCATGAAAATCACAACTATTTTAACACCAGTAGCCTGTGCCCTGCTGATGAGTTTTTCCGCCCATGCCGCCAACGCCGACAATTATAAAAACGTGATTAACCGTACCGGCGCGCCGCAGTACATGAAGGATTACGATTACGACGACCACCAGCGTTTTAATCCGTTTTTCGATCTCGGAGCCTGGCATGGTCACTTGTTGCCAGACGGCCCGAACACCATGGGCGGTTTTCCGGGCGTAGCGCTGCTGACGGAAGAATACATCAACTTTATGGCCAGCAATTTCGACCGCCTGATCGTCTGGCAGGACGGCAAGAAAGTCAATTTCACGCTGGAGGCATACAGTATTCCCGGCGCGCTCGTGCAAAAACTGACAGCAAAAGATGTGCAGGTCGAAATGACTCTTCGCTTCGCCACGCCGCGCACGTCACTACTGGAAACTAAAATCATCAGCAATAAACCTCTGGATCTGGTGTGGGACGGCGAACTGCTGGAAAAACTGGAAGCGAAAGAAGGGAAACCGCTTTCCGATAAAACCATTGCTGGCGAGTACCCTGACTATCAGCGCAAAATCAGCGCCACCCGTGATGGCCTGAAAGTCACCTTTGGCAAAGTGCGCGCCACCTGGGATCTGCTGACCTCCGGCGAATCGGAATATCAGGTGCATAAATCCCTGCCGGTGCAGACTGAAATCAACGGTAATCGCTTTACCAGTAAGGCGCATATCAACGGTTCGACCACGCTCTATACCACCTATTCCCATCTGCTGACCGCCCAGGAAGTTAGCAAAGAGCAAATGCAGATCCGCGATATTCTGGCGCGTCCGGCGTTTTATCTCACCGCCTCGCAGCAACGCTGGGAAGAGTACCTGAAGAAAGGGTTAACCAATCCGGATGCGACGCCGGAACAGACGCGCGTCGCGGTAAAAGCAATCGAAACGCTCAACGGTAACTGGCGCTCACCGGGCGGCGCGGTGAAATATAACACCGTCACGCCGTCGGTGACCGGACGCTGGTTCTCCGGCAATCAGACCTGGCCGTGGGATACCTGGAAGCAGGCGTTTGCGATGGCGCATTTCAATCCGGACATCGCCAAAGAGAATATCCGCGCGGTCTTCTCCTGGCAGATCCAGCCCGGCGACACTGTGCGTCCACAGGATGTGGGCTTTGTCCCCGACCTGATAGCGTGGAACCTTAGCCCCGAGCGTGGCGGCGATGGTGGCAACTGGAACGAACGTAACACCAAACCCAGCCTTGCCGCCTGGTCGGTGATGGAAGTGTATAACGTCACCCAGGATAAAACCTGGCTGGCAGAGATGTACCCGAAACTGGTGGCCTATCACGACTGGTGGTTACGTAACCGCGATCATAACGGCAACGGCGTGCCGGAATATGGCGCGACCCGCGACAAAGCCCACAACACTGAGAATGGCGAGATGCTGTTTACGGTGAAAAAAGGTGACAAAGAAGAGACGCAGTCTGGGCTGAACAACTACGCCCACGTGGTGGAGAAAGGCCAGTACGACAGTCTGGAAATTCCGGCACAGGTCGCTGCGTCGTGGGAATCGGGCCGTGATGATGCCGCCGTCTTTGGGTTTATCAACAAAGAACAGCTGGATAAATATGTCGCTAATGGCGGCAAACGTAGCGACTGGACGGTGAAATTCGCCGAAAACCGCAGTCAGGACGGAACGTTGCTGGGCTACTCGCTATTGCAGGAGTCGGTGGATCAGGCCAGCTATATGTACAGCGATAATCATTATCTGGCGGAGATGGCAACCATCCTCGGTAAGTCGGAAGAGGCTAAGCACTATCGCCAGTTGGCACAGCAGCTCGCGGACTACATCAACACCTGTATGTTCGACCCGACTACACAGTTCTACTATGACGTGCGCATTGAAGATAAACCGCTGGCGAACGGCTGCGCGGGCAAACCGATTGTTGAGCGCGGTAAAGGGCCGGAAGGCTGGTCGCCGCTGTTTAACGGTGCGGCAACGCAGGCCAACGCCGACGCGGTGGTGAAGGTGATGCTCGATCCTAAAGAGTTCAACACCTTTGTCCCGCTGGGAACGGCAGCGTTAACCAACCCGGCCTTTGGCGCGGATATCTACTGGCGCGGGCGCGTATGGGTGGATCAGTTCTGGTTTGGTCTGAAAGGGATGGAGCGTTACGGTTATCGCGATGATGCCCTGAAGCTGGCGGATACGTTCTTCCAGCACGCCAAAGGATTAACCGCCGATGGCCCAATTCAGGAGAATTACAATCCGCTGACCGGCGCACAGCAAGGCGCACCAAATTTCTCCTGGAGTGCCGCACATTTGTATATGTTGTATAACGATTTTTTCCGTAAGCAGTAATTTGCAACGGCTGGCGGATGCGGCGTAAACGCCTTATCCGCCCTACATGTGCAATCCCCCAGGCCGGATAAGACGCGGCAAGCGTCGCATCCGGCGTTACCACCGGGCGTATTCTTTTTGAATCCCATCACAAACCCCGCACTCCCCTTTTCCCTTTTCTCCGGCGACGGCTAAATTAGAACTCATCCGACCACATAACAATTATTTTACATACTGGACAATTTTATGAGCTACCCGTCGCTGTTCGCCCCGCTTGATTTAGGTTTTACCACGTTAAAAAACCGCGTGCTGATGGGCTCAATGCACACCGGGCTGGAGGAATACCCGGACGGTGCCGAGCGGCTGGCGGCGTTTTATGCTGAACGCGCCCGTCACGGCGTGGCGTTGATTGTCAGCGGCGGTATCGCACCAGATTTAACAGGCGTTGGCATGGAAGGCGGCGCAATGCTCAACGACGCCAGCCAGATCCCACACCATCGCACCATTACCGAAGCGGTACATCAGGAAGGCGGCAAAATCGCCCTGCAAATTTTGCATACCGGGCGCTACAGCTACCAACCGCATCTGGTCGCTCCCTCCGCATTGCAGGCCCCCATCAACCGTTTCGTTCCTCACGAACTCACCCATGAAGAGATCCTGCAACTGATCGACGATTTCGCCAGCTGCGCACAACTGGCGCGGGAGGCGGGATACGACGGTGTAGAGGTAATGGGTTCCGAAGGGTATTTGATCAACGAATTTCTGACGCTGCGCACCAATCAGCGTAGTGACCAGTGGGGCGGCGATTACCGCAATCGGATGCGATTTGCCGTAGAAGTAGTGCGTGCGGTGCGCGAACTTGTTGGCAACGACTTCATTATTATCTACCGACTGTCGATGCTCGACCTGGTCGAAGGCGGCGGTACTTTTGCCGAAACGGTAGAGCTGGCGCAGGCCATTGAAGCGGCGGGCGCGACCATTATCAACACCGGCATTGGCTGGCATGAAGCGCGTATTCCGACCATCGCCACGCCCGTGCCGCGCGGTGCCTTTAGCTGGGTCACGCGCAAACTGAAAGGCCACGTCTCGCTGCCGCTGGTCACCACCAACCGGATTAACGATCCGCAGGTTGCCGACGATATTCTCTCGCGCGGTGATGCGGACATGGTGTCGATGGCGCGACCGTTCCTTGCTGATGCCGAGCTGCTATCAAAAGCGCAATCGGGACGAGCCAATGAGATCAACACCTGTATTGGCTGCAATCAGGCCTGTCTCGATCAGATCTTCGTTGGCAAAGTCACCTCGTGCCTGGTGAATCCTCGCGCCTGCCACGAAACCAAAATGCCAATCCTTCCCGCCATGCAGAAAAAAAATCTGGCGGTAGTCGGTGCAGGTCCGGCAGGGCTGGCGTTTGCCATTAACGCGGCGGCGCGTGGTCATCAGGTAACGTTGTTTGACGCTCACAGCGAGATCGGCGGGCAATTTAATATCGCCAAACAGATCCCCGGCAAAGAGGAGTTTTACGAGACGCTGCGCTATTACCGCCGGATGATCGAAGTGACGGGCGTGACGCTAAAACTCAATCACACCGTGACGGCGGATCAGTTACAGGCGTTCGATGAAACGATCCTCGCTAGCGGGATCGTACCGCGAATTCCGCCCATTGACGGGATCAATCACCCGAAGGTGTTGAGTTATCTCGATGTACTGCGCGACAAAGCGCCGGTGGGCAACAAAGTTGCCATCATCGGTTGTGGTGGGATTGGTTTTGATACGGCGATGTATTTAAGTCAGCCGGGCGAATCCACCAGCCAGAATATCGCCGAGTTCTGTAATGAGTGGGGGATCGACAGTAGCCTGCAACAGGCCGGAGGTTTGAGTCCGCAAGGCATGCAGATCCCCCGTAGCCCACGGCAAATTGTGATGCTCCAGCGCAAAGCCAGCAAACCAGGACAAGGGTTGGGCAAAACTACGGGCTGGATCCATCGCACCACCCTGCTCTCGCGCGGCGTGAAGATGATCCCTGGCGTAAGTTACCAGAAGATCGACGATGAAGGGCTGCATGTGGTGATCAACGGCAAAACGCAGGTGTTAGCAGTGGAACATGTGGTGATCTGCGCAGGGCAAGAGCCAAACCGCGCTCTGGCGCAACCGCTGATTGATAGCGGGAAAACTGTGCATTTAATTGGCGGCTGCGATGTGGCTATGGAGCTGGACGCACGACGGGCGATCGCGCAGGGGACACGGCTGGCGCTGGAGATTTAAATCGTGCATTGAAGTGCCGGATGCGACGCTTGCCGCGTCTTATCCGGCCTGGGGGTAATGTGCTGAACGTAGGCCGGATAAGGCGTTTACGCCGCATCCGGCAGGCCGCGTTAATCAATAAACAATGCAGGGGAAATGCCGAATCGCGTTGCCAGTTTTTTAGCGTGTTCCAGCGTTAATTTTCTCTTTCCGTTCAAAACGCGTGACACCATCGATTTACTGCCAATTTCCGGCAGATCAGAAAGGGTTAAACCGTATTGATCCATCAGTGTACGAATCACAGCAACACCGCCAGGCATGGCTTGAGCCATGGCATTAAATTCAGCAAATTCAGGCGCTGCCCCCTCCCACGCTGTGATTTTGGCACACACCAGATCCAGCAAGGGGTTTTCAGGATCGTTGAGCAGCAGATGATCGACCAGTTCCAGCGCCTGGGTGTATTGTTCCTCGTTCTGAATACCCGCCAGAAAAGGTGCCACAGCAGTTAGCTTTTCTCCTGCTTGCAAGATGTCGGCAATCGCAATCATTTTTTCCCCTTAGTACGATGAACGGCGGTAAAGAAATCGTATTCTTTGTGCGTCATAACTTCACGTATGTAGCACTTTTGCGATTCAAAAAAGACCATTGCTACAACACGTAATTCATTGCCCCCAACATTGAAAACATAATGCTTATCCAGATATTTGAAGTTATCCAGAGATGGGAATACTGCTTTTAATGACTCAGGTTTTTTGAAATATCCCTTAGCAATCGTGTTCCCCAGAGCCACCAACTCCGTTTTATGTTGCGGGTATTTTTCCGCAGCATCTTTCAATGCTTTTTGAGTTATCAGGTGCATTCTTCATCACGTCCGTTGACAAATTGGCAATATGATAACACCCGTTGACAGATTGGCAACGGATGATTTTATCTGCGTGACGGAAGAATAAACGTTGAACAACGCTAAACAAGAGAATGCAGAGGATGGTGACTGGGATTTTTTGTTTTATGGAAGCGCGATTCCAGAACTGGGCAGACATTGCCGGATGCGACGCTTGCCGCGTCTTATCCGGCCTGGGGGTAATGTGCTGAACGTAGGCCAGATAAGGCGTTTACGCCGCATCCGGCAGGTAACTCCCAATCTTATCGACGGCGCCCCAGCTTCACCGCTTTCAGCACCACAAATTTATTATTCGTCGCAATAGTGGTGCAGTTGCCGAAAATTTTCTTCAGTTTGTGGAAGTAATCCAGGTGACGGTTGGCAACGATATACAGCTCGCCGTTGATTTTCAGGCAGCGGCGGGCGTGGTGGAACATTTCCCAGGCGACGTTATCGGTTAGCGCATGTTGCTGATGAAACGGCGGGTTGCAGAGCACAGCATTAAAGCGGAAAGGCTCCACGCCGGAGAGCGCGTTGTTGATCATAAACTCGCAGCGATCCAACGCCTCTGGCATGTTGGTTTCGACGTTCAAACGGCTGGAAGCAACCGCCATCGGTGATTCATCGACAAACACCACTTTCGCCTGCGGGTTTTTATCAAGCAGCGTCAGGCCAATAACGCCGTTACCACAGCCAAGATCGACAATCTCCCCTTCGAGATTTTCCGGCAGATGTTGCATAAAGAAGCGCGCGCCAATATCCAGCCCGGTGCGGGAGAAGACATTCGCATGGTTGTGGATAGTCCAGTCAGTACCTTCCAGCTTCCAGCTAACGGTCTGCGGCGCATCGGCCAGCGGCGGTTCATTGAAAGTGCAATTAATCAGGCGCGCTTTTTTCCATGCCAGCGTGGTGGTGGTCGGGCCGAGCACTTTTTCGAACAGTTCCAGCGTGGAAGTGTGAATGTCACGGGCTTTGGCACCGGCAATAATGCGTGTTTCCGGCGTGACCACTTTGCGCAGCGCACGCAGTTGCTGCTCAAGCAATGCCAGTGTTTTCGGTATTTTGATCAGCACCACGCCCGGCTGTTGCGGGTAGTCAGCGGTGCTGTCAAGAAACTTCACGCTCGACTCATCAATCCCGTTGAGGCGTAAATTCTCGCGTGTCGCCAGTTCGCTGATGTATGAGTCGCCGATGCTGTACGGCTTATGTTCCGCCAGCGCACAGCTTAACGCGCCAAAAGCATCATTCAGGATTAACACCGGGCCGCGGATTTCTGTATCGTCCAACTGTTGCAGCAAATATTCATCCGCCGCTTCCCACGCCTGTAGCGGGTTAACGTCATCCGTCGCCGGAAAACGTTGTAGTGTCAGTGAACGGAAACCGTTGTCTAAGTGGCTCATCGGCCCTCCTGAATGATAAAATTTCGACGTTGCCCCTGAAAAGGGTGCGTGAGTATACCCTTTTTCTCTTTTTCGTGGGCGGTTATGAGCAATCTTACTTATCTTCAGGGTTATCCCGAGCAGCTGCTTTCCCAGGTGCGCACGCTGATTAATGAACAGCGTCTGGGCGATGTGCTGGCAAAACGCTATCCGGGAACGCACGACTACGCCACCGATAAAGCCCTCTGGCAATATACCCAGGATCTAAAAAATCAGTTTCTGCGCAATGCCCCGCCGATCAATAAAGTGATGTATGACAATAAGATCCACGTGCTGAAAAACGCGCTCGGGTTACATACCGCTGTTTCACGTGTGCAGGGCGGCAAGCTGAAAGCGAAGGCGGAGATCCGCGTCGCCACCGTGTTTCGCAACGCGCCAGAACCGTTTTTGCGCATGATTGTGGTGCACGAGCTGGCGCATCTGAAGGAGAAAGAGCACAACAAAGCGTTTTACCAGTTGTGCTGCCATATGGAACCGCAGTACCACCAGCTTGAGTTCGACACTCGCCTGTGGCTGACGCAACTGTCACTGGGACAAGACAAAATCTGAAAATGATCTCAGGCGCTATCTTTTCCTCCTTTAGCGCCTAAAATCGACCTCCCCTCTATCGTTAAGGATAACGACCATGCTGCGCGCATTCGCCCGCCTTCTTCGCCGCATTTGTTTTTCTCGCCGGACTCTCAAAATTGCCTGTTTTCTGTTGCTTGTGGCAGGCGCGACGATTTTTATCGCCGATCGGGCAATGGTCAACGCCAGCCAACAACTCACCTGGAGTGACGTCAACGCTATTCCGGCACGTAACGTGGGTTTATTGTTGGGTGCAAGGCCAGGTAATCGCTACTTTACCCGACGTATTGATACCGCCGCAGAGTTGTACCACGCAGGAAAAGTGAAATGGTTGCTGGTCAGTGGCGACAACGGACGTAAAAATTACGATGAAGCGTCAGGCATGCAGCAGGCTTTGATCGCTAAGGGCGTACCGGCAAAAGTGATCTTCTGTGACTATGCCGGATTCTCAACGCTTGATTCAGTGGTACGTGCCAATAAAGTGTTTGGGGAGAACCATATCACCATTATCTCGCAGGAATTTCATAACCAACGCGCCATCTGGCTGGCAAAACAGTACGGTATCGATGCTATCGGGTTTAACGCGCCAGACCTGAATATGAAGCACGGTTTGTATACTCAGCTGCGGGAGAAACTCGCCAGGGTTAGAGCGGTGATAGACGCAAAAACCCTCCATCGTCAGCCAAAATATCTCGGGCCGTCGGTCATGATTGGGCCCTTTAGCGAGCATGGTTGTCCGACGCAGAAATAATGCGTATCCGCGCACGTCGAAGATGAAAAAGGCGTGCTACATTGACGGCAGAATCCCTTTATGGAGTATCCACGCGTTATGATACGTTTCGCTGTGATTGGTACGAACTGGATCACTCACCAGTTCGTGGAGGCCGCACATGAGAGCGGTAAATATAAGTTAACCGCCGTCTATTCCCGCAGCCTTGAACAGGCCCAGCACTTCGCCAATGAGTTTTCTGTCGAGCATCTGTTTACGTCGCTGGAAGCGATGGCGGAAAGCGATGCCATTGACGCGGTGTATATTGCCAGCCCGAATGCCCTGCATTTTGCCCAGACGCAGCTTTTCCTTAGCCACAAAATTCATGTGATTTGCGAGAAACCGCTGGCGTCGAATCTGGCGGAAGTGGATGCCGCCATTGCCTGTGCGCGGGAAAATCAGGTGGTGCTGTTTGAAGCATTTAAAACGGCCTGCCTGCCTAACTTTCATCTGTTACGCCAGGCGCTGCCAAAAGTCGGCAAACTGCGGAAAGTCTTTTTCAACTACTGCCAGTATTCCTCGCGTTATCAACGTTATCTGGATGGTGAGAATCCCAACACCTTTAATCCGGCATTCTCTAACGGTTCAATTATGGATATCGGCTTTTACTGCCTGGCGTCGGCGGTGGCGTTATTTGGTGAACCGAAAAGCGTGCAGGCAACCGCCAGTTTGCTGGCAAGCGGCGTGGATGCCCACGGCGTGGTGGTGATGGATTACGGTGATTTCAGCGTTACGTTGCAGCACTCAAAAGTCAGTGATTCTGTCCTGGCGAGCGAGATTCAGGGCGAAGCGGGATCGCTGGTGATTGAAAAACTCTCTGAATGCCAGAAAGTCTGCTTTGTGCCGCGCGGCAGCCAGATGCAGGATCTCACTCAGCCACAGCATATTAATACCATGCTCTACGAAGCAGAGCTGTTTGCTGAACTGGTGGATGAGCATCTGATTAATCATCCGGGGCTGGCGGTTAGTCGCATCACCGCCAAACTGCTGACCGAGATCCGCCGCCAGACTGGGGTGATTTTTCCGGCAGATAGCGTAAAACACTAATGGTTACCGTAAAGCAGTGTAAAAGGCATGTAACAGACCATTGACTGGATGAATGGTCTGTCATACTTTGTTACCTGCAAAGGGGAGTAACTTCATTGCCGGTCGATCGTCATTACGATGTGTGAAAAAACACATCCGGTCACCGGGCAACCCGAAAGGAATACGCAGACGTATTCCTTTTTTGTTGTAAGTGAGACCTTGCCGGAAGGCGAGGTCTATGCATAAAAAGCAGCGGCTGACGTCTTCCGACGTTGGCCGTTTTTTTATGTGTAAGGAACTTCTATGAATACTGTCGGCACGCCGTTGCTATGGGGCGGATTCGCTGTTGTTGTCGCCATTATGCTGGCTATCGACCTGTTACTGCAGGGGCGTCGTGGCGCGCATGCCATGACCATGAAACAGGCTGCGGCCTGGTCGCTGGTGTGGGTGACCCTTTCGTTACTGTTTAACGCCGCTTTCTGGTGGTATTTAGTCCAGACGCAGGGGCGCGAAGTCGCGGACCCGCAGGCACTGGCCTTCCTCACCGGTTATCTGATTGAGAAATCGCTGGCGGTCGATAACGTCTTTGTCTGGCTGATGTTGTTCAGCTATTTCTCTGTTCCGGCGGCGTTACAACGGCGCGTGCTGGTATATGGCGTACTCGGGGCGATTGTTCTGCGTACCATCATGATCTTCACCGGTAGTTGGCTGATTTCTCAGTTCGACTGGATCCTGTATATCTTCGGCGCCTTCCTGCTGTTTACCGGTGTGAAGATGGCGCTCGCCCATGAAGATGAATCAGGCATTGGCGACAAGCCGCTGGTGCGCTGGCTGCGCGGTCATTTGCGTATGACCGACACCATCGACAACGAGCATTTTTTTGTGCGTAAGAATGGCTTGTTGTATGCCACGCCGCTGATGCTGGTGCTGATTCTGGTGGAGTTGAGCGACGTGATTTTCGCCGTGGATAGCATTCCGGCTATCTTCGCCGTGACTACCGACCCGTTTATTGTGCTGACCTCAAACTTGTTTGCGATCCTCGGCCTGCGTGCGATGTATTTCCTGCTGGCGGGCGTAGCAGAGCGTTTCTCGATGCTCAAATATGGTCTGGCAGTGATTCTGGTGTTTATCGGTATCAAGATGCTGATTGTCGACTTCTACCATATTCCGATCGCCGTTTCGCTGGGCGTGGTGTTTGGCATTCTGGTGATGACGTTTATTATCAACGCGTGGGTGAATTATCGGCATGATAAGCAGCGGGGAGAATGATTCGCTGTATATTAAGCCATTACTGGAGATAACTCATTCCAGACAAAGATGAGCTACTAATTATGTAATCGGCTTATAGCTCTTTACAAAAAGACCGCACGGGTGCAGGGGGCGGCAGCGATTGGCCGCCCCCTGCGCGCTCCCCGCGCCAGTGACTTTATATGGCATTGCACATTAAAGGAGCGCAACCGTTCTCATATTCCAAATTGTTTTGCCCATATGTCATCTAATCAGCCTTAGTAGCCAGTCCTTCCCTCTGCTTATGTCAAACAAATGTAACCATTAAGTTGCAAAACATGACCTCTCTTTAAAATCCAGCATTTTTCGCTTCCCGAAGCTGTAACTTTCCTTATACTCGACTTGGCAAACACTTTGTTACATCCTGAAAGATGCGTCGACAGAACGCACCAGGGATGTGCGACAACACAACGAAAGGATCGAAAAATGACTACGCAACGTTCACCGGGGCTATTCCGGCGTCTGGCTCAGGGCAGCCTGGTAAAACAAATCCTGGTCGGCCTTGTTCTGGGGATTCTCCTGGCATGGATCTCAAAACCGGCCGCTGAAGCTGTCGGTCTGTTAGGCACTTTGTTCGTCGGTGCATTGAAAGCTGTAGCGCCAATTCTGGTGCTGATGCTGGTAATGGCTTCCATCGCTAACCACCAGCACGGGCAGAAAACCAATATCCGCCCTATTCTGTTCCTCTATCTGCTGGGTACTTTCTCTGCCGCGCTGGCTGCAGTTGTCTTCAGCTTCGCCTTCCCTTCGACCCTGCATTTGTCCAGTAGCGCGAGCGATATTTCCCCGCCGTCAGGCATTGTGGAAGTGATGCGCGGGCTGGTGTTGAGCATGGTTTCCAACCCCATCGACGCCCTGCTGAAAGGTAACTACATCGGGATTCTGGTGTGGGCCATTGGCCTTGGTTTCGCTCTGCGTCACGGTAACGAAACCACCAAAAACCTGGTCAACGATATGTCGAATGCCGTTACCTTTATGGTGAAACTGGTGATTCGTTTCGCACCAATCGGTATTTTTGGTCTGGTAGCTTCAACGCTGGCAACCACCGGTTTCTCCACCCTGTGGGGCTACGCGCAACTGCTGGTGGTGCTGGTTGGCTGTATGTTACTGGTGGCGCTGGTGGTTAACCCGCTGCTGGTATGGTGGAAAATTCGTCGTAACCCATTCCCGCTGGTGCTGCTGTGCCTGCGCGAAAGCGGTGTATACGCCTTCTTCACCCGTAGCTCGGCGGCGAATATTCCGGTAAACATGGCGTTGTGTGAAAAGCTAAATCTGGACCGCGATACCTATTCCGTTTCTATTCCGCTAGGGGCGACGATCAATATGGCAGGCGCAGCCATTACCATTACCGTGTTGACGCTGGCTGCGGTCCATACGCTGGGTATTCCGGTGGATCTGCCCACGGCGCTGCTGTTGAGCGTAGTTGCATCACTTTGTGCCTGTGGTGCATCAGGCGTGGCAGGTGGTTCTCTGCTGCTGATCCCGCTGGCCTGTAATATGTTCGGTATTCCGAACGATATTGCCATGCAGGTGGTTGCCGTCGGCTTTATCATCGGCGTGTTGCAGGACTCCTGCGAAACCGCGCTGAACTCTTCAACTGACGTGCTGTTCACCGCAGCGGCTTGCCAGGCTGAAGATGCACGTCTGGCAAATAGCGCCCTGCGAAACTAATGCTTAGCCCCTTTCGTCTACGGCGGAAGGGGTTTTCTCCACTTTAAACGGATCAATTCCCCTTCTCTGCATACGCCAGAAACGAATGATGTTCAGGCCATTCATTAGCAGAAAACTACCCTCAATCATCGTGCCACCAATCGACCCGGCCCAAATGTTGTGAGTTAACCAACAACAAGTAGAAAACCACATCACGCAGCGCATGGTCAGTCCTTTAAAGCGAAATAGCGCCCAGGTACTGACAATCGTGCCAATGACTGGCAGCAGCTCCATCGGATGATGGAACTTCGCCAGACCAACTCCTCCCGTCAGCACGATGAAGATCGCCATTATCCATAAACTACGGGTACGCAGAGTAATTAACGTACGGATAGCATTGAGGATTGAGCTGGCCCCCGCCGGGAAGACACCCATCAGGAAAAAATGTATGCCAATAAATACGCTATAGATGGAAAGCTGAATTTTGAAGCGACGTTCATCGCGGTTGAAGAATGTTGTAATACCAATCAGAAAGGCGATGACACCCACGCCCTGGGCCAGCCAATACGCGGTCATGATAAATCCTTAGCAGGTATGGAAAAGCAAACGGCGCTTCGAGTTAGAAACGCCGCTTTAGATTGCTGACAAAGTGCATCTCATTTCTTGCCGGATGCGGCGTAAACGCCTTATCCGGCCTACAAGATCGTGCAACTTTACTATATTGCGAAGCGCATCAGGCAATTATGCGTTTATCAACAATCTTAAACGACGCTTCATATTATGAAACGCCGTTTTTTATTCACAACTTATTTCGACTTTACAGCGTTACGCCGCTTTTAAAGATCGCCAGTTCGCGGAAGTCGTTACGCTCGTTGCAGGTTTGCTTACCGTTGGCAAACTCAACGATGGTATCGATAAATTCTTCCAGCAACTGCGGCATCGCTTTACCGTGGATCAGCTGACCCGCGTCAAAGTCGATCCAGTGTTTTTTCTTCGCTGCCAGTTCGCTGTTGGTAGCGATTTTCACCGTCGGTACAAATCCGCCGTACGGCGTGCCGCGACCGGTACTAAACAGCACCATGTGGCAGCCCGCACCCGCCAGGGCGCTGGTCGCTACGGCATCGTTACCCGGTGCACTTAACAGGTTCAGCCCTGGTGTTTTCAAACGTTCGCCGTAGCGCAGCACGTCTACCACCTGGCTGGAGCCCGCTTTCTGCGTACAGCCGAGTGATTTATCTTCCAGCGTGGTGATACCACCCGCTTTGTTCCCCGGCGATGGGTTTTCGTAGATCGGCTGGTCATGGGCAATAAAGTACTGTTTGAAGTCGTTGACCATAGTGACCAGTTTTTCAAACGTCGCTTCATCGCGACAATGGTCCATCAGTAACTGCTCTGCACCGAACATCTCCGGTACTTCGGTCAGCACGGTAGTGCCGCCGTTAGCGATGACGTAATCAGAGAAACGCCCCAGCATTGGGTTAGCAGTAATACCGGAAAGGCCGTCAGAACCGCCGCACTCCAGACCAAACTTCAGTTCGCTGAGTTTACCCGGCTCGCGCTTGTCATTGCGCATGACGTTATACAGCTGATGCAAATGCTCGATCCCGGCTTCAATCTCATCATCCTGCTGTTGGCAGATCATGAAATGAACGCGTTCAGGATCGATATCGCCCAGCGTTTCACGGAAAGCATCAACCTGGTTGTTTTCACAGCCCAGACCAATGACCAACACGGCGCCTGCGTTCGGATGACGCACCATGTTTTGCAGCATGGTGCGGGTATTAATGTGATCGTCGCCCAGCTGCGAGCAGCCATAGGTGTGGCTGAAGAGGAACACACCGTCAGTACCTTCAGCGTTGTTCGTCTCTTTCAAAAAACGGTTCTGGATCTGTCGCGCGATGCCGTTAACGCAGCCCACGGTCGGCAGGATCCACAACTCGTTACGCACCCCGACATCACCGTTAGCGCGACGATAGATCTGCACTTCACGATCTGCCGCTTGCGCAGGCAGATCCTGAAAATCAGGTTGATAGCGATACTGATCCAGATCGCTCAGATTCGTGCGCGTATTGTGGGCGTGAACGTGTTCCCCCGCCGCAATATCCGCCAATGCATAACCAATCGGTAGGCCATATTTAATGACGTTGGCCCCTTTTTCGATATCTGTTAACGCAAATTTATGTCCACGAGCAACATCCTGGCGCAGCGTTACGGTCTGGTTATCGACACTGATTTCAGTGCCTTCCGCCAAATCCACTAACGCGACCGCGACGTTATCCAGCGCATGGATCTTGATGTATTGCATATCAACCCCAGACCTTAGTTCAGTTCAATGGCGAAGTAGTCACGCGCATTGTTAAAGCAAATATTTCTCACCATCTCGCCCAGCAGGTTGATGTCCGCCGGTGCTTCGCCCGCTTCCACCCAGCGGCCAATCATCTGGCACAGAATGCGGCGGAAGTATTCGTGACGGGTGTACGACAGGAAGCTACGGCTGTCAGTCAGCATCCCAACAAAACGGCTCAGCAGACCGAGCTGTGCCAGTTGAGTCATCTGACGTTCCATACCGTCTTTCTGATCGTTAAACCACCAGCCGGAACCGAACTGCATTTTGCCTGGCATACCTTCGCCCTGGAAGTTACCGATCATAGTACCCAGCACTTCGTTATCGCGCGGATTCAGGCAGTAGAGAATGGTTTTCGGCAGCAGGTTTTCTTCGTTCTGTTTGCTCAGCAGCTTAGACAGTTCTTCCGCCATCGGACGGTCGTTGATGGAGTCAAAGCCAACATCCGGCCCCAGCAGTTTGAACTGACGCAGGTTGTTATTACGCAGCGCGCCAATGTGGTACTGCTGTACCCAGCCGCGACGTGCGTATTCGGCGCCCAGGAATACCAGCACCGCAGTTTTGAACTGTGCGACTTCATGCTCACTCAGGGTTTCGCCTGCCAGACGACGTGCCAGGATGCTATCCAGTTCCGCTTCGTTCGCTTCGGCAAACATCACCACGTCCAGCGCGTGGTCAGACACTTTACAGCCGTGAGCGGCAAAGTGATCCAGACGTTTGGTCAGAGCAGTTTGCAGATCAGCAAAGCGACGAATATCGGTATCGGAAACTTCACCCAGCTTCGCCATGTAGTCGTTAAAGGTCGCCTGTTCAATGTTGAAGGCTTTATCCGGACGCCAGCTCGGCAGCACTTTGATGTTGAAAGAGCCGTCTTTGGCGATCTCTGCGTGATGTTCCAGAGAGTCGATCGGGTCGTCGGTAGTGCCGACCATTTTCACGTTCATCTGCTGCATGATGCCGCGCGCGGAGAATTTGTCCTGCGCCAGCAGTTCGTTACATTCGTTCCAGATTTCATCTGCAGTAGACGGAGACAGCAGTTTGCCAGTGATGCCAAACGGACGACGCAGTTCGAGGTGCGTCCAGTGGTATAACGGGTTACCGATCGTGTGCGGAACGGTCGCCGCCCAGGCATCAAACTTCTCACGATCAGATGCATCACCAGTACACAGGCGCTCAGCAACACCATTGGTACGCATTGCACGCCATTTGTAGTGGTCGCCTTTCAGCCAGATGTCATACAGATTCTTAAAGCGATAGTCTTCTGCGATTTGCTGCGGCGGTAAATGGCAGTGGTAGTCGAAAATCGGCTGGTCTTTTGCGTAGTCGTGATACAGACGGCGGGCAAATTCAGTATCTAACAGGAAATCTTCAGTCATAAACGGAGTCATTATCGTCTTCCTCTCAACGAGTGAGCTAGCTTGCTTAGGGTGCGATGCTGACAAAGTTATCACACCAATTTCCAGAGCCCGAAGATATTTTCGTGAGTTAGATCAATAAACGCAGTTAAAAAAATTACTCTCAAAGTGGTAAATCCCTCTGCAAGCCGCGCCAGTTCTGGCTTCGCTCTCATCCAGTAATGCCCCTACAAATATTCCCACATTTGTGATGGCTCTCACCTTTTAAAGTTGTATGACAAGTTATCTTTCTGCCGTCGCGAATCATAAGTCGACGGAATGCAAATTGCCGATTCATTCATTTGTTAGATGAATTGGGTTGACCGGTACGGAAGCCGAATTAGCACGAAACTTTCATGGCAGCGTTCGGGGTGTACCGGTTTTTTTTTCGGTCATCCGGTCGTAACTAACATCCTCTGCCCCAGGCAGGATGATGACCGCGCTTATTGCGGATATAACAAAACGATGAGGTTTTACATGCGTAAAATTAAAGGGTTACGTTGGTACATGATCGCATTGGTGACGCTCGGCACCGTGCTCGGTTACCTGACGCGTAACACTGTGGCGGCAGCTGCACCAACTCTGATGGAAGAGTTAAACATCTCCACCCAACAGTATTCCTACATCATCGCAGCCTATTCTGCTGCATATACGGTCATGCAACCTGTAGCGGGTTATGTACTGGATGTTCTGGGGACGAAAATCGGTTACGCAATGTTTGCCGTGCTGTGGGCGGTATTCTGTGGCGCAACCGCACTGGCTGGTAGCTGGGGCGGTCTGGCGATTGCCCGTGGTGCGGTAGGTGCGGCAGAAGCAGCGATGATCCCTGCAGGTCTGAAAGCCAGTTCTGAATGGTTCCCGGCGAAAGAACGCTCCATCGCAGTAGGTTACTTTAACGTTGGTTCCTCAATTGGTGCGATGATTGCGCCGCCGCTGGTGGTATGGGCAATCGTCATGCACAGCTGGCAGATGGCATTTATTATCTCCGGTGCGTTGAGCTTTATCTGGGCGATGGCATGGCTGATTTTCTATAAACATCCACGCGACCAGAAACATCTGACCGATGAAGAACGTGACTACATTATTAATGGTCAGGAAGCCCAGCACCAGGTTGGCGCGGCGAAGAAAATGTCCGTTGCTCAGATCCTGCGTAACCGTCAGTTCTGGGGTATCGCATTACCGCGCTTCCTGGCTGAACCGGCCTGGGGTACTTTCAACGCGTGGATCCCGCTGTTCATGTTTAAAGTTTACGGCTTTAACCTGAAAGAGATCGCGATGTTCGCCTGGATGCCAATGCTGTTTGCTGACCTTGGTTGTATCCTCGGTGGTTACCTGCCGCCACTGTTCCAGCGTTGGTTTGGTGTGAACCTGATTGTTTCCCGTAAGATGGTGGTAACACTGGGTGCGGTACTGATGATTGGCCCAGGTATGATCGGTCTGTTCACCAACCCGTATGTCGCGATTATGCTGCTGTGTATCGGTGGTTTTGCTCACCAGGCACTGTCTGGCGCGCTGATTACCCTCTCTTCTGACGTGTTTGGTCGTAACGAAGTGGCAACGGCAAACGGTCTGACTGGGATGTCTGCGTGGCTGGCAAGTACGCTGTTTGCGCTGGTTGTAGGTGCACTGGCTGACACCATCGGCTTCAGCCCGCTGTTCGCAGTACTGGCGGTGTTCGACCTGTTAGGTGCGCTGGTTATCTGGACCGTGTTGCAGAACAAACCGGCAATTGAGGTAGCGCAGGAATCACATAACGACCCCGCACCGCAACATTAACGCTAAATGTAAGTTTTAGTTTCCCTTCAAAGCCGCCTTCTCAGGCGGCTTTTTCACCACTGCGAGTAGAGCTAAGCTCGCAAAAGTGGTATAACAAATATAGTCTGCCGTATCATGCCTGGAGCGCATATGGAAATCACTGAACCACGCCGTTTGTACCAACAGCTCGCCGCTGACCTGAAAGAACGCATCGAGCAGGGCGTCTATCTGGTGGGTGATAAACTGCCCGCCGAACGTTTTATTTCTGATGAAAAAAACGTCAGCCGCACCGTGGTTCGTGAAGCCATCATCATGCTTGAAGTCGAGGGCTATGTAGAAGTACGCAAAGGCTCGGGAATTCATGTGGTTTCCAACCAGCCTCGCCATCAGCAGGCGGCGGACGCGAATATGGAATTTGCCAATTACGGTCCGTTTGAACTGCTCCAGGCACGTCAACTTATCGAAAGCAATATTGCCGAGTTTGCTGCAACCCAGGTAACGAAACAGGACATCATGAAACTGATGGCCATCCAGGAGCAGGCGCGCGGCGAACAATGCTTCCGTGATTCCGAGTGGGATTTGCAGTTTCATATTCAGGTCGCATTAGCGACGCAGAACTCTGCACTGGCTGCCATCGTAGAGAAAATGTGGACCCAGCGTAGCCATAACCCGTACTGGAAAAAGCTGCACGAGCACATTGATTCCCGTACCGTCGATAACTGGTGTGATGACCACGATCAGATCCTCAAAGCGTTGATACGCAAAGATCCTCATGCCGCCAAACTTGCAATGTGGCAGCATCTGGAAAATACCAAAATTATGTTGTTTAACGAAACCAGTGACGATTTCGAGTTCAATGCCGACCGCTATTTGTTCGCCGAGAATCCAGTCGTTCATCTGGATACTGTGGCCAACAGCAGCAAATAAACTCCCATTTCTGACAGGCGCAGCAACGCGCCTGTTCGCTTTATCAGTAAGCGAAAAGTATAAAGTGTCAGCCTGTGTAAATCCTCTCGCCACCCTCCTCTGCAATCAGCAAAATCAGACTCCACGGACATGTAATTTTGATAACGAACAACGTTGACCTTTGTTACAATTAGATTCAATTTGAATTTATGCTATTAAATGTTTTCTTATCTCACGTTTTAACAGGGAATAGTTCAGGCCGTATTGGTGTCTCGACCCGCAATATATACAACAACAGCAATAACCTGACGGGTGTGCATCATTTAAAACCGGCGTGGCGTTAACCGATTCACCAGGAATAATGAATGGAACTTTTGACCCAATTGCTGCAAGCCCTGTGGGCGCAGGATTTTGAAACCCTGGCCAATCCGTCGATGATTGGCATGTTGTATTTTGTCTTGTTTGTGATTTTGTTCCTCGAAAACGGCTTGCTTCCAGCGGCCTTTTTACCAGGCGACAGCTTGCTGGTGTTGGTCGGTGTATTGATTGCCAAAGGCGCAATGGGTTACCCGCAGACTATTATGCTGCTCACTGTTGCGGCCAGCCTCGGTTGCTGGGTCAGCTACATACAGGGGCGATGGCTGGGAAACACCCGTACCGTACAAAACTGGCTATCCCATTTACCTGCGCACTACCACCAACGCGCACACCATCTTTTTCATAAACACGGTTTATCTGCGCTGTTAATTGGTCGCTTTATCGCATTTGTCAGAACATTACTGCCGACCATTGCCGGACTGTCAGGGCTGAATAACGCCCGCTTTCAGTTCTTCAACTGGATGAGTGGCCTGCTGTGGGTGTTGATTCTGACAACCTTAGGTTACATGCTCGGCAAGACGCCGGTATTTTTGAAGTATGAGGACCAGCTGATGTCATGCCTGATGCTGCTCCCGGTGGTACTGCTGGTGTTCGGCCTGGCAGGTTCTCTGGTTGTGTTATGGAAAAAGAAATATGGAAATCGGGGGTAAAGGATGCAAATACCTCGCATGTCGCTTCGCCAGCTAACCTGGTTCGGCGCTGCTATATTGCTGGCTGGCACGCTGCTGCTGGCCTGGTCTGCGGTTCGTCAACAAGAATCCACGCTGGCGATCCGCGCCATTCATCAAGGGACGACGATGCCGGACGGTTTTTCCATCTGGCATCACCTTGACGCTCATGGAATTCCTTTCAAAAGCATCACCCCTAAGAATGACACTCTGTTGATTACGTTTGATTCCAGCGATCAAAGCGCCGCCGCCAAAGCGGTCCTCGATAGAACATTGCCTCATGGCTACATCATTGCGCAGCAGGACGATAATAATCAGGCCATGCAATGGCTGACCCGGCTGCGAGACAATTCTCATCGCTTCGGATAACTTCCTGTTATCCGAAACATATCACTCACTTTGGTGATTTCACCGTTACTGTCTATGATTAATAAGGCGGTGGTTAATACCACCGCCTCGTTGTCTGGACAATCGTTCCTCTGTAATGGGTCCGAGTCACAATGGAAGGTTCAAGAATGAAATACCGCATCGCTTTAGCTGTTTCTCTTTTTGCTCTTAGTGTCAGTAGTTATGCCACTACCCTTTGTCAGGAAAAGGAGCAAAATATCCTTAAGGAGATCAGCTATGCCGAAAAACATCAAAACCAGAATCGTATCAACGGCCTGAACAAAGCCCTTAGTGAAGTGCGGGCGAATTGTTCAGATAACCAGTTGCGTGCCGATCATCAAAAGAAAATCGCGAAGCAGAAAGATGAAGTGGCAGAACGCAAGCATGATTTAGCCGAGGCGAAACAAAAAGGCGATGCCGATAAGATTGCTAAACGCGAACGGAAACTGGCAGAAGCGCAGGAAGAGCTGAAAAAGCTGGAAGCGCGCGACTACTAATCCCCAATAGTTAATACTTACTCACCTGGAGAAAACTATGTCGAAAGAACACACTACGGAACACCTGCGTGCTGAGTTGAAATCCCTGTCCGATACGCTGGAAGAGGTGCTTAGCTCCTCTGGCGAAAAGTCAAAAGAAGAGCTGAGTAAGATTCGTAGCAAAGCGGAACAGGCACTGAAGCAGAGTCGCTATCGTCTGGGTGAAACCGGTGATGCGATTGCTAAACAAACCCGCGAAGCGGCGGCGCGTGCCGATGAGTATGTGCGTGAAAATCCGTGGGCGGGAGTTGGTATTGGCGCAGCCATCGGCGTGGTGCTGGGCGTTCTGCTGTCGCGTCGTTAATTATGGCGGACACTCATCACGCGCAAGGGCCCGGTAAAAGCGTTCTGGGAATCGGGCAGCGAATTGTCACCATCATGGTCGAAATGGTGGAGACGCGTCTGCGGCTGGCGGTGGTTGAGCTGGAAGAAGAAAAAGCCAATATCTTTCAGCTTTTACTGATGCTCGGCCTGACGATGCTTTTCGCTGCATTTGGTCTTATGAGCCTGATGGTGCTGATTATCTGGGCAGTTGATCCGCAATATCGCCTGAATGCAATGATTGCCACCACTGTGGTGTTGCTGCTTCTGGCACTCATCGGCGGTATCTGGACATTACGCAAGTCGCGCAAATCCACCTTGCTGCGCCATACGCGTCACGAACTGGCAAACGATCGACAACTTCTCGAGGAGGAATCCCGTGAGCGGTAAAGTCGAACGTGAACAACGTAAGGCACAGCTGCTTCGTCAGATCCAGCAGCAACGGTTGGATCTTTCCGCCAGTCGGCGTGACTGGCTGGAGGCGACAGGCGCCTACGATCGTCGTTGGAATATGCTGTTGAGCCTGCGTTCCTGGGCGCTGGTCGGCAGCAGCGTGATGGCTATCTGGACGATTCGCCATCCGAATATGCTGGTCCGCTGGGCCAGGCGCGGTTTTGGCGTCTGGAGTGCGTGGCGTCTGGTTAAAACCACCCTCAATCAGCAACAGCTTCGCGGTTAAATTCCTCTCTGGCCGGAACTATTCCGGCCTTATCCCTCAAATTTTTTGAAAATTTTTGACAGTTTTCCTTGCTAACAATCACCATTCACTACGTTTATGCTTCTCTCCATCGACAGCAATGACGCTAATACCGCGCCCTTGCACAAAAAAACAATCAGCAGCCTGAGTGGCGCAGTGGAGAGTATGATGAAAAAATTAGAAGATGTTGGTGTACTGGTAGCGCGTATTTTAATGCCGATTCTGTTCATTAGCGCAGGTTGGGGGAAAATTACCGGTTATGCAGGTACTCAACAATACATGGAAGCAATGGGCGTCCCGGGCTTTATGCTGCCGCTGGTGATCCTGCTTGAGTTCGGTGGCGGTTTGGCAATCCTGTTCGGTTTCCTGACTCGCACCACCGCGCTGTTTACCGCTGGCTTTACACTGTTGACGGCGTTTTTATTTCACAGCAACTTTGCTGAAGGCGTCAACTCGCTGATGTTCATGAAAAACCTGACAATTTCTGGCGGATTCCTGCTGCTGGCGATTACCGGACCGGGCGCGTATAGCATCGACCGTCTGCTGAATAAAAAGTGGTAAGCACGCGCTATACTTAACGATAAAAAACGAGGGGGAAACTCCTCGTTTCAGATTGTTGACAAAGTACGCGTTGTTCATGCCGGATGCGGCGTGAACGCCTTATCCTGCCTACAAAAACATGCAAATTCAATATATTGCAAGAACCTCGTAGGCCTGATAAGCATAGCGCATCAGGCAGTTTTGCGTTTGCCATCAGTCTCAAACGAGGAGAAACGCTCCTCGTTTTTGCTATTGGAGGAGAGAAAAATGGGTCAACTGATTGACGGCGTCTGGCATGACACCTGGTACGACACCAAATCCACTGGCGGTAAATTTCAACGTTCAGCTTCCGCATTTCGTAACTGGCTCACTGCCGATGGCGCACCAGGCCCCACTGGCAAAGGTGGATTTGCCGCAGAGAAAGATCGTTATCATCTCTATGTCTCACTCGCCTGCCCGTGGGCGCACCGCACGCTGATCATGCGTAAACTCAAAGGACTGGAACCGTTTATTTCCGTATCCGTGGTGAACCCGCTGATGCTGGAAAACGGCTGGACCTTTGATGACAGTTTCCCGGGTGCAACCGGCGATACGCTCTATCAACATGAATTCCTGTACCAGCTTTATCTCCACGCTGATCCACACTACAGCGGACGAGTTACTGTCCCCGTGCTGTGGGACAAAAAAAATCACACCATTGTCAGCAACGAATCAGCGGAAATCATCCGCATGTTCAATACCGCGTTTGACGCACTGGGCGCAAAAGCGGGTGATTATTACCCCCCTGCTCTGCAAACTAAAATTGACGAACTTAACGGGTGGATATACGACACCGTAAATAATGGCGTCTATAAAGCTGGTTTTGCCACCAGCCAGGAAGCGTACGACGAAGCGGTGGTGAAAGTGTTTGAATCGCTGGCGCGACTGGAACAGATATTAGGGCAGCATCGCTTCCTGACGGGTAACCAGTTAACCGAAGCTGATATTCGCCTGTGGACCACGCTGGTTCGTTTTGATCCGGTGTATGTCACCCACTTCAAGTGCGATAAGCACCGTATCAGCGATTACCTGAATTTGTATGGCTTCCTGCGCGATATCTATCAGATGCCGGGAATAGCTGAAACCGTCAATTTCGACCATATCCGTAATCACTACTTCCGCAGCCATAAGACCATCAACCCAACAGGAATTATTTCGATTGGCCCGTGGCAGGATCTCGATGAACCGCACGGGCGGGATGTTCGCTTCGGTTAAACAAAGGCACCCTTCGTGGTGCCTCTGGTTGTTGGCTAAGTGCGTGTTGTTCATGTCGGATGTGGCGGGAACGCCTTATCTGACCTACAAAACATTGTATATTCAATATATTGCAGAACCCGCCCAGGCCAGATAAGCGTAGCGCATCTGGCGATTTTGCGCTTGCCCTTATCCTTCACAGCGCCTTATTAATTCATCGAGATAATATTTACTGCAAATTCATTCATGTCTATTCTTAATTTGCTGCTTTAAAAACAAGTGATTGAGCAAAATTGAGGCAAAAATGGACTGGTATCTGAAAGTACTAAAAAATTATGTCGGTTTCCGGGGACGTGCACGGCGCAAAGAGTACTGGATGTTTATTCTGGTCAACATCATCTTTACGCTCGTGCTGGGGCTGCTGGATAAAATGCTGGGCTGGCAACGTGCCGGTGGCGAAGGCATCCTGACGACTATCTACGGCATTCTGGTATTTTTGCCGTGGTGGGCAGTACAGTTCCGTCGCCTGCATGACACCGACCGTTCAGCATGGTGGGTGCTACTGTTCTTAATTCCGTTTATCGGTTGGCTGATTATCATCATCTTTAACTGCCAGCCGGGGACACCAGGCGAAAACCGGTTTGGACCTGATCCAAAACTGGAACAGGAATAATAATGAAGCACCTTGTGAAAGGTGCTTCAGATTGTTGACAAAGTGCGCTTTGTTTATGCCGGATGCGGCGAAAACGCCTTATCCAGCCTACAAAATAGCAAAAAATCAATATGTTGCAGTAACTGCGTAGGCCTGATAAGCGTAGCGCATCAGGCAGTTTTGCGTTTGTCAGCAGTCAGAAGCACCTTGTGAAAGGTGCTTTATAGATTATTTTCCAGCGAACAACTTTGGAATTTCCCGCAGACACCAGGATTTTGCTTCTCCCATACTGTCGCGACGCCAGGCCATAATAATATCGATTTCGCTGGTCGATTCCGGACTAACTACACGCAACCGTCCTTCAGCGATATCTTTTTCTACCATCGGGTACGGCATCGTTGCGACGCCAAGCCCTGCCAGCAATGCCTGACGTTTATCTTCAATGGTGCTGACCGTCAGGCGAGGTTGTTTATCCAGTAACTGTACGGTCAATACCGGGCGTTCACGAGCAGTATCTGCCACTGCAATTCCGCGATATTTCACGCGCGTAACTTCAGAAAGCGGTTCCGGCTCCTGATGAATCGGGTGATCAGGTGCTGCCACGTAGACGTTCATCAAGGTGTAAAGCTTACGAGAGTTGATCTCCGACGAGGAACGAAAATGCATATCCGGCGCGATAACAATATCTGCTCGCCCCTGTTCCAGCCGCTCCCACGCCCCCGCCAGCACTTCGGTGATGATTGCCAGTTGGGTATTGGCTTTAGCCGCCAGTTTGTCGATCAACGGGAAAAAGGCAGGTGTGGGCACCAGCGCCTCGGTCACAATGGTGAGATGCGTTTCCCAACCACGCGCGAGGGCTTCGGCATCGGTGGTCAGTTTATCTGCGGCTTCCAGCAGAACACGTCCTCGCTCCAACAACATCCGCCCGACATTGGTGAATTTGGTGCGATGGCCCGAGCGGTCAAACAGCACCACATCGAGCTCTTCTTCCAGTTTTTGCATGGTGTAGCTAAGCGCGGAAGGCACGCGTCCCAGCTCATCGGCCGCCGCCGCAAAACTACCACGGCGATCGATCGCATCCATAACCCTTAGTGCTTCCAGCGTTAATGCCCTTTCTTTGGCCATTTCGTTCTCATTCAGGAAATTTGAACATACCGGGCAGAATATCTGGCTAACAATGTAGCGTCCAGCCCCTTACCATAAAAGGAAGTAAAGAGAGGTCAAGAATTATGATTACTACCCGAACTGCCAGGCAGTGTGGACAAGCAGACTACGGATGGTTGCAGGCCCGGTATACTTTTTCCTTTGGACACTACTTCGACCCTAAATTGTTAGGCTATGCCTCCCTGCGCGTGCTTAACCAGGAAGTGTTGGCTCCAGGGGCCGCCTTCCAGCCACGTACCTACCCAAAAGTTGATATTTTGAATGTGATTCTCGACGGAGAAGCAGAGTATCGGGACAGCGAAGGTAATCATGTTCAGGCCCACGCCGGTGAAGCCTTATTGCTTTCTACTCAGCCGGGCGTGAGTTATAGCGAACATAATATCAGCAAGGACAAACCGTTAACGCGAATGCAGCTCTGGCTGGATGCCTGCCCGCAACGGGAGAATCCGCTGATTCAAAAACTGGCGCTGAATATGGACAAGCAGCAATTAATCGCCTCGCCAGATGGCGCGAAAGGTAGCCTGCAACTGCGCCAGCAGGTGTGGCTGCATCATATTGTGCTCGCCGAGGGAGAAAGCGCGAACTTTCAACTGCACGGTCCGCGTGCTTATTTGCAATCGATCCACGGTCAATTTCATGCGATTACGCATCACGAAGAGAAAGCTGTGCTGACCTGCGGTGATGGCGCATTTATTAGTGACGAGGCTAACATTACACTCGTTGCTGATTCCCCGCTGCGCGCTTTGCTGATAGATTTACCTGTCTAGTTTTTTTACAGGGAGAAGATGATGAGTAAAAAATCGGCGAAGAAACGTCAGCCAGTAAAGTCCGTTGCAGCAAAAGAAACCACCCGCGCTACCAAAAGTTTTGGCTATGAAGAGATGTTGAGTGAGTTGGAGGCGATAGTAGCCGACGCCGAAATACGGTTAGCCGAGGATGAAGCTACCGCATAAAAACAGATTGCCGGATGCGGCGTAAACGCCTTATCCGGCCTACAAAACCAACAAATTGCACACCCCGTAAGCCGGATAAGATGCGCCAGCATCGCATCCGGCACCAGGTACAAAACCCAACAACATCAACAAATCGCACAATCCGTAGGCCGGATAAGATGCGTCAGCATCGCATCCGGCATCAGGTACAAAACCCAACAACATCAACGAATTGCACAATCCGTAAGTCGGATAAGATGCGCCAATATCGCATCCGGCATCAGGTACAAAACCCAACAACATCAACGAATTGCACAATCCGTAAGTCGGATAAGATGCGCCAGCATCGCATCCGGCATCAGGTACAAAACCCAACAACATCAACAAATTGCACAATCCGTAGGTCGGATAAGATGCGTCAGCATCGCATCCGGCATCAGGTACAAAACCCAACAACATCAACAAATCGCACAATCCGTAGGCCGGATAAGATGCGTCAGCATCGCATCCGGCATCAGGTATGACCTCCGAAATCCGGTGCTTACCTGGCCTTACTGGCCATAATCTCGATAATCTGCCGATCCGTTTGCTGCATTGAATGACTTGCCAGCGCACACAGGTTGGCGATTGACTGCTCAACATCATGCGCCACAATCCCTTCATTGCCAGTCACGGCGGTATCATCCAGCGCCATTAACACCGCTTTCCACGCCGCCGACGCACTGGTCGAAACCTTCATCGCGCAACTGTTCGACGCGCCATCGCAAATCATACCGCTAACATCACCGATCATGCTGCTGATTGCCATCGAGATGGTTTCATAACGCCCATCCACCAGCCATGCCATCCCAGCGGCGGCGCCCATTGCGGCGGTCGTTGCGGCACACAGCGCAGACAAACGCGGTAACTGGTTATGGATATAAATCGCGCTCAAATGCGAAAGCATCAGCGCGCGCGCCAGCCGTTCATCATCTGCCCCGAAGTGTTCCGCGACCACCACCACGGGCATTGTCGCGGTGATCCCCTGGTTGCCAGAACCGGAGTTACTCATTGCCGGAAGCGTTGCGCCACCCATACGCGCATCGGATGCCGCGCTGGTACGAATCACAATTGACGAGGAGAGATCTTTCGCCAGCAAACCGCGTGCACACTGTTTTTCCAGCGTCGCGCCAATATGCAGCCCCCAGTTCCCACTCAAACCTTCCTGTGATAACGCGCAGTTTAACTTCGCAGAATCGAGAATAAAGCGGATAGCCTCAAACGGCACTTCATTGACGAACTTCAGGATCTCGGCCAGCGTCGTTCTGGAGAGCACCGCCAGCGGCGACTCTTGCTCGCCCTCTGCCACACACGCCTGCTGGGTAAAAACCACGCCATTGTGCGTCTCGATATGCACAATGTTGGTATGTCCGCCGACGATGGTGACACAAGCCCACTGCTCGCCGTTCCAGACTTTGGCGCGTGAGAAGAGGATTTCATCGCAAGGTTCCTGGATCTTGACCGAGACTTTCCCCGCCGCCAGCAACGCTTTGGCATCAGCAATTGCCTGCGCCGTTGCGTCTTTCAGCACTTCCAGCCCGGCGTTGGCATTTCCACCTAACGCCCCCAGCGCCGCGGCAATCGGCAGCCCCACCATTCCCGTACCGGGAACGGTGACGCCCAGACCGTTCTTCATCAGATTTGGCGAAACCCAGGCTTCTACACGTTCAACCGGACCTTCCAGTTCTGCCGCAGCAACCGCCGCCGCCAGCGCCAGTGAGATCGGTTCAGTACATCCCAGCGCCGGTTTTACTTCCTCCTGAACTGCAAGGATGTAACGCTGCCATAACGGATTTAAAGTCGAATCAAACATAATAAAAACCTTAAAATTTCAGGTAAATCATGAAAATGCCAGGAACGGAGAAACACAAAGCAACAAACCGGTGACGATAATCAGGTACAGAGAGGCACCTTTGTATTTGTGCAATGCCGGTACTTTGTAAACCAACCACGCAGGGATCAGGCACCCTACCATGCCGAAAATCGGGCTACAGATAGAGGTAAAGCTCAACACTGGCGCATTCAGTACGATGGCGCTCCAGGCCAGTAAAATGGCGAAAATCATGATGCCGCGCTGAACGAGATTTTCGTTAATCTTCTCAGCTGGCATCTTGCGGCGCAGGATGTTCATTACGATCCCTTGCGTTGCTTCGCGAAAGCCTAAATAGACGCCAAAGAACGCTGTCATAACGGCAAAGATATTGAGGATGACGCTGACCACTTTCACCCATGCTGCACCGTCGCCGCTAATAAACTGTGCGGCAATCGCCAGCGCGGAAATATTCTGCTCATAGGCTTTTACTGCTTCGTCATGTCCCATCGCCAGAGTGAACGACACTGCGTAGAAAAAGACGGTGACAAACAGGATCCCAAACGCAATGTTCATCGCCCGCAACGCTTTGTGTCGTGCTACTTCGATCGATTTTTCTCGCGAGCGATAGGAAATCACCATCGGGCTTAACGTCTGAATAAACAGAATCGAGGTTAAGGTAAACGGCAGTGTGATAATGGCGTTTTTCACCAGCAGCCCCAGCGGCGGCAGCGAACCTACGTTATACAGATGCCACATCCCGACCATCGATACACCCAGCGCCGCCACCACCAGCAGTTTGGTCAGCACCATGCCGGTCGAAATTTTGAATAACAGTTTCTCGCCGCGTGAAGAGATCGCTACCAGAATACAAATCAGTACCAGGCCATAAAACGGACTGTCAGACAGCAATCCTTCCGTCACGCCGAAAGTATGCAGATAGGAGGCGCTATCGTTAGTGATGGCGGTGGAGTAAACAAACATCCAAATAACCAGCATCACAAAGTAAAGTGCACCTAACAAAATGCCCCAGTTTTTACCCAAATAACCACTAATGACACTCGGGTAATCTTTACACTCTGGAGATTCCGCCAGCGTATTAATAAACAATCGCTGAAACAGATACATTGCCGGGTAGCCAATCACTGATGAGAGCAAAAATACCCACAATCCCATCAATCCGACCTGCACTGGGAGAAAAACTATCCCCGCGCCAATCGCCATCCCAATACTCATAATCACCCAACCGGTGTCGGTACTGTCGAATTTGATAGCTTCACGCCATTCACTTTCACTCATTCCAGCACGACCCGCCGGGGTCGAAGCGTCTGCAATGACGCCTTTATTCGTTGCAATTTCCATAAATTCTCGCTCAATATTTTGTAGGGCTTATTATTTTTTTCGAGCCGCATCAAGGCGATACGCGGTCTACGTTTTTTTGCAGGCGAGTTATTAGAATGAAGAAATGATACGCGTGAGGTCAGAGAAAATCTTCACAATCAAGACTTTGAAATAGCAATTATGGATAATAATTTTCTATCAAATCAATCTTAGAGAAATAGTTATTCTCTATTTGCGGCAGATCACAATAAAAAAGGGTGCACATTTTGTGCACCCCAGTATAAACGCAGATGAGATATCAGCCGCAGACCACTTTAATGGCCAGTCCTCCGCGTGAAGTTTCGCGGTATTTATCGTTCATATCTTTGCCGGTTTCGTACATCGTCTCGATAACTTTATCGAGAGAAACACGCGGTGCAGAAGTGCGTCCCATCGCCATCCGCGCGGCGTTCACGGCTTTAACAGCATTAATAGCATTGCGTTCAATACACGGAATTTGCACCTGCCCGGCAACCGGATCGCAGGTCAGTCCCAGGTTGTGTTCCATAGCGATTTCCGCCGCATTGCACACCTGCGCCGGGCTGCCGCCCAGCAGTTCGGTTAACCCTGCCGCCGCCATTGAACAGGCCACGCCAATTTCGCCCTGACAGCCCACTTCCGCACCGGAAATGGAGGCATTCATTTTATACAGCGCACCGATAGCGCCAGCCGCCAGCAGAAAACGGGCAATGGAGCGCTCATTGAGCGGGCGGCGGAATTTATCGTAATAGGCCAGCACCGCAGGAATAATGCCGCAAGCGCCGTTAGTTGGCGCTGTCACAACACGCCCGCCAGCGGCATTTTCTTCGCTGACTGCCAGAGCAAACATATTGATCCAGTCGATCACGTTCATCGGATCGTTAGAGATATTGTCGCTGGAAACCAGCAAACGCCGCAGCGCCACCGCCCGACGTGGCACATTGAGCGGGCCTGGCAGCACACCTTCGGTATTCATACCGCGTTCAATACCGTCATGCATCACCTGCCAGATACGCGAAAAACCAGCATCAATTTCGGCTTTGCTACGTAGTGCCAACTCGTTTTGCAGCATCAAACCAGAAATAGATAACCCGTTGTAATCACACATTTTCAGCAGCTCACCTGCTGAATGGAAATCGTAAGGGACGAGCGTTTCAACATCCAGTGACAAGCCGAATTGTTCTTCTTCGACAATAAATCCGCCACCGACTGAATAATAGGTTTTGCTTAACAGTTCTTCCTGCTTTTTCCACGCGGTAATACGCATCCCATTCTCATGACGGGGCAGCGTTTCCGCATGGAAAATAATGTTCTTTGCCACTGGGAAATCAACGACATGTGCGCCCGCTGCCACCGGCAACCTTCCGTTGCGCGTCACTAATTCCATAAATGCAGGTATCTCATCAATAACAACGTCCTGCGGACTATTTCCTGCCAGTCCCATGATGATAGCGATATCCGTGGCGTGACCTTTGCCCGTCAGTGACAACGATCCATAAAGATCGACCACAATGTGGCTCGTCGCGGTTAATAAGCCGCTCTTCTCCAGTCGATCAATAAAACTTTTTCCGGCATTCATTGGCCCCACGGTATGAGAACTGGAGGGACCAATCCCAATTTTGAAAATATCGAATGCACTAATCATATCCACACCCTCGGATTGCCGTTCGTGAAGAGGAGCGGAGCGACCCTGCGATCGCCCCGCTCAGGAGCTTTATGCGTTGCGTACCGCGATAGCTTCAATTTCCAGCTTCACATCTTTCGGCAAACGCGCTACCTGCACGCAGCTGCGTGTCGGGTAGGTCGCCTGATGCTCGTCAAAAAACTGCTTGTAGACTTCATTGATGGTGCCAAAGTCATTAAGGTCGGTAATGAACACCGTCATCTTCACGATATCGCCAACGGTCAGCCCGGCAGCAACCACGATCGCTTTGACGTTTTCCAGACTTAAACGCGCCTGATCTTTCACGTCCGCAGGGATCTCCCCGGTCTGTGGGCAAACCGGAATTTGCCCGGAGGTGAATACCATACTGCCTAAATCAACGCCCTGAACATACGGGCCGATTGCGCCTGGCGCACGTTGCGTTTCGATAATCTTTTTCATACATCCTCCGGCATCAAAGCGCCTGGGTAAAGGTACGTGAAATCACATCCTGCTGCTGTTCACGGGTCAGTGCGTTGAAGCGCACGGCGTAGCCAGAGACACGGATTGTCAGGTTCGGGTATTTTTCCGGGTGCTCAATGGCATCCAGCAACATTTCCCGATTCATAACGTTGACGTTGAGGTGCTGACCACCTTCCACATCCGCTTCGTGGTGGAAATAACCATCCAGCAGGCCGACAAGGTTGGTTTTGCGTACCGGATCTTCTTTACCCAGCGCCGCAGGGACAATTGAGAAGGTGTACGAAATACCGTCTTTGGCGTAGGTGAACGGCAGCTTGGCAACGGAGGTCAGCGAAGCCACGGCCCCTTTGCGGTCACGACCGTGCATCGGGTTAGCACCTGGTGCGAACGGTGTACCGGCGCGACGACCATCCGGTGTGTTACCGGTTTTCTGGCCGTACACCACGTTAGAGGTGATGGTCAGAATCGACTGAGTTGGTACGGCGTTACGATAGGTTGGCAGGGCTTTAATTTTCTTCATAAAGCGTTCAACCAGGTCGCAAGCAATGCTGTCTACGCGCTCGTCGTTGTTGCCGTACTGCGGATATTCGCCGTCGATTTCAAAGTCCACCGCCAGGCCGTTTTCGTCACGGATTGGTTTCACGCGAGCATATTTAATTGCGGAAAGTGAATCCGTCGCCACCGACAGGCCCGCAATACCACATGCCATCGTGCGATAGACATCACGATCGTGCAGCGCCATCAGTGAGGCTTCGTAGCTGTACTTGTCATGCATGTAGTGGATGATGTTCAGCGCGCTGATGTACTGCACTGCCAGCCAGTCCATGAAATGGTCAAGGCTGCTCATGACTTTGTCGTAGTCCAGAACGTCGTCCATCAGTGGTGCTGTTTTCGGGCCGACCTGAATCTTCAGCTTCTCATCCACCCCGCCGTTAATTGCGTACAGCAGCGTTTTCGCCAGGTTAGCGCGTGCGCCGAAGAACTGCATCTGCTTACCAATCACCATCGGGCTGACGCAGCAGGCAATCGCGTAATCGTCGCTGTTGAAGTCAGTACGCATCAGATCGTCGTTTTCATACTGCAAAGAAGAAGTGACGATGGAGACTTGTGCCGCATATTTTTTGAAGGCAATCGGCAATGCTTCCGACCACAGAATGGTCAGGTTAGGTTCCGGTGCTGGCCCCATAGTGTGCAGTGTATGCAGGTAACGGAAGGAGTTTTTGGTCACCAGTGTGCGACCGTCCAGCCCCATCCCACCGATGACTTCCGTTGCCCAGATAGGGTCGCCGGAGAACAGCGAATCAAATTCCGGCGTACGCAGGAAGCGCACCATGCGGATCTTCATGATGAAGTGGTCGATCAATTCCTGCGCCTGCTGCTCGTTGAGCACACCGGCTTTGAAGTCACGTTCAATGTAGATATCGAGGAACGATGCAGTACGGCCCAGCGACATCGCGCCGCCGTTTTGCGATTTCACCGCCGCCAGGTAAGCGAAGTAGAGCCACTGCACCGCTTCCTGCGCATTTTGCGCTGGACGAGAGATGTCGAAGCCATATTTCGCCGCCATTTCCTGAATCTGCAGCAGCGCATGACGATGTTCTGCCAGCTCTTCACGCAGACGGATGGTGGCTTCCAGATCTTGCCCTTTTTCCAGACGAGACTGGAGATCGGCAAATTGCAGTTCGCGTTCACGGACCAGATAACTGATCCCGTACAACGCCACGCGGCGATAGTCACCGATAATACGTCCACGGCCATAACCGTCCGGCAGACCAGTCAATACGCCAGATTTACGGCAGCGCAGCATATCCGGTGAGTAAGCATCAAATACGCCCTGGTTATGGGTTTTACGCAGATCGGTAAACACGTATTCAAATTCGCTGTCCATTTCACGGCCATAGGCGTGGAATGAACTTTTAATCATGTTGATGCCGCCAAACGGATGCAGCGCACGTTTCAGTGGCGCATCTGTTTGCAGGCCAACAATTTTTTCCAGCGGCTGGTTGATATAACCGGCATCATGGGCAGTAATGGTGGTGGCAATATTGGTATCGAAATCAACCGGCGCATGGGTCGCGTTTTCGATACGAATACCTTCCATCACCTTTTCCCACAATGCCGTGGTGGCTGGCGTCGCTTCAGCGAGGAAGGATTCATCCCCTTCATACGGTGTATAGTTATGTTGAATAAAATCGCGGACATTAATTTCGTTTTTCCAGTCCGTACCTTTAAAGCCAAGCCATGCGTCGGCGTACAGCTTATCGCTGGTATCAATATCTACCTTCATGAAAAATAATCTCTCTACAATACTTCAACTAAATTATGCAAATTCTGCGGGTGCTTTAACTTTGCCTAAATGAATTGCATCTAGCGCAATCATTTTTTCTTCATTAGTCGGAATAACGGCGCAAATTACGCGCGCATTTTCACTGGACACAATTCTTTCACCGTAAGCGTTAGAGCGATTATTCATTTCTGCATCAATCTCTACGCCTAATACAGTCAAATGTTCCATGACCAGACGACGAATTAAACTTGAATTCTCACCTATTCCGCCGGTGAATATAATTCCATCCAGGCGATGTAATGAGGCAGCGTGTCCGGCAATATGACGGGCAATTCGGTGAACAAACGTTTTAATTGCCAGTTGTGCACGTTCATGACCTTCATGCCAGGCTTTTTCCAGTACACGCAGGTCGGAAGAAAGACCGGAAATCCCCAATAATCCCGATTCTTTATTCACCACGCGTTCCAGATCGCTAAGACTCTGGTTGGTTTGACTGGCCACCCAGGACATCGCGCCGAAGTCGACATCGCCACTGCGCGTCCCCATCATCAGCCCTTCCAGCGGCGTCATACCCATTGAGGTATCCACACTCTGCCCGTTACGAACCGCGCAAATAGACGCGCCATTGCCAAGATGCGCCACCACCAGGCCGGAGTCTTCTTCCGCCAGATCCAGCAGAGAATGCGCACGCTGGGACACATAGCGGTGAGACGTGCCGTGGAAGCCATAGCGGCGCACACCCAGCTCTTCGTAATATTTCCACGGCAGGCCGTATAAAAACGCTTCCGGGGCCATTGTCTGGTGGAAGCTGGTATCAAATACCGCTACCTGAGTTACGCCAGGAAATAATTGCTGGGCCGATTCAATGCCACTTAAATTGGCGTAATTATGCAGCGGCGCCAGTGGAGAAACGCGACGGATATTATCAATGACTTCATCGGTAATAATGGCGGACTCGGTAAAAATACTGCCGCCGTGGGCGATGCGGTGGCCAATTAAGGCCACGCTGTCATTTAAATTCCGTTTTTCCAGTTCAAACGCAATTGCCTTCAATGCACCTTCGTAGCTGTGGTGAGCCAGCGGTGCTGGCTCTCCTCCATTTACGGATAAGAATGCATTTTCCGAATTAATACCGTCGGCAATACCTGACATTAATACTTCACAGTTCGAGGCATCCAACACGGAAAACTTAATTGAAGACGAACCACAGTTAATAACCAAAACAACCGGAAATTCATTCATCTCTTTTCTCATCCTGAGTTACGGATTAAAACAGTTTGTATACGATGTTCAGGATGGTCAGCAGACCAATCACGGTAACAAACACGTTATCCAGACGACCACGGTATTTCGCCAGCGACGGCGCTTTACGGATGGCATACATCGGCAACAGGCACAGCAGTGAAGCGATAATCGGCGCGCCCATGGCTTCAATCAGGTCCAGAATGTTCGGGTTGGCGTAAGCAACTACCCAGGTGGAACCCATGATGAAGATCATGCTGATGGTGTTCAGTTTGCCGGAAGACACTTTCGTCTTATCGCCTTTGTAGCCGAACTTCAGTACCAGACCGTTCAGACCTTCCAGCGTTCCTAGATAGTGACCGAAGAAAGATTTGAAGATAGCAACCAGTGCGATAATAGAAGCGGCATATTCCAGTACGGTGGCGAACGTCGATTTCTCACCGGACATGGAAGCAAAGTGGTTAGCCAGATAAGAAAGCACCGGAATGTTCTGTGCTTTTGCTTCCGCCATGTTTGCCGGAGACAGCGTAAACAGGCAGCTGAAGGCAAAGAACATGACCACGGCAACCATCAGCATGCTGGCACGGGAGATGATCTGTGAGCATTTCTGCTCGGTGAAGTCGCGACCGAAGTCTTTCTCATACTCTTCACGCTTAGAAACCACGAAGGAAGAGACGATTGGCGAGAAGTTAAAGGAGAAGACCATGATGGAAATCCCCAGCCAGACGGTAATCAAGATACCGTCATGACCGGTTAACGTCAGCGCACTGAGGTCAACTTGATCAATAACAGCAGAGTTCCAGTAAGGGATCAGTGACAGAGAAATCAGTACCAGGCTGGCGATAAATGGCCATACCAGGTAACTCATCACTTTAACCATCAGATCCTTACCAAACCAAATGACGAACGCCATCAGCAGCAGCAGGAACAGCGCCACGAAGCCGCGGTTCAACGCCGCAAAGCCAAGCTGGTTTTCCCAGAACGTCATAAAGGTGTTGGTAATGGTTACGCCATAAATCCACAACAGTGGGCAAATCGCGAAGAAGTACAGGAACGTGATGACCACGCCACCCGTTTTACCAAAGTGCTCTTCCACCGTTTCCGTAATGTTGCCGGAAGGGTTAGAGCCTGAAAGACACAGACGCGCCAGCGCCCGGTGGCAATAAAACGCGATGGGGTATGCCAATACCAACATCAGAAGAATCGGGATCAGTCCGCCAAAACCTGCGCGGATAGGGAAGAACAGCACGCCGGCACCAATAGCTGTGCCGAACAAACCCAACGTCCATGTGGTATCTGATTTACGCCAGGACGATTGTTTTGTCTGGCTGGATACAATGCTATCTGAAGTACTCATATCCTATCCTCAACGAGATGATTAAGCGTCAACGAAACCGGTAATTTGAGAGACGCGAGAAAGATCTATATTGCCGCCGGAAATAATGCTGACGGTTTTTCTGTTTTGAATATATTGGTCTAATTTACCGCTTAACAAAGCAGCACATGCCAGAGCGCCTGCGCCTTCGGTGACGACTTTATTGCGCTGAATTAAGGCAATCATACTGTTTCTGATTTCGTCTTCGCTGACCAGCACGATGTCATCGACTAATTCACGAACGATTTGGTAAGTTAAATTACCCGGGCGGGCGACATCACAACCATCCGCCAGGGTGCCGGTAGTTCGGTGCGTGGTTATTTCTCCCGAGTGGAAAGAAGCCGCCATGCCGTGAACGTTTTCTGATTGCACACCAATAACACGAATTGTCGGGTTAATAGATTTAATCGCTACCGCAATACCAGCAATTAAACCGCCACCGCCAATTGGCACAATCACATTATCGACATCATAGAGATCTTCCATAATTTCCAGGCCAATCGTTCCCTGACCGGCAATCACTTTCGGATCATCATAAGGTGGGATAAAAATACGGCCTTCCGTTTCGACAATTTCGCTAACTTTGGCGATGGTGTCGTTAAAGTTGTCGCCGTGCAGAACAACTTCAGCGGAGTAGTCACATGTCGCCGCGACCTTGGATTTTGGCGCGCCTTTCGGCATTACCACTTTCCCGTCGATGCCCAGCATTGCGCAGGAGAGCGAAACCCCTTGCGCATGGTTACCCGCAGAACAGGCCACCACACCTTTGCGTTTTTCAGCATCGGTTAAAGAGCTTAATTTATTAAATGCGCCACGAATTTTAAATGAACCAGTACGCTGCATATTTTCAAACTTAAGGAATATTTCACCTTTGCAACGTTCACTAAAATAATTGGATCGAGGCATGCCTGTTTTATAAATTCGCCCAGCCAATCGTTGTTTTGCTTCGATAATGTCATTAATAGCAACCGGGAGATCGTATGTAATATGCATGATAAACCTCTTAACCTGAATTAAATATGTAGGTAACCGTAACCGACACCCGAGAAAAGACAGGTGGATTATTTATGTTTGAGAAAAACAAATAACTAATCAGCTTCTATTAATTGTCTTCGTCTACACCCATTATAAGATGAATACTCTTTGGCTAGTTCAACCAAAACCGATGCTGCTTTTTTAATACGATAATTTTTTGACCATACCGCGGCATATCGCGCCACGGGCAACGTTTCTTCAACCGGAATAGTAATAAATTGATTAGAACCAAAAGGTGAAGTCATATCACAAGGAATAACGGTTAAGAAATCAGCATTGAGAACAAGATTATAAATTGTCACGACTGAGTCGGTTTTAACGATGTTTTCAATACTGATGCCATTTCTTTGTAACGTGGTGAGAAGTTCGCTGTAGTATCCCATATTAGTTTGCGGCAACACCCACTGTTCGTTTTTCAACGACTCCAGCGTGGTAGTGCCGGTGCATGTTCGGGACTTGCTGGCCACCAGCACAAACTCGGACTCGAACAGCGGCTCAACATGCAAATCCTGAAGCTTCATCTCTGCACTTAACGTACCAATCGCAAAATCGAGGCGTCCGTCGCGGATAGCAGGTAAGAACGAGGACAACTGTGCTTCATACATTGAGACTTGCGCTCTCGGGAACACCTCTTTGAATTTGTTGATCATCCCGGACATAAAGGTAAAGCCAATTAGCGAAGGAAAACCAAATGAGACTTCCACCACGGCTTCAGAGGACATACCGCTTATCTCATTAACCATATTTTTCATTTCGCGGGTAATGGATTCGGAACGTGAGAGCAACAATTGACCGGCTGGCGTCAGCGTTACACCGGTATTTTTCCGTACCACTAATTCCACGCCAAAATAATCTTCAATATCGTTAATGATTTTACTTACAGCAGGTTGAGTTAAACCTAATTCTTTTGCAGCCGAGCCAATAGAGCCACTTCTGATGACTTCCTGAAAGACTACCAGGTGCTGCGTTTTAGGAAGAAGAATAGTGCTCATATCGGCCTGCATTAATTACCTCATTGACGACATGAAGTGTATCAAAATGGAATGAATAGGATATGTGCGACCACTCACAAATTAACTTTCAATTGCTTTCCAGGCATCTACTTAAATTAATATAAATCTTTAATATCAATAAGTTAACATAATAAAATCCGCGTAAAGCCTGACTTTTATCAAAAAACAAAGGGGGGGATAACCATATTTTATGGCGATAACAACACGCTTTATCTGGCTTATTAAAAATGTCCTGCGACGATATTTCAAGCAAATATCGTGTATTTCTCAGGCGAATTTTAAGTTAAATTTAATGAGCAAGTTATCAAATTTTATTATAAACAAATCATATTTACAGGTAAATAATGCGCCGCGTCACATTTTTTCGCGGAATTTGTTGGTCACAAAACATTTATTTTATCAATATTTTAAAAAGTCGAATACAGATATTGATCATCTCGAACAATTGATTAACGTCAATTTTTACCATCATAGCAGGATGTCATTTTGTGAATGCAATCGTTTTCCATGGTTTCTGCTGTCATCATAATGCACGGATAGCATTTTGTGTTGATGATCACAAAACTAATAATTCATATTTGCAGGTAAGTAATCTCGGGAGACAAAAAGGGTGACGAAAAAAGAGTATTTATACTGAAAAAAAGAAACTGACCGATAAGCCGCTTTCTTTTGAGTATAGCGTCGTGGACAGTCATTCATCTTACCGCCGCGTAAAAGCAAAAACCCGCCAGTTTGCACTGGCGGGTTTTCGTTGAAGAGGTGAAACTGACCGATAAGCCGCTTTCTTTTGGGTATAGTGTCGTGGACAGTCATTCATCTTACTGCCGCGCAAAAGCAAAAACCCGCCAGTTTGCACTGGCGGGTTTTCGTTGAAGAGGTGAAACTGACCGATAAGCCGCTTTCTTTTGGGTATAGCGTCGTGGACAGTCATTCATCTTACTGCCGCGCAAAAGCAAAAACCCGCCAGTTTGCACTGGCGGGTTTTCGTTAAAATAGGTGAAACTGACCGATAAGCCGGGTTCTGTCGTGGACAGTCATTCATCTAGGCCAGCAATCGCTCACTGGCTCAAGCAGCCTACCCGGGTTCAGTACGGGCCGTACCTTATGAACCCCTATTTGGCCTTGCTCCGGGTGGAGTTTACCGTGCCACGGACTGTTACCAGCCGCGCGGTGCGCTCTTACCGCACCCTTTCACCCTTACCTGATCCCACTCGCGTGGGCCATCGGCGGTTTGCTCTCTGTTGCACTGGTCGTGGGTTTCCCCCCCAGGCGTTACCTGGCACCCTGCCCTATGGAGCCCGGACTTTCCTCCCCTCCGCCCGTCTCCCCCGAAGAGGACGACGACGAAGCGGCGACTGTCTGGTCAGCTTCGGCGCGCAGTATAGAGGGTTTACACGCCCTTGTCACCCCGCGTTGCGCATTCCAATCGCCAGTGTTGCAGCAATATTGCGCGAAGCTCGGTAAATATTGTCATAAGCCCCGCTGAAAGCTTCATCCAGCGTAACAATACTGTTTAACACGCTGAATACAGCATCGATACCATGCTGGTGCACAACGCCAACATCCTTCGTAAGACTACCCGCAATACCAATTACCGGTTTATTGTATTTCTTCGCCACATTAGCCACCCCAATCGGTACTTTGCCATGGATGCTCTGGCTATCAATGCGCCCTTCTCCGGTGATAACCAGCGTGCAATCATGAATATGTTCTTCCAGATTGAGCGCCGTAGTCACAATCTCAATGCCGCTCTTTAGCTCTGCGCCAAGAAAAGCCATCAACGCCGCGCCCATTCCGCCCGCCGCACCTGCACCGGGGACGTCTTTCACATCAACATGCAGCGATTTTTTGATGACATCAGCATAGTGAGAGAGATTCTTGTCCAGCTCGACAATCGTGGCTTCATTCGCCCCTTTTTGCGGGCCAAAGATCCGCGAAGCGCCACTGTCGCCCACCAGCGGATTGGTGACATCACAGGCGACGCGAATCGTACAATTCTTTAAACGTGGATCGAGGCCACTGATATCAATGGTATTCAGAGTATTAAGACTGCCGCCGCCAAAGCCGATTTCATTGCCATTGGCATCGCTTAACTTCGCTCCCAGCGCCTGCATCATCCCTGCACCGCCATCGTTGGTGGCGCTACCGCCAATACCGATAATGATGCTTGTTGCACCGCTCTCCAGCGCCTGCAGGATTAACTCCCCTGTGCCGCGTGAAGTGGTTACCAGCGGATCACGCTTTTCCGATGGCACCAGCGCCAGCCCACTGGCCGCAGCCATTTCGATAAACGCGGTTTTGCCGTCGCCGGAGATCCCCCAACTGGCATTCACTTTCTCGCCCAGCGGCCCTGTAACCCAGGCGTGACGTTCAGCCCCCTGGGTGGCAGCAATCATCGCTTCCACCGTTCCTTCGCCACCGTCGGCAACAGGAACAGAAACGTACTGTGCATCAGGAAAAATTTCCCGAAATCCTTTTTCTATCGCCTGCGCAACCTCGCTGGCTGATAAACTTTCTTTATAAGAGTCTGGGGCGATTACGATTTTCATACCTTTGCCTGTTACCACATGACGCCGGGGGGCGTTTCTCTTATTCGGCCTGGATTCCAGGCCCGGATAGCAATAAGCCATCCGGGCACGACGTCATTAGCGAGTAACTTCGACTTTCGCCAGTTTTTCGTAGTAGCACGCAAGGGCGCTATGGTCTGCTGTTCCCAGACCATCGGCACGCAGCGCTTGCATCATCTCCATAACCGCAGCCGTCAGCGGCAGTTGCGCGCCAACGCCGTGGGAGGTATCCAGCGCATTCGCCAGATCCTTAATATGCAGATCAATACGGAAACCTGGCTTGAAGTTACGGTCCATCACCATTGGCGCTTTCGCATCCAGCACGGTACTGCCCGCCAGTCCACCACGAATTGCCTGATAAACCAGATCCGGGTTAACGCCTGCTTTGGTTGCCAGCGTCAACGCTTCTGACATCGCGGCAATATTCAGCGCCACAATGACCTGGTTGGCCAGTTTGGTGACGTTGCCTGCACCGATTTCCCCGGTATGTACCACAGACCCCGCCATCGCTTTCATTAAGTCATAGTATTTGTCGAAAATAGCCTTATCGCCACCCACCATCACTGACAGAGTGCCATCAATCGCTTTCGGCTCACCACCGCTAACCGGAGCATCAAGCATATCAATGCCTTTCGCTTTCAGCGCTTCGCTGATTTCACGGCTTGCCAACGGTGCGATAGAACTCATGTCGATCAATACCGTGCCGGGTTTCGCGCCTTCAATAATGCCATTTTCACCCAGCGCCACTTCTTTCACATGAGGAGAGTTTGGCAGCATGGTAATGATGACGTCGCACTGTTCAGCGATCGCTTTAGCCGTAGAAGCTGTTTCTGCACCTGCAGCTATCACTTCTGCGATAACTTCAGGGTTACGGTCAGAAACCACCAGCGAGTAACCTGCTTTCAGAAGGTTTTTACTCATTGGTTTACCCATAATACCCAGGCCAATAAAACCAACTTTCATAGTCATATCAATCATCTCTCTTGTTGCAGTGGTGGTTATTTTTTAAAGGTATCAGCCAGTTTCTGGGTGGCAGAGCGGAACACGCCGAGATCGCTACCAACAGCCACAAACGTCGCGCCCCATTCCAGATAACGACGCGCATCGGCTTCGACCGGTGCGAGGATACCGCTGGGTTTGCCGTGCGCTCTGGCACGGTTAAAAATATGTTGAATCGCTTTTTGTACATCCGGGTGTGATGCATTGCCGAGATGGCCTAATGCCGCAGCCAGATCGCTGGGACCGACGAAGATGCCGTCTACACCTTCGGTAGCGGCGATGGCATCGACGTTATCTACGCCTTGCTGACTTTCAATCTGGACCAGAATGGTGATGTTCTTGTTCGACTGAGCGAAATAATCCGCCACGGTGCCAAACATATTGGCGCGGTGAGAAACGGAGACGCCGCGAATACCTTCTGGTGGATAACGAGTAGATGCCACTGCTTGTACCGCTTCCTCTTCTGTTTCGACAAATGGAATCAGGAAGTTATAGAAACCGATATCCAGAAGACGCTTAATAATTACCGGTTCGTTGGTCGGCACCCGCACCACTGGCGCGCTGGGGCTACCTTTCAGGGCCATCAGCTGGGGAATAAATGTGGAGATATCGTTTGGCGCATGTTCGCCATCCAGCACCAGCCAGTCAAAGCCAGCCAAACCAAGAACTTCAGTGCTAATCGGGTTAGAGAGAGCTGACCAGCAACCAATTTGTACCTGTTTCGCAGCCAGTGCGGCTTTGAATTTATTCGGGAAAATATCGTTATTCATCGCTTATACCTTTGCTTATTTCTGCAATTCCATACGTTTAATGTCGCCAACCACGAAGAGGTAGCAGACCATCGCCATCAGCGCCGAACATCCCACGAAGACCAGTGCCGCATTGAAGGAGTGCAGTTCACTTACCAGGTAACCAATCACCAGTGGAGTGACAATGGAGGCAACATTGCCAAAGACGTTAAATACGCCGCCACAGAGGCCAACAATCTCTTTCGGCGCGGTGTCAGAAATCACCGGCCAGCCCAGCGCACCAAATCCTTTGCCAAAGAAGGCCAGCGCCATCAGCATGACCACCAGCGTGGTGTTGTTGGTGTAGTTACATAAGATGATGGTGGAAGCCAGCAACATTCCCAGTACAATCGGTAGCTTACGAGCCAGGGTCAGTGACAAACCGCGTTTGATCAGATAATCCGAGAAGACACCACCGAGTACGCCGCCAGCAAAACCACACAGTGCCGGAATCGAGGCGACCAGGCCTACCTTCAGAATCGACATGCCTTTTTCCTGCACCAGATAAATCGGGAACCAGGTAAGGAAGAACCAGGTGATGGTGTTGATAAAATATTGTCCGAAAAATACACCCAGCATCATGCGGCTGGAGAGCAATTGCTTGATGTAATGCAGTTTGGGACCGCTTGCCACCGCACTGCCCGGCTTTTTGTGGTCCATATCAACCACCGCGCCATTTTCAGAGATAAACTTCAACTCTTCCGCGGACATGCGTGGGTGATCTGTCGGGTTATGAATCAACTTGATCCACAGCGCCGTCAGCACAAAACCAATCACTCCCATAACGGTAAAGACGTGCTCCCAGCCCCAGGCAAAAGTCAGCCAGCCAAGCAGCGGTGAGAAGAGCGCCAGCGAGAAATATTGCGCCGAGTTAAAGATGGCGGAGGCAGTACCACGTTCTTTCGTCGGGAACCAGGCCGCGACAATACGGGCGTTCGCCGGGAATGACGGCGCTTCCGAAAACCCCAGCATAAAGCGCATAAAGAACATGGAGATCCCAGCCCAGGCCAGCGGAAACATATCGACAAAGCCTTGCAGGAAGGTGAACAGCGACCAGAAAAAGAGGCTGTAAGTGTAAACTTTCTTCGAGCCAAACTTATCAAGCAGCCAGCCGCCGGGGATTTGCATCAGCAAGTAGGCCCAGCCAAAAGCGGAGAAGATGTAACCCATCGAAACCGCACTTAACTGCAACTCTTTTGCTACTTCGGTACCAGCAATAGACAGCGTTGCACGATCGGCGTAGTTAACGGCGGTAACAATAAAAATAATCAGTAATATTAAATAGCGGGTATGCACGCCTTTCTTTTTTTCGTCAACGGTGTCCAGAATCATTTTATTTACCTCGGGTACTTATGCTGATTTTTATTATTATGGGGAAGATGTTATTTATGAGTTTCATTTATGCCGTAATGACAATGAACTCGGGAATCAGTATAAGCAGCGCGAGAATAATAATCATTGTGCAAATGCTAATTTAATTAATACGATTTAAATATTATTTTGAGCATATGCACATAAGGTTGCGCGCTAAAGCACAGATTTACGCATTGCCTTGCCGGGCGGTACTGCAATCCCTGAAATGATTGACATTGATCACATTTCTGCGTTTAAACTCCTGACATTCTTATTTCACCCAATGAAGTCATTTATTTTTAAATGAGACCAGGTCCTCATTTTAATAGTCCCTGGCTGGAGAATATTGCACAATGGCCAACATCGAAATCAGACAAGAAACGCCAACTGCGTTTTATATAAAAGTTCACGACACAGATAATGTGGCAATTATTGTTAATGATAATGGCCTGAAAGCAGGAACGCGTTTTCCGGACGGACTGGAATTAATTGAACATATTCCTCAGGGGCATAAAGTCGCATTGCTGGACATTCCAGCTAATGGAGAAATTATTCGTTATGGCGAAGTGATTGGTTACGCCGTGCGCGCAATCCCACGCGGAAGCTGGATCGACGAATCAATGGTAGTACTACCGGAAGCGCCGCCGTTACACACGCTGCCACTGGCAACCAAAGTCCCGGAACCCTTACCGCCGCTGGAAGGTTATACCTTTGAAGGCTATCGCAATGCTGATGGTAGCGTGGGAACCAAAAACCTGCTCGGCATTACCACCAGCGTCCACTGTGTGGCAGGCGTGGTGGATTACGTAGTAAAAATCATTGAGCGCGATCTGCTGCCAAAATACCCGAACGTCGATGGCGTAGTGGGACTGAATCACCTGTACGGTTGTGGCGTGGCGATTAATGCTCCGGCGGCTGTAGTGCCAATACGTACCATTCACAATATTTCGCTCAATCCAAATTTTGGCGGCGAGGTGATGGTGATTGGCCTGGGCTGTGAAAAATTACAGCCTGAACGTTTACTGATTGGAACGGATGATGTGCAAGCTATTCCAGTAGAAAACGCCAGCATTGTCAGTTTGCAGGATGAAAAGCATGTCGGCTTTCAATCAATGGTCGAGGATATTTTGCAGGTCGCCGAACGCCATCTACAAAAACTGAATCAACGTCAGCGAGAAACCTGTCCTGCTTCGGAACTGGTTGTCGGCATGCAATGCGGCGGCAGCGATGCATTTTCTGGCGTAACGGCAAACCCGGCGGTTGGATATGCGTCTGATTTACTGGTGCGCTGCGGTGCAACGGTGATGTTTTCAGAAGTAACGGAAGTGCGTGACGCGATTCATCTACTGACACCGCGCGCCATTAACGAAGAGGTCGGCAAACGGCTGCTGGAAGAGATGGAGTGGTACGATAACTATCTCAATATGGGAAAAACCGACCGCAGCGCCAACCCTTCGCCGGGCAACAAGAAAGGCGGTCTGGCAAACGTGGTAGAGAAGGCACTCGGCTCCATTGCGAAATCGGGTAAAAGCGCAATTGTTGAAGTGCTGTCGCCCGGTCAACGCCCGACTAAACGCGGATTAATTTACGCCGCGACGCCAGCCAGCGATTTTGTTTGTGGCACGCAACAGGTGGCTTCGGGTATTACCGTGCAAGTGTTTACGACCGGCCGTGGTACACCATACGGCCTGATGGCGGTACCCGTCATTAAAATGGCGACCCGCACCGAGCTGGCAAACCGTTGGTTTGACTTAATGGATATCAACGCAGGCACCATCGCCACCGGCGAAGAAACCATTGAAGAGGTGGGCTGGAAGCTGTTCCACTTTATTCTCGACGTCGCCAGCGGGAAGAAGAAAACCTTCTCGGATCAATGGGGACTGCATAACCAGCTGGCGGTGTTTAACCCGGCACCGGTGACCTGATATACTCATCATACTTCAAGTTGTATTATGCCCGATATCGCTTGTTTATCGGGCATAGTGAGTCACAGCGAAGACGCGTACTCCCCGACCAGAATCACTTCAACCCCTGCCTTTCGCAGCCCTTCCAGGCTATCTGCAGGAATGCCTTTATCGACAATGATCATGTCGATCCGCTGGGTATCGATGATCTTATGTAGGCTGGAGCGGTTGAACTTACTGGAATCGGTGACTACGATGATCCGTTCCGCAACTTCGCACATCCGACGGTTTAAACGAGCTTCATCTTCATTATGCGTGCTGACGCCACGCTCCAGATCAATAGCATCTACGCCAAGAAACAGCATATCGAAGTGGTAATTTTGCAGCGATTGTTCAGCCTGATCGCCGTAAAAAGATTGCGACTGACGGCGCAAATGCCCGCCGGTCATCAGCAGCTCAACGCCTTCCGCTTCCAGCAAAGCATTAGCCACGTTCATACCGTTGGTCATCGCAATTACGTCAGTGTGCTTGCGCATCAGACGAGCAATCTCAAAAGTGGTGGTCCCGGAATCGAGGATCACCCGATGACCTGGCTGAATCAACTCAACGGCAGCTTTCGCAACGCTGCGTTTCATCGCCGTGTTGAGCGCACTTTTATCTTCCACTGATGGCTCGACTGACGGCGTCGTGCTATCGCAGATCAACGCGCCCCCATAGGCCCGCACAGCGATCCCCTGCTTTTCCAGAAACGCCAGATCGTTACGGATCGTCACAGTAGATACACCATACAATGCCGATAGATCATTAACTTGCACACTTCCTTGCTGGCGCAGGCGTTGAATGATCTGCTCTCGTCGCTCACTGGTGCCAGTCACTCGCTTCTCGCCTGAAGCGTCGGTATTACTCATAGTAAGTCCTTTCGTAAAACTTTCGTTTCATTTCGTTTTGCCTATTAACGCCTTTCTATTAAGCAATTGCAAGCCCACCTTGCCCATTGACGCAAGCTACGCTTGTTTCAGTGGCTTTCATTATGTTTCTTTTGTGAATCAGATCAGAAAACTATTATCTTTCGTTTTATTTTTATCTCACCATGCCGCAGTATCAATTGAAACAAAACGAAAGATTAAAGTTGCAGTAATCTGAACTGGAGAGGAAAGTGAAACATCTGACAGAAATGGTGAGACAGCATAAAGAGGGCAAAACAAATGGGATTTATGCCGTTTGTTCCGCACATCCGCTGGTGCTGGAAGCTGCAATCCGCTACGCCTGTGCAAACCAAACGCCGCTACTGATTGAAGCGACGTCCAATCAGGTGGACCAGTTCGGCGGTTATACCGGAATGACGCCAGCCGATTTTCGCGGCTTTGTTTGCCAGCTTGCTGACTCGCTGAATTTCCCACAGGACGCGTTGATTCTGGGTGGCGACCATCTGGGGCCAAACCGCTGGCAAAACCTGCCTGCCGCTCAGGCGATGGCCAATGCCGATGATTTGATTAAAAGCTACGTCGCGGCAGGATTCAAAAAAATTCACCTTGATTGCAGCATGTCCTGTCAGGACGATCCGGTTCCCTTAACCGATGGCATCGTTGCCGAACGCGCCGCTCGTCTGGCGAAAGTGGCGGAAGAAACCTGCCGTGAACATTTTGGCGAGGCCGATCTGGTGTATGTCATTGGCACCGAAGTTCCGGTGCCTGGCGGCGCACATGAAACCTTAAGCGAACTGGCGGTCACCACGCCGGATGCCGCCCGCGCCACGCTGGAAGCCCATCGTCACGCTTTTGAAAAGCAAGGTCTGAATGCCATCTGGCCGCGCATCATCGCGCTGGTAGTTCAGCCTGGCGTCGAATTCGATCACACCAACGTTATTGATTATCAGCCCGCCAAAGCGGCTGCCTTAAGCCAGATGATCGAAAACTACGAAACGCTGATTTTCGAAGCTCACTCTACGGATTATCAAACGCCGCAATCGTTACGTCAGTTGGTTATTGACCATTTTGCCATTCTGAAAGTTGGCCCGGCGCTGACCTTCGCCCTGCGTGAAGCTCTGTTCTCTCTGGCGGCGCTTGAAGAAGAACTGGTGCCAGCGAAAGCCTGTTCCGGTCTACGTCAGGTACTGGAAAACGTGATGCTCGACCGCCCGGAATACTGGCAAAGCCACTACCACGGTGACGGCAACGCGCGTCGTCTGGCGCGTGGTTATAGCTACTCGGATCGCGTGCGCTACTACTGGCCGGACAGCCAGATTGATGACGCTTTCGCCCATCTGGTTCGTAATCTGGCGGATTCACCGATTCCGCTGCCGCTGATCAGCCAGTATCTGCCGCTGCAGTACGTGAAAGTTCGCTCCGGCGAGCTGCAGCCAACGCCACGGGAACTCATTATCAACCATATTCAGGACATCCTGGCGCAGTACCACACAGCCTGTGAAGGCCAATAAGCAAAACAAAGAGGAACACGCTATGCCAAATATTGTTTTAAGCCGGATTGATGAACGCTTGATTCACGGTCAGGTCGGCGTTCAGTGGGTCGGATTTGCGGGGGCAAATCTGGTGCTGGTAGCCAACGATGAGGTTGCCGAAGATCCGGTACAACAAAACCTGATGGAAATGGTACTGGCAGAAGGGATCGCCGTACGTTTCTGGACGCTGCAAAAAGTTATCGACAACATTCATCGCGCCGCCGATCGACAGAAAATCCTGCTGGTTTGTAAAACACCTGCCGATTTCCTGACGCTGGTGAAAGGTGGCGTCCCGGTTAGCCGCATTAACGTTGGCAATATGCACTACGCCAATGGCAAGCAGCAAATCGCCAAAACGGTTTCTGTGGATGCGGGCGATATCGCAGCATTTAACGACCTGAAAGCCGCTGGGGTGGAATGCTTCGTTCAGGGCGTCCCGACAGAGCCTGCTGTGGACCTCTTTAAATTACTTTGAGGGATTCATCATGGAAATCAGTCTGTTGCAGGCATTTGCGTTGGGCATTATCGCCTTTATCGCTGGTCTGGATATGTTTAACGGCCTAACCCATATGCACCGCCCGGTGGTCCTCGGCCCGTTGGTCGGGCTGGTACTTGGCGATCTGCATACCGGTATTTTAACCGGCGGTACGCTGGAACTGGTGTGGATGGGGCTGGCCCCTCTGGCGGGCGCACAGCCGCCTAACGTGATTATCGGTACTATCGTCGGCACGGCGTTTGCCATTACTACTGGCGTGAAACCCGATGTCGCGGTCGGTGTCGCCGTACCTTTCGCGGTTGCGGTACAGATGGGGATTACCTTCCTGTTCTCGGTGATGTCTGGCGTAATGTCCCGCTGCGACCGAATGGCGGAGAACGCCGATACACGCGGCATTGAGCGTGTGAACTATCTGGCGCTGCTGGCGCTCGGCATCTTCTATTTTCTCTGCGCTTTCCTGCCTATCTACTTCGGCGCGGAACATGCAAAAACCATCATTGATGTCCTGCCGCAACGATTAATCGACGGCCTCGGCGTCGCGGGCGGCATCATGCCAGCAATCGGTTTTGCCGTGCTGCTGAAAATCATGATGAAAAACGTCTACATCCCCTACTTCATCCTGGGCTTTGTTGCCGCTGCCTGGCTCAAGTTACCGGTGCTGGCTATTGCTGCCGCTGCGCTGGCGATGGAGCTGATCGACCTGCTGCGTAAATCTCCTGAACCGACTCAACCTGCGGCACAGAAAGAGGAATTTGAAGATGGCATCTAATCAAACTACCCTGCCGAACGTCAGCGAAAATGAAGAAACATTGCTGACTGGCGTCAATGAAAACGTGTATGAAGACCAGAGCATTGGCGCGGAGCTGACGAAAAAAGATATCAACCGCGTCGCCTGGCGTTCCATGCTGTTACAGGCTTCTTTTAACTACGAACGTATGCAGGCTTCCGGTTGGCTGTACGGTCTGCTGCCAGCACTGAAAAAGATCCACACCAATAAACGCGACCTGGCGCGCGCGATGAAAGGCCATATGGGTTTCTTCAATACCCATCCGTTTCTGGTGACGTTTGTTATCGGCATTATCCTTGCGATGGAGCGTTCTAAGCAGGACGTTAACAGTATTCAGAGCACCAAAATTGCCGTCGGTGCGCCACTTGGCGGGATTGGTGATGCGATGTTCTGGCTGACGCTACTGCCAATTTGTGGCGGGATTGGTGCCAGTCTGGCGTTGCAAGGTTCCATCCTCGGCGCTGTGGTATTTATTGTGCTGTTCAACGTGGTACATCTGGGACTGCGTTTTGGTCTGGCGCATTATGCTTACCGTATGGGCGTGGCGGCGATTCCGCTGATTAAAGCGAATACCAAAAAAGTAGGTCATGCTGCGTCAATCGTTGGGATGACGGTAATCGGCGCGCTGGTGGCAACCTATGTTCGCTTAAGCACCACGCTGGAAATCACGGCGGGCGACGCAGTGGTTAAGTTACAGGCTGATGTTATCGACAAACTGATGCCTGCCTTCTTACCGCTGGTCTACACCCTGACCATGTTCTGGCTGGTACGCCGCGGCTGGAGTCCGCTGCGCCTGATTGCAGTTACCGTGGTTCTCGGCATCGTCGGTAAATTCTGCCATTTCCTTTAAATACAATGAGGTATTAGATGTTAAGTATTATTTTGACAGGGCATGGCGGGTTTGCCAGCGGCATGGAAAAAGCAATGAAGCAAATCCTCGGTGAGCAATCGCAGTTTATCGCCATCGATTTTCCCGAAACCTCAAGCACCGCGCTGCTTACATCGCAGCTTGAAGAAGCCATCGCCCAACTGGATTGTGAAGACGGCATTGTTTTCCTGACGGATTTGCTGGGCGGCACGCCGTTTCGCGTGGCTTCAACGCTGGCGATGCAAAAACCGGGCTGTGAAGTGATCACCGGCACCAATTTACAACTGCTACTGGAGATGGTGCTGGAGCGCGAAGGGTTAAGTAGTGAAGAGTTCCGTGTGCAGGCGCTGGAGTGCGGACACCGTGGGCTGACCAGTCTGGTGGACGAACTTAGTCGCTGCCATGAAGAATGTCCGGTCGAGGAAGGAATATGACACAAGTTCTGCGCGCCAGAAGGCTGCTGACTGAAGAGGGCTGGCTTGATGATCATCAGCTGCGTATTGCTGACGGTGTGATCGCGGCAATCGAACCGATTCCACCAGGCGTGACTGAACGCAATGCGGAACTGCTCTGCCCCGCTTACATCGACACCCATGTGCACGGCGGCGCGGGCGTTGATGTGATGGATGACGCACCGGATGCGCTCGACAAGCTGGCAATGCACAAAGCGCGCGAAGGTGTCGGCAGTTGGTTGCCGACTACCGTAACCGCGCCGCTTAATGCCATTCATGCGACGCTGGCGCGTATTGCTCAACGTTGCCAACGCGGCGGACCTGGTGCGCAAGTGCTGGGAAGTTATCTCGAAGGACCGTACTTCACGCCGCAGAATAAAGGCGCACATCCGCCGGAGCTGTTCCGCGAGCTGGAAATTACCGAGCTGGATCAATTGATTACCGTTTCTCAGCACACTTTGCGCGTGGTGGCACTGGCACCGGAAAAAGAAGGGGCATTGCAGGCCATCCGCCATCTTAAACAGCAAAACGTACGGGTGATGCTGGGACATAGCGCAGCAACCTGGCAACAAACCTGCGCTGCGTTTGATGCTGGCGCAGACGGCCTGGTACATTGCTATAACGGGATGACGGGTTTACATCACCGCGAACCGGGAATGGTTGGCGCGGGATTAACAGACAAGCGCGCCTGGCTGGAACTGATAGCCGATGGGCATCATGTACATCCGGCGGCGATGTCGCTGTGTTGTTGCTGTGCGAAAGAGAGAATCGTGCTGATCGCCGACGCGATGCAGGCAGCCGGGATGCCGGATGGTCGCTATACGTTATGTGGTGAAGAAGTGCAGATGCACGGTGGCGTTGTCCGTACCGCGTCCGGTGGGCTGGCGGGCAGTACGCTGTCTGTCGATGCGGCAGTGCGCAATATGGTCGAGTTGACGGGCGTAACGCCTGCGGAAGCCATCCATATGGCGTCGCTGCATCCGGCGCGAATGCTGGGTGTTGATGGTGTTCTGGGATCGCTTAAACCGGGCAAACGCGCCAGCGTCGTTGCGCTGGATAGCGGGCTGCATGTGCAACAAATTTGGGTTCAGGGTCAATTAGCTTCGTTTTAATTGTTTGCTCCGTTATTGGGCCTTCACTTCCCCCGTAAGGCCTTTCTTTTTCTTTCTTTTTAGGCTGCGTAGCGGTGTCGGATGCGACGCTAACGCGTCTTATCCGACCTACGGCAGTGATTGCCAGGCCGAATAAGGCGTTAACGCCGCATGCGGAAATCCCTTTTGCTTCCCTTATCTTTTCTTTCAACGATCACAGATTTCGTTTTATTTCCTTTTTCTTCATTGAACTTTCAGTTTCTTTTCTATAGATTTTAATCAACGAAAGAAATCACAAAGTGAAATGAAACGAAAGGCAAGCGAAAGCTACCACGCCGGAAGTCAAGTTCATCAGACTAAGGATTGAGTTATGCCAGAAAATTACACCCCTGCTGCCGCGACTACCGGTACATGGACCGAAGAAGAGATCCGTCATCAGCCTCGCGCATGGATCCGTTCCCTCACCAACATCGACGCGTTACGTTCCGCGCTCAGTAACTTCCTTGAACCGTTACTGCGCAAAGAGAATCTGCGGATCATCCTGACCGGAGCCGGAACCTCGGCATTTATCGGTGACATCATCGCGCCGTGGCTCGCCAGCCATACCGGTAAAAACTTCAGCGCCGTACCAACCACCGATCTGGTCACTAATCCGATGGACTACCTGAACCCAGCTCATCCGCTGCTGTTGATCTCCTTCGGGCGTTCCGGCAACAGCCCGGAAAGCGTTGCCGCCGTGGAACTGGCGAATCAGTTTGTACCCGAGTGCTATCACCTGCCGATCACCTGCAACGAAGCGGGCGATCTTTACCAAAACGCGATCAACAGCGACAACGCGTTTGCCCTGCTGATGCCCGCAGAAACACACGATCGCGGCTTTGCGATGACCAGCAGCATTACCACCATGATGGCCAGCTGCCTCGCGGTTTTCGCACCTGAGACGATCAACAGCCAGAGCTTCCGCGATGTGGCGGATCGTTGCCAGGCGATCCTGACCTCACTGGGCGATTTCAGCGAAGGTGTGTTTGGTTACGCACCGTGGAAACGGATCGTTTATCTCGGTAGCGGTGGCTTACAGGGCGCAGCACGCGAGTCGGCGCTGAAAGTGCTGGAACTAACGGCGGGTAAACTGGCGGCCTTTTATGATTCCCCGACCGGATTCCGTCATGGCCCGAAATCGCTGGTTGATAACGAAACGTTGGTGGTGGTATTTATCTCCAGCCACCCTTACACCCGTCAGTATGATCTTGATCTGCTGGCAGAACTCCGCCATGACAACCAGGCAATGCGCGTAATCGCCATCGCCGCGGAAAGTAACGACGTTATCGCCGCTGGCCCGCATATCATCCTGCCGCCATCCCGTCACTTTATCGACGTTGAACAGGCATTTTGCTTCCTGATGTACGCCCAGACGTTTGCACTCATGCAGTCGTTGCACATGGGCAATACGCCGGATACCCCATCCGCCAGTGGCACCGTAAACCGCGTGGTGCAAGGCGTAATCATTCATCCGTGGCAGGCATAAGAGGATCGCATTATGAGCATTATCTCCACCAAATATCTGTTACAGGACGCCCAGGCCAATGGCTACGCGGTGCCAGCCTTTAACATTCATAACGCCGAGACGATCCAGGCGATCCTCGAAGTATGTAGCGAAATGCGATCGCCAGTGATCCTCGCCGGGACGCCGGGGACCTTTAAACATATTGCGCTAGAAGAGATCTACGCTCTGTGTAGCGCCTATTCCACAACCTACAACATGCCGCTGGCGCTGCATCTCGACCACCACGAATCACTCGATGATATTCGCCGAAAAGTCCACGCAGGCGTACGCAGTGCGATGATCGACGGCAGTCACTTCCCATTTGCCGAGAACGTGAAGCTGGTGAAATCGGTTGTCGACTTCTGCCACTCGCAGGATTGCAGCGTGGAAGCAGAACTGGGCCGTCTGGGCGGTGTGGAAGATGACATGAGCGTCGACGCCGAAAGTGCATTCCTGACCGATCCACAAGAAGCTAAACGCTTTGTCGAACTGACTGGCGTCGACAGCCTGGCGGTAGCGATTGGTACGGCGCACGGCTTATACAGCAAAACGCCGAAGATTGATTTCCAGCGGCTGGCGGAAATTCGTGAAGTGGTGGATGTTCCTCTGGTGCTGCATGGTGCCAGCGATGTCCCGGATGAATTTGTCCGCCGCACTATTGAGCTTGGTGTAACAAAAGTGAACGTTGCCACGGAATTGAAAATTGCCTTCGCAGGTGCGGTAAAAGCCTGGTTTGCGGAAAATCCGCAGGGTAATGATCCTCGTTATTATATGCGCGTCGGTATGGATGCGATGAAAGAAGTCGTCAGAAATAAAATTAATGTCTGTGGTTCAGCGAATCGAATTTCCGCGTAATCATTAATTTTATACGATTTTTCAGAATGCACTGCCCGATTAATATCGGGTAGTGCCTTAACGGCAAAGGAGATAACTAAACCTTAATAAATACATCAGTACAATATCGCAACAATAATATATTTAAAAAGATTATATTATTCAACTTTATGGTGAGGATTACACAATGAGCAGTCCAAATATTCTCTTAACCCGTATTGATAACCGTCTGGTTCATGGCCAGGTTGGCGTGACCTGGACATCCACTATCGGTGCGAATCTGCTGGTGGTCGTGGATGATGTCGTCGCTAACGATGATATTCAACAGAAATTGATGGGGATTACCGCAGAAACCTACGGCTTTGGCATTCGTTTCTTTACTATCGAAAAAACCATTAATGTTATCGGAAAAGCTGCGCCGCATCAGAAGATCTTCCTGATTTGCCGTACGCCACAAACGGTACGTAAATTGGTCGAAGGTGGCATTGATCTGAAAGATGTCAACGTCGGTAATATGCATTTCTCGGAAGGGAAAAAGCAAATCAGCAGTAAAGTGTATGTCGATTCTCAAGATCTCACGGACTTACATTTTATTAAACAACGCGGCGTAAATGTTTTTATCCAGGACGTCCCCGGCGATCAAAAAGAACAAATTCCTGACTAAATTTAAAATCGCCTTAATATTGGTTTGAGGTAATAAAAATGCATGAAATAACCCTAATTCAGGGGCTATCCCTGGCGGCGTTAGTTTTCGTTCTGGGGATTGATTTTTGGCTGGAAGCCTTATTTTTATTCCGCCCGATAATCGTTTGTACCCTCACTGGCGCTATTCTCGGTGATATTCAGACTGGCTTAATTACCGGTGGTCTGACAGAGCTGGCTTTCGCCGGATTAACCCCTGCTGGTGGTGTTCAGCCGCCCAACCCGATTATGGCGGGGCTGATGACCACTGTCATTGCATGGTCTACGGGCGTTGATGCCAAAACGGCAATTGGTCTTGGCCTGCCGTTTAGTTTGTTAATGCAGTACGTCATTCTGTTCTTCTATTCGGCATTCTCATTATTTATGACCAAAGCCGATAAATGCGCGAAAGAGGCGGATACAGCAGCGTTTTCCCGACTTAACTGGACAACGATGCTGATTGTCGCTTTAGCGTATGCGGTGATTGCTTTCCTCTGTACTTACCTGGCGCAGGGCGCGATGCAGGCGCTGGTGAAGGCGATGCCCGCCTGGCTGACCCACGGCTTTGAAGTGGCTGGCGGCATTCTACCTGCCGTTGGTTTTGGTCTGCTGCTGCGCGTGATGTTCAAAGCGCAATATATCCCTTACCTGATCGCTGGTTTCCTGTTTGTTTGCTACATCCAGGTCAGCAACCTGTTGCCGGTTGCCGTGCTGGGCGCAGGCTTTGCGGTGTATGAGTTTTTCAATGCGAAATCCCGGCAGCAAGCGCAACCGCAGCCCGTTGCCAGTAAAAATGAAGAAGAGGACTACAGCAATGGGATCTGAAATCAGTAAAAAAGATATCACCCGTCTGGGCTTTCGTTCGTCACTCCTGCAAGCGAGCTTTAACTACGAAAGGATGCAGGCGGGCGGTTTTACCTGGGCGATGTTGCCGATCCTGAAAAAGATTTATAAGGACGACAAACCGGGCTTAAGCGCGGCGATGAAAGATAACCTCGAATTTATTAATACCCATCCGAATCTGGTCGGATTCCTGATGGGATTGTTAATTTCGATGGAAGAGAAAGGGGAAAACCGCGACACCATTAAAGGTCTGAAAGTGGCGCTGTTTGGCCCAATCGCCGGGATTGGCGATGCGATTTTCTGGTTCACTTTGTTGCCGATTATGGCGGGAATTTGCTCATCATTTGCCAGCCAGGGAAACCTGCTGGGGCCGATTCTGTTCTTCGCCGTGTACCTGATTATCTTTTTCCTCCGCGTCGGCTGGACCCACGTTGGTTATTCGGTCGGCGTAAAGGCTATCGATAAAGTTAGAGAAAACTCGCAGATGATCGCCCGTTCGGCAACCATCCTCGGGATCACGGTAATTGGCGGGCTGATCGCTTCATATGTGCATATTAACGTGGTGACGTCGTTTGCTATCGACAGTACCCACAGCGTCGCTCTGCAACAGGATTTCTTCGATAAAGTCTTCCCGAATATTTTGCCGATGGCTTATACCCTGCTGATGTATTACTTCCTACGGGTGAAAAAAGCGCATCCGGTGCTGTTAATCGGCGTGACTTTTGTGCTTTCCATCGTTTGTTCCGCCTTCGGCATTTTATAAATAAAACGAGGCACTGCGTCTGGCGCTGCCTCAGATTGTTAACAAAGATCGCTTTGTTCATGCCGGATGCGGCGTTACCGCCTTATCCGGCCTACAAAATCATGCAAATTCAATATATTGCAGAAACGATGTAGGCCTGATAAGCGTAGCGCATCAGGCAATTTTGCGTTTGCCATCGGTTTGAGCATCGCACCTGACGGAGCCTCTTTACTTAAGGAATTTCATCCTGTGCAAATCCTTCAGCAAGTTGAAAACTATACGGCGTTAAGTGAACGCGCCAGCGAATATTTATTGGGTGTGATTCGTAGTAAACCGAACGCCGTGATCTGCCTGGCGACCGGAGCCACGCCATTACTGACGTATTATTATCTGGTGGAAAAAATCCACCAGCAGCATGTTGATGTCAGCCAGCTGACCTTCGTCAAGCTCGACGAATGGGTGGATCTGCCATTAACCCTGCCCGGCACCTGCGAAACCTTCCTTCAGCAACATATCGTACAGCCGCTGGGGCTACGTGAAGACCAGTTCATCAGCTTTCGCTCTGAAGATATTAACGAGACGGAGTGTGAGCGGGTAACGAACCTGATTGCGCTCAAAGGTGGTATCGATTTGTGCGTACTTGGACTGGGGAAAAACGGTCATCTGGGGCTGAACGAGCCGGGAGAAAGCCTGCAACCGGCCTGCCATATCAGCCAACTTGATGCCAGAACGCAGCAACATGAAATGTTAATAACCGCGGGTCGCCCCGTAACCCGGGGGATCACCTTAGGACTGAAGGATATTCTCAATGCCCGCGAAGTTTTGCTACTGGTGACTGGCGAAGGAAAGCAGGATGCAACAGCGCGTTTTCTCACGGCTAAAGTCTCCACCGCTATCCCGGCTTCGTTTTTATGGCTGCATAACCATTTCACATGCGTGATTGATGAGATGTGTCGTCGTTAACTCGCCTGGTACAGGCGTTGTAGCTCTATTCCTGCTGCGACGCCTGTAATCAAATCACTCCCCTTGCTGCTCCAGCGCGTACTTATACAGCGCGTTTTTCTTCACGCCGTGAATTTCTGCTGCCAGCGCCGCCGCTTTTTTCAGCGGAAGCTCGGCCTGTAACAGCGCCAGCGTGCGCAGTGCATCGGCGGGTAAGTCGTCTTCCTGCGCCTTACGGCCTTCGACAATCAGCACCATTTCGCCTTTGCGGCGGTTTTCATCTTCCTTTACCCACGCCAGCAGCTCGCCAACGGGCGCGCCGTGAATGGTTTCCCAGGTTTTGGTGAGCTCACGAGCCAGCACCACGTAGCGCGATTCGCCCAATACCGCAACGATATCTTCCAGGCTATCTAACAGACGGTGGGTCGATTCATAAAAAATCAGCGTACGTGGTTCCGCTTCAATGGCTTTCAACGCATCGCGACGACCTTTTGATTTGGCAGGCAGGAAGCCTTCATAACAAAAACGATCGGATGGTAAACCCGCAGCGCTTAACGCAGTGATGGCAGCACATGGCCCCGGTAGTGGCACTATGCGAATCCCCGCTTCACGGCAGGTACGCACCAGATGGTAGCCAGGATCGTTAATTAGCGGCGTTCCAGCATCGGAAACCAGCGCAATGTTTTGCCCTTCCTGTAGCTTCGCCAGCAGCGTTTCGGCTTTTTGTTGTTCATTATGGTCATGAAGCGCGAACAACCGGGCGTTTATCCCAAAATGTTGCAGCAGTAAACCGGTATGACGGGTATCCTCGGCAGCAATCAGATCAACGGCCTGCAATACCTCAAGCGCACGCTGGGTAATGTCCGCCAGATTACCGATTGGCGTAGGTACAATATAGAGCTGGCCTTGAGAATTATCCGCCGATTGGTGTTGTTTCATTGTGTCGTCCGTATTGCCGATTTAATATTGAGCATTGCGTAAAAAAAATATCACTGGATACATTATGGTACCCTCAACATTTTCTCGTTTGAAAGCCGCGCGTTGTCTGCCTGTTGTTCTGGCAGCCCTAATTTTCGCCGGTTGTGGCACCCATACCCCCGATCAGTCCACTGCCTACATGCAGGGGACGGCGCAGGCCGATTCTGCCTTTTATCTACAGCAGATGCAGCAAAGCTCTGATGATACCAGGATCAACTGGCAATTACTCGCCATTCGTGCACTGGTGAAAGAAGGCAAAACCGGGCAAGCGGTGGAGTTGTTTAACCAACTACCGCAAGAACTAAACGATACCCAGCGTCGCGAGAAAACGCTGCTGGCGGTAGAAATCAAGCTGGCGCAAAAAGATTTTACTGGCGCACAGACCTTGTTGGCAAAAATCACACCAACCGATTTAGAACAAAATCAGCAGGCGCGCTACTGGCAGGCGAAAATCGATGCCAGCCAGGGACGTCCTTCCATTGAATTACTGCGTGCGTTAGTCGCCCAAGAACCTCTGCTCGGCGCGAAGGAAAAGCAACAGAATATTGACGCTACCTGGCAAGCGCTATCGTCCATGCCCCAACAGCAGGCGAATACGCTGGTGATTAACGCCGACGAAAATATCCTGCAAGGCTGGCTGGATCTGCAACGCGTCTGGTTTGATAACCGTAACGATCCCAACATGATGAAAGCCGGGATCGCCGACTGGCAAAAACGTTATCCGAACAACCCGGGCGCGAAAATGCTGCCAACACAGTTGGTAAACGTAAAAGCTTTCAAACCAGCGTCAACCAATAAAATCGCCCTGCTGCTGCCGTTGAATGGTCAGGCTGCGGTATTTGGTCGCACAATTCAACAAGGCTTTGAAGCGGCGAAAAACATTGGCACTCAGCCAGTGACCGCCCAGGTAGCTACCGCGCCTGCCGCTGACGTGGCAGAACAACCCCAGCCACAAACCGTGGATGGCGTTGCCAGCCCGGCACAAGCCTCGGTTAGCGATCTAACGGGTGAAGAAACCGCAGCGCAGCCGGTGCCTGTAAGCGCCCCTGCGGCAAGTACTGCGGCGGTAAGCACGCCAGCGAATCCAGCCGCAGAACTGAAAATCTACGATACCTCTTCACAACCGCTTAGCCAGATCTTAAGCCAGGTTCAGCAAGACGGCGCGAGCATTGTGGTCGGTCCGCTGCTGAAAAATAATGTTGAGGAGTTGCTGAAGAGCAACACTCCACTGAACGTTCTGGCGCTGAATCAGCCGGAAAATATCGAAAACCGCGCTAATATCTGTTACTTCGCGCTATCGCCGGAAGATGAAGCACGCGATGCGGCACGTCATATTCGTGACCAGGGGAAACAGGCGCCGCTGGTGCTGATCCCGCGCAGTTCGCTTGGCGACCGCGTAGCAAACGCCTTCGCGCAAGAGTGGCAGAAATTGGGTGGCGGTACCGTTCTGCAACAAAAATTTGGTTCCATCAGCGAATTACGCGCGGGCGTGAATGGCGGCTCCGGCATCGCTTTAACGGGTAGCCCGATTACCCCCAGAGCGACAACTGATTCCGGCATGACCACAAACAATCCGACGCTGCAAACCACACCAACCGATGACCAGTTCACTAATAACGGTGGTCGTGTCGACGCGGTCTATATTGTGGCAACGCCGGGCGAAATCGCTTTCGTCAAACCGATGATCGCCATGCGTAACGGCAGCCATAGCGGCGCAACGCTGTACGCCAGTTCCCGCAGCGCACAAGGCTCCGCTGGCCCTGATTTCCGACTTGAGATGGAAGGATTACAGTACAGCGAGATCCCGATGCTGGCAGGCGGTAATCTGCCGTTAATGCAGCAGGCGCTCAGCGCGGTGAATAACGATTATTCGCTGGCTCGCATGTATGCAATGGGTGTTGATGCATGGTCGCTGGCAAATCATTTCTCACAAATGCGCCAGGTTCAGGGTTTTGAAATCAACGGTAATACCGGAGGTCTGACGGCTAACCCGGATTGCGTGATTAACAGGAAGTTATCATGGCTACAGTACCAACAAGGTCAGGTAGTCCCCGCCAGTTAACCACTAAACAGACCGGCGATGCGTGGGAAGTACAAGCGCGTCGCTGGCTGGAAGGCAAAGGACTGCGGTTTATCGCCGCTAACGTGAACGAGCGTGGCGGCGAGATCGATCTGATAATGCGTGAAGGCCAGACCACCGTTTTTGTCGAAGTGCGCTACCGCCGCTCTGCCCTATACGGCGGCGCGGTAGCCAGTGTGACCCGCAGCAAACAACACAAATTATTACAGACTGCCCGCTTGTGGCTCGCGCGTCATAATGGGAGTTTTGATACTGTGGATTGCCGGTTCGATGTGGTAGCCTTCACCGGGAATGAGGTTGAGTGGATTAAGGATGCCTTTAATGACCACTCATAATTAAGGTTTAAGGATTAGCGTGCAAGAAAGAATTAAAGCTTGCTTCACTGAAAGCATTCAAACTCAAATTGCGGCGGCAGAGGCGCTTCCGGATGCCATCTCCCGTGCAGCCATGACGCTGGTTCAGTCTCTGCTCAATGGCAACAAAATCCTCTGTTGTGGTAATGGAACCTCCGCTGCCAACGCACAGCATTTTGCTGCCAGCATGATCAACCGTTTCGAAACGGAGCGGCCCAGCCTACCTGCCATTGCACTAAATACTGATAATGTTGTCTTAACGGCGATTGCCAACGATCGCTTACATGATGAAGTGTATGCAAAACAAGTACGGGCGCTGGGGCATGCGGGAGATGTATTGTTAGCCATTTCTACTCGCGGTAACAGCCGCGATATCGTAAAAGCTGTTGAAGCCGCCGTTACACGTGATATGACCATTGTGGCATTAACCGGCTATGACGGCGGTGAACTTGCAGGTTTGTTAGGGCCACAGGATGTGGAGATCCGCATTCCTTCGCATCGTAGTGCTCGCATTCAGGAAATGCATATGCTGACGGTAAATTGCCTGTGCGATCTGATCGATAACACGCTTTTCCCTCACCAGGATGATTAAGGAGAATACATGAAGGCATTATCGCCAATCGCGGTCCTTATTTCCGCGCTGCTGTTGCAAGGTTGTGTTGCCGCTGCCGTAGTGGGTACCGCTGCTGTGGGTACCAAAGCCGCAACTGACCCACGCAGTGTCGGTACCCAGGTGGACGATGGTACTCTGGAAGTGCGCGTGAACAGCGCATTGTCGAAAGACGAGCAGATTAAGAAAGAAGCGCGCATTAATGTAACGGCCTATCAGGGCAAAGTGCTGCTGGTTGGGCAGTCACCAAACTCTGAACTTTCGGCTCGCGCCAAACAGATTGCTATGGGCGTAGATGGCGCGAATGAAGTGTATAACGAGATTCGTCAGGGCCAGCCGATTGGTCTGGGCGAAGCATCTAACGATACGTGGATTACCACCAAAGTGCGTTCGCAGCTCTTAACCAGCGATCTGGTGAAATCGTCCAACGTGAAAGTGACCACCGAAAATGGTGAAGTGTTCCTGATGGGGCTGGTGACTGAACGTGAAGCGAAAGCAGCGGCAGATATTGCCAGCCGGGTGAGCGGCGTGAAGCGTGTAACCACAGCGTTTACGTTTATTAAATAGCAGCCCCTTGTAATGCCTGATGCGACGCTTGCCGCGTCTTATCAGGCCTACAACGATACAAAACGTAGTCCGGATAAGGCGCTCGCGCCGCATCCGGCATATTTACAACAACAGCGCCAGCCCGCCGACAATCACACCAGACACTGCCACCATCGCCCCCGTCAGCCATAAGGCTTTTGCCGGGAACGCTTTACGCAGCATAATCAGCGACGGCAAACTCACTGCCGGGAGCGTCATCAACAATGCCAGCGCCGGAGCAGTTCCCATACCTGCCAGCATCATCGTTTGCACAATTGGAATTTCTGCCGCCGTCGGAATGACAAACAAGCATCCTGCTACCGCCATCGCCACCACCCACATCAGGCTGTTATCGACCGCACCATCGGCATGGGGGAATAACCAGACACGAGCGGTCCCCAACACCAGTACGGCAAGGATATAAACCGGGATCGTGCTCCAGAAAAGCGTCCATAGCGCCCTGCCCCAGCGGCTAAAAAATCCGCCCTGCACTTCCGGCATGTCAATTTCGACCGGTGCCTGCGTTTGCGGTGTCTCACGCACCCATTTTTGCACCAGCGTCGCAATCAGCAACACCATCACCAGCCCCGCCACCAGACGAATCGCGGCAAAGCCCCAGCCGAGGACAAATCCCATAAACACCAGCGTCGCCGGGTTTAACAACGGATTCCCCATCCAGAATGCCAGCGCACCGCCCATCGACACTTGTTGGCGACGCATCCCCGCCGCGACCGGAGCCGCACAGCAGGTACACATCATACCCGGCAGCGAAAACAGCGTTCCCAGCAGCGTGCCGCGAAAGCGCGATTGCCCAAGCGTGCGCAGCAGCCAGTCACGCGGGATCAGCACCTGAATCAACGAGCCGAGAAGCACACCCAGCACCGCCGCTTTCCATACCGCGAGGAAATAGATCATCGCGTAATCCAACGCCGCTTGCCACGGATTAGCATCCGCCTGCGCAAGGATAGATTTACCGATACTGTGGGTTTCAGCGGCAGTAAACGCTTTGCCGTAGTAAGGTTGCCATTTCACATACCAGAGACCGGCAATGACAACGAGAAAGAAAAGCGCGGGTTTCCACCACTGAATGGGCGTTGCCGCCTGAGATGAAGACTGACCAGTCATAGCATTCCCCAGGAATAAGTTATGATAATTGAGCGCGTGAATATTACGCTCGCTATCAATTCTTGGGAATAATTATTCAGCTCTTTTGCGTAATTCTGAAGAGCTTAAAATGGTCACACCTTCATGCTCTGGCCGCATCGCCTCTGCCAGCATGACCCGCGCCACGTCTCTCGCATCAATGGATTTCCAGTTACCGGGTAACAAACGGAACAGCGGCGCAAAAAGCGTTTCGTTCATTCGCTGTTTGCTACGGTCACCCAGCAACATCGACGGGCGAGCGATGGTTAGTTTCGGCCAGTTCTGGGCAATTAAGGCTTCTTCCATCTCCCCTTTGACGCGGTTATAGAAAAACGGCGAGTGGGCATTGGCACCCATAGCACTAACCACCAGCATATGCTGAGCGCCCAGTCGCCGCCCGGTTAATGCGGTGTCCACAACCAGCGTGTAATCGGCATGAATAAACGCCTCTTTGCTCCCCGCTTCTCGCCGCGTGGTGCCGAGACAACAAAACACAATGTCGATGGGATCGGTGACCTGCGCCAGCGCGTCGGTCAGTTGCGGATCATGGGGATTAAACACGCCAGGCATATCGCCCAACGGGCGTCGCGTCGGCGCGGCTATGGCGTTAACTTTCGGTTCATTAATCAACATCCGCAGCAGGTGACCGCCCACCAGCCCCGTTGCGCCTGTAATCAGTACCTGACTCATCTTCGCTCCTTTACAGAATTGTCCGCCTTGCGCTCCCTGGTACATGCACCAGGCTTAATAGTCTACGAGGTAATTATCCCCGATCGTGAGAAATTCGCCTCATCCAATGCAACAACGCGGAGGAAACATGAGTAAGAAGATTGCCGTTTTAATCACTGATGAATTTGAGGATTCAGAATTTACTTCACCTGCTGACGAGTTCCGTAAAGCCGGACACGAAGTGATTACCATTGAAAAACAAGCGGGTAAAACGGTGAAAGGCAAAAAAGGAGAAGCCAGCGTCACCATCGATAAATCCATCGATGAAGTGACGCCAGCAGAGTTTGATGCCCTGCTGCTACCAGGCGGTCATTCACCGGATTATCTGCGTGGCGACAACCGTTTTGTCACCTTCACCCGTGATTTTGTGAATAGCGGCAAACCGGTTTTCGCCATCTGTCACGGCCCGCAGCTGCTGATCAGCGCCGATGTGATTCGGGGGCGCAAACTGACCGCCGTTAAACCGATCATTATTGATGTTAAAAACGCGGGCGCGGAATTTTACGATCAGGAAGTGGTGGTCGATAAAGATCAGCTGGTTACCAGCCGAACACCGGACGATTTGCCAGCGTTTAACCGCGAGGCGTTACGCCTGCTCGGTGCCTGAATTACGTAGCCAAATCATTTTTTTACCAAAGCCCAGCGTATTGTCGGTGAATTTGATTTCATCGAGCCGGATTTCCCACACCGGCGCCGACAGCATTCGGGCAACCGGAAAGCGACGATTGTACGCCTTGCGCGCGTGGTCGCTTTCCTCACCTTCCAGCCTGCGGATCTCGCCTTTAAACTGCACGCCACGGATTAACGCTACCGTTTTCGGCTGCCCGTTTACCGTTCCGGCAACCGCCGCCTGCGGCCCGCTCATCTGCGCGTGGCGCGTTTTTTCTTCCGTCAAAATGTAGAAGGCAACTTTCTGCGCATCAAAAAGATAAAAGGCATTAGCGCACCAGAGTTCCCCTTCCTGCTGCACACACCAGGTGACAACATGTTGTTTTGCCAGCCAACGGCTGATGGCGGTGAGTGTTTCCATTGCTGTTCTCTTTTATACTGTGGGCCAGACCTTAACATGTGACGCAGACGATGACACCCTGGTTTCTTTACTTGATCCGTACCGCCGACAATAAGCTTTATACCGGGATCACCACGGATGTCGAACGCCGCTATCAGCAACATCAGAGCGGCAAAGGGGCAAAAGCACTGCGTGGGAAAGGTGAACTAACGCTGGCGTTTTCCGCGCCAGTGGGTGACCGTTCGCTGGCACTACGGGCGGAATATCGCGTTAAGCAACTGACCAAACGGCAAAAAGAGCGTCTGGTAGCGGAAGGCGCAGGGTTTGCAGAGTTATTAAGGAGTCTGCAAACCCCGGAGATTAAAAGCGATTGAAGTGATCGTGATACTCAACCAGCCCGGTTACGCCATTCAGCGCGTCATCCGCTAAACGATGTACCTGGAAGGCGCTTTCAGTGCCCGGCCAGCGGCAACGCAGATCGTGATGCGCAGCCAGCTCAAAGCCGAAACGACTGTACAGCGCAGGATCGCCCAGCGTCACCACTGCGGCATAGCCGAACTCATTAAGCGAATCGAGTCCTTCATAGACCAGTTGGCGTGCCAGCCCCTGTCCACGGTATTTTTCATCAACCGCCAACGGAGCCATGCCGACCCATTGCAGGTCTTCGCCCTGCACATCAACCGGACTGAATGCCACATAGCCAATGACCTGACCTTCGTCATCTGTCGCCACCAGGCCCAGCGTCAGAAAGCCATCTTCACGCAGATCGTGAACCAGCTTCGCTTCCGCATCGCTTTCGAATGAACGACGCAGCAGGGCATCAATACCCGGCGCATCAATGGGAATTTCTACTCGAATTAGCATGGTTCACCTACCGATGTCTGTTTGGTTTCAGGCGCGGTTTTCATTCCCGCCTCAACAAAATCCGCCAGTTGCAGCAGCATCATACGTAAGGCTTTCGGCATCTGCTCCAGTTCAATGGCGTCCATCAGGTTTTTCACATACAGCCCCAGCTCCGTATCGCCTTCAATCATCAGCCGACGCTGGAAGAAGAGCGTGTCTGGATCTTGTTTACGCGCCGCAATCATCAGCAGATCGCTGGCGTCGGCACTAAAACTCACATCAGCTTGCGCGTTCTGGCTGACAACCAGTTTGCCATTCACCACCGAGGTAAACCATTGCAGGTCAATATCACGCACATGAATACTTAACCAGCGGCCTTCAAGAAACTCCAGCTCGCCGTCGTCCAGCGCCTGACGGAATTGCCAGCTTAAGACCTGCTCAAGAACCTGGCGTTTAAGCGCAAATGGCGTCAGTTTTACCGGTACACTCAACAGAGATGGCCCCAAATGCACAATGCGGGAACGCAGTTTATCCAACACGAGTTTTACTCCCTGCTTCAACAATCATCCTATTTTGCCATATTGGAAAAATAACATGGCGGTATAAATCAACAATTCCATATGAAATTGCTGCTACCACCAATACAACTTTAACTGCCTTAAATCAAAAATTGTCGCAGCAGGGTTAACTAAAATCCCAGTTCGTTAACATTTTTGCGCTTTGACTGCGCAACCTTCAGGAAAAATTATGGAGCTGCTCTGCCCTGCCGGAAATCTCCCGGCGCTTAAGGCGGCCATCGAAAACGGCGCAGATGCTGTTTATATCGGGCTAAAAGATGATACTAATGCCCGTCACTTCGCCGGCCTTAACTTTACCGAGAAAAAATTGCAGGAAGCGGTGAGTTTTGTTCATCAACATCACCGCAAACTTCACATCGCAATTAACACTTTTGCGCATCCGGACGGTTACGCCCGTTGGCAGCGCGCCGTGGATATGGCGGCGCAGCTGGGTGCCGACGCGCTGATCCTCGCCGACCTCGCCATGCTGGAGTACGCCGCCGAGCGATACCCGCATATTGAGCGTCATGTGTCAGTGCAGGCTTCGGCAACCAATGAAGAGGCGATTAACTTCTATCATCGCCATTTTGACGTTGCCCGCGTGGTGCTACCGCGCGTGTTGTCGATTCATCAGGTGAAACAACTGGCGCGGGTTACCCCTGTACCGCTGGAAGTGTTCGCTTTCGGCAGCCTGTGCATTATGTCGGAAGGCCGTTGCTATCTGTCGTCGTATCTGACGGGGGAATCGCCCAACACCGTGGGCGCGTGTTCTCCGGCCCGCTTCGTGCGCTGGCAACAAACGCCGCAGGGGCTGGAATCCCGCCTGAACGAAGTGCTGATCGACCGTTATCAGGACGGCGAAAACGCAGGTTATCCGACGCTGTGTAAAGGGCGTTATCTGGTGGACGGCGAGCGTTATCACGCGCTTGAAGAACCAACCAGTCTCAATACCCTGGAACTGCTGCCGGAGTTAATGGCGGCAAATATTGCTTCGGTGAAAATTGAAGGCCGCCAGCGTAGCCCGGCGTATGTCAGCCAGGTGGCGAAAGTCTGGCGTCAGGCTATCGACCGTTGTAAGGCCGATCCGCAAAACTTCGTACCGCAAAGCGCGTGGATGGAGACGCTCGGGTCGATGTCCGAAGGCACGCAGACCACCCTTGGCGCATATCACCGTAAATGGCAGTGAGAAAAGCAATGAAATATTCCTTAGGGCCAGTGCTGTGGTACTGGCCAAAAGAGACGCTGGAAGAATTTTATCAGCAGGCCGCCGCCAGCAGCGCCGACGTGATTTATCTTGGTGAAGCGGTATGCAGCAAGCGCCGGGCAACCAAAGTTGGCGACTGGCTGGAGATGGCAAAATCGCTCGCCGGAAGTGGCAAGCAGATTGTGCTCTCCACGCTGGCGCTGGTGCAGGCATCCTCCGAACTGGGCGAACTGAAACGCTATGTTGAGAACGGTGAGTTTCTGATTGAAGCCAGCGATCTCGGCGTGGTGAATATGTGCGCTGAGCGCAAACTGCCGTTCGTCGCCGGGCATGCGCTGAACTGCTACAACGCGGTGACGCTGAAAATATTGCTTAAACAGGGCATGATGCGCTGGTGTATGCCGGTGGAACTTTCCCGCGACTGGCTGGTGAATCTGCTTAATCAGTGCGATGAACTGGGCATTCGCAACCAGTTTGAAGTGGAAGTCTTGAGCTACGGTCATCTGCCACTGGCCTACTCCGCCCGCTGCTTTACCGCGCGTTCGGAAGACCGCCCGAAAGATGAGTGTGAAACCTGCTGCATTAAGTATCCGAACGGGCGCAACGTGCTGTCGCAGGAAAACCAACAAGTGTTTGTACTCAACGGCATTCAGACCATGAGCGGCTACGTTTACAACCTCGGTAACGAGCTGGCATCCATGCAGGGATTGGTTGATGTGGTCCGCCTGTCACCGCAGGGTACTGACACTTTCGCGATGCTCGACGCCTTCCGCGCCAATGAAAATGGCGCTGCGCCACTGCCGTTGACGGCAAACAGCGACTGTAACGGCTACTGGAGACGGCTGGCCGGGCTGGAGCTGCAAGCGTAAGTAAATAGCTCACTTTGTTAACAAGTTTAACTACTCTTTAATGCAGTATTAAAGATTAATCGGTAACAAAGTGAGCTGTTATGACTGATAAAACCATTCCGTTTTCGCTACTCGATCTGGCCCCCATCCCCAAAGGTTCTTCAGCACGAGAAGCGTTCTCCCACTCTCTCGACCTCGCTCGTCTGGCTGAAAAGCGCGGCTATCATCGCTACTGGCTGGCGGAACACCACAATATGACCGGCATTGCCAGTGCTGCAACGTCGGTATTGATTGGCTATCTGGCGGCGAATACCACCACGCTGCATCTGGGTTCCGGCGGCGTGATGTTGCCTAACCACTCACCGTTGGTCATTGCCGAACAGTTCGGCACGCTTAATACACTCTATCCGGGGCGAATCGATTTAGGGCTGGGACGTGCTCCAGGTAGCGATCAACGAACCATGATGGCGCTACGTCGTCATATGAGCGGCGATATTGATAATTTCCCCCGCGATGTCGCGGAGCTGGTGGACTGGTTTGACGCCCGCGATCCCAATCCGCATGTGCGCCCAGTACCGGGCTATGGCGAGAAAATCCCGGTGTGGTTGCTAGGCTCCAGCCTTTACAGTGCACAACTGGCAGCGCAGCTTGGTCTGCCGTTCGCGTTTGCCTCACACTTCGCGCCGGATATGCTGTTCCAGGCGCTGCATCTTTATCGCAGCAACTTCAAACCATCGGCACGGCTGGAAAAACCGTACGCGATGGTGTGCATCAATATTATCGCTGCCGACAGCAACCGCGATGCCGAATTCCTGTTTACCTCGATGCAGCAAGCCTTTGTGAAGCTGCGCCGCGGCGAAACCGGGCAACTGCCGCCACCGATTCAAAATATGGATCAGTTCTGGTCGCCATCCGAGCAGTATGGCGTGCAGCAGGCACTGAGTATGTCGTTGGTAGGTGATAAAGCGAAAGTGCGTCATGGCTTGCAGTCGATCCTGCGCGAAACCGACGCTGATGAGATTATGGTTAACGGGCAGATTTTCGACCACCAGGCGCGGCTGCATTCGTTTGAGCTGGCGATGGATGTGAAGGAAGAGTTGTTGGGATAGTGTGTTTTAACGCGGGAAGCCTTATCCGAGCTGGCAACGCTGTCCTACGTAGGCCTGATAAGCGAAGCACATCAGGCATTGTGTAGGCAGCAGACATGTCGGATAAGGCACCGCTGATTACTGATACACCGGCAGCAAATTAAAGCTCGATAAAATATGGATCAATGCGTTACCAACGCCAAACACCAGAATCAGCACAATCATCGGTTTGCCGCCCCAGACGCGGAATTTCGGGCTGCCAAAGCGTTTACGCGATGCGCGGGCCAACAGCGCCGGAACAATTGCCGCCCAGATGGTAGCCGCTAAACCGGCATAACCAATGGCGTACAGGAATCCGTTCGGGAACAGCAGACCACCCACGACAGGCGGGGCAAAGGTCAGCAATGCTGTTTTCAAACGGCCCATAGCCGAGTCGTCGAAACCAAACAGATCTGCCAGATAGTCAAACAAACCCAGCGTTACGCCAAGGAACGAACTCGCTACCGCAAAGTTTGAGAACACGACCAGCAGAAGGTCCAGGCTACGGCTGTTCAGCACGCCGCTTAATGCCTGTACCAGCACATCAATATTACCGCCCTTCTCGGCGATGCCGATAAACTCCGGACGAGGGATGTTACCCATCGTCGCCAGCAACCAGATGGTATACAGCGCCAGCGCCATCAGCGTACCGTACACCAGGCATTTCACGATGGTTTTCGGATCTTTGCCGTAATACTTCATCAGGCTCGGCACGTTACCGTGATAACCAAACGACGCCAGGCAGAACGGCAGGGTCATCAGCAAATACGGCGCATAAGACGCATTGCTTTCGGCGACGTTGAACAATGTCGCAGGCTGTACATGCCCCAGCAGGCTACCGAAGGTGAGGAAGAAGGTAATGACTTTCGCCCCCAGCACAATCGCCGTCATCCGGCTGACCGCTTTGGTGCTCAACCACACCACAAACGCCACCAACAGTGCAAAACCAAAACCCGCCGCGCGTGCCGGGACGTTCAGCGACATCTCCGCGAAGGTGTGATGCAGAATCGAACCACTGGCAGAAATATAGGCATAGGTCAGGATATAGAGCACAAAGGCAATGGAAATGCCGTTGACCACGTTCCAGCCTTTGCCCAGCAAATCTTTGGTGATGGTGTCAAAACTCGAACCGATCCGGTAATTCAGGTTAGCTTCCAGAATCATCAATCCGGAATGCAGCATGCAGAACCAAGTGAAGATCAGCGCCGCCATTGACCAGAAGAACCACGCACCGGACATGACCACTGGCAGAGAAAACATCCCTGCGCCAATAATGGTGCCGCCGATAATCACCACGCCGCCAAGCAGCGACGGTGACGTTTGGGTGGTGGTTAGTGTTGCCATGAGGGCTTCTCTCCAGTGAAAAATAGTGCGACTGCGTTGTTATGCATTGCACTGTACCAGTACATGAGTACAAAAGACAGAAAAAAAGCCCCGATTGTTAAAATCGGGGCTGTATATATTATTTTACAGACTGTGTTCGCTGTTCAGCGATGATTACGCATCGCCACCGAAACGACGACGACCGGTAGAGTCATCACGACGCGGTGCGCGGCCTTCACGACGTTCACCGCTAAAACGGCGACCATCACCACGACCACCTTCACGGCGTTCACCGCTGAAGTTACGACCGCCTTCACGACCACCGCCACGACGCTCACCGCCAGTATGCGGCTGTGCATCGCCCAGTAACTGCATGTTCATCGGCTTGTTGAGAATGCGAGTGCGCGTAAAGTGTTGCAGCACTTCACCCGGCATACCTTTCGGCAGTTCGATGGTGGAGTGAGAAGCAAACAGCTTGATGTTACCGATGTAACGGCTGCTGATGTCGCCTTCGTTAGCAATCGCGCCAACGATATGACGAACTTCAACACCATCATCACGGCCCACTTCAATGCGGTACAGCTGCATATCGCCAACGTCACGACGTTCACGACGCGGACGATCTTCACGGTCGCCGCGCGGGCCACGGTCGTTACGATCGCGCGGACCACGATCATCACGGTCACGGAATTCACGTTTCGGACGCATCGGCGCATCTGGCGGAACAATCAGAGTACGTTCACCCTGTGCCATTTTCAGCAGTGCGGCTGCCAGAGTTTCGAGATCCAGCTCTTCACCTTCTGCAGTCGGCTGAATTTTGCTCAGCAGTGCGCGGTATTGATCCAGATCGCTGCTTTCCAGCTGCTGCTGTACTTTAGCGGCGAATTTTTCCAGACGGCGTTTGCCCAGCAGTTCTGCGTTCGGCAGTTCTACTTCCGGAATAGTCAGCTTCATAGTACGTTCAATGTTGCGCAGCAGACGACGCTCGCGGTTCTCAACGAACAGCAGCGCGCGGCCAGCACGACCCGCACGACCGGTACGACCGATACGGTGAACGTAAGACTCAGAATCCATCGGGATATCGTAGTTAACCACCAGGCTGATACGCTCAACGTCCAGGCCACGGGCCGCAACGTCGGTCGCAATCAGGATGTCCAGACGACCATCTTTCAGGCGTTCCAGTGTCTGCTCACGCAGCGCCTGGTTCATGTCACCGTTCAGCGCGGCGCTGTTGTAGCCGTTACGCTCAAGAGCTTCAGCCACTTCCAGAGTCGCGTTTTTGGTACGAACGAAGATAATCGCCGCATCAAAATCTTCCGCTTCCAGGAAACGTACCAGTGCTTCGTTTTTACGCATGCCCCAGACAGTCCAGTAGCTCTGGCTGATGTCAGGACGGGTCGTTACGCTGGACTGAATGCGCACTTCCTGCGGCTCTTTCATAAAGCGGCGGGTAATGCGACGAATCGCTTCCGGCATGGTTGCAGAGAACAGAGCGGTCTGATGACCTTCCGGGATCTGCGCCATAATGGTTTCAACGTCTTCGATGAAGCCCATGCGCAGCATTTCGTCAGCTTCATCCAGAACCAGACCGCTCAGTTTAGAGAGGTCCAGAGTGCCACGTTTCAGGTGGTCCAGCAGACGGCCCGGAGTACCGACAACGATCTGCGGCCCCTGACGCAGGGCGCGTAATTGCACGTCATAACGCTGGCCGCCGTACAGGGCAACCACGTTTACGCCGCGCATGTGTTTAGAGAAATCCGTCATTGCTTCAGCAACCTGTACCGCCAGTTCGCGGGTCGGTGCCAGCACCAGAATCTGTGGTGCTTTCAGCTCAGGATCAAGATTCTGCAGCAGAGGTAAAGAGAATGCTGCAGTTTTTCCGCTCCCCGTCTGGGCCATACCCAGAACGTCGCGGCCATTCAGCAGATGTGGAATACACTCTGCCTGAATTGGAGATGGTTTTTCGTAACCCAGATCGTTAAGGGCTTCAAGGATAGGAGCCTTCAGGCCCAGATCTGCAAAAGTGGTTTCGAATTCAGCCATGTAGTACGTGTGCCTCAAAATTAATGGCGGCCAGTCTACATAACTCATCATGAAATTGATCAGCAATTTTCATTGAAAAGTGTGAACCGGCTCAAAGTAGGTGTATTAACGAACAACAACGCCCTCACCCGTTAAGGTGATGGCAATCAAAAAAGATTACGGGCTGATGTGTACGTCAGCTATTGCTGGTCCGATTCTGCCAGGTCATCTTGGTCCTGGCCCAGGAGCGATAATTCCAACAATGCGTATCGGTGCTCAACAAAGTTATGAACGTTGTTGGCAACCGCCAGTTTGAACAGTGCCGTGGCGCTGTCCAAATCCCCCAGACTTAGGTAGTACTTACCTAAATAGAAGTTGGTTTCACTGAGATGCTCAGCGAGCGAGGTGTTATCCGTTGCGTCCGCCTTGAGCCTTTCCATTAACGTTTGTTCGCTAATGTTGCCCAAGTAGAACTCGACAATGTTCCATCCCCACTGTTCCTTGTCCGATTTTTCGAAGTGCTGTTTCAACACTTCTTTAGCCTGCTTCTCATCGAGCTTCTGCTCGGCGAGATAAAGCCACAGACTACGGAAAGGATCATTGGGATCGTCTTGATAAAACGCCAGCAGATCATCTTGCGCTAACTTGTCACGACCGCCGTAATATAATGCGATCCCGCGATTCAAGTGCGCGTAGTTGTAAGTTGGATCAAGCTCAAGTACAGAATCAAACGCTTCATAGGCAGCATCAAAATTGCCTGCCTGCGTTAAATATATGCCTAAGTAATTGAATACTTCAGGCATATCCGGTCGGATTGCCAGCGCTTGCGAAAAATCGTTACGCGCTAATGCCCTCAGACCGAGACTATCATACAACACTCCGCGCTCATATAAAAGCTGTGCGCGTTCGTCATCGGTTAAAGCCCGACTGGCAAGGATTTGTTCCATACGTGCCAGAATCACTTCCTGCTGTAAAGTCGGTTGCAATGGTACCGCGAGGACTTCACTTTTACGCCAGGAAGTATTACTGCATCCTGCAAGCGTAAGTGCTGTCGCAACGAAACACCAGCGCAAAAAAGGCTTCATTTCCCACTCCCGAAGACCACGGTTGAATGAACGTCCTGTTCCCGGTTGCTAACAAGGCGTCCTGCCCGGTTAAAAGCCCCCCGCCGCAGCGGAGGGCAAATGGCAACCTTACTCGCCCTGTTCAGCAGCCGGAGCTTCCGGTGCTGCAGCAGGTTGAGACTGCTCAGTCGCTTCTTTAATGCTCAGACGGATACGGCCCTGGCGATCAACTTCCAGAACTTTCACCGGTACTTCCTGACCCATCTGCAGGTAATCGGTCACTTTCTCAACGCGTTTGTCAGCGATTTGAGAGATGTGGACCAGACCTTCTTTACCGCCACCAATGGCAACAAATGCGCCAAAGTCAACGATACGGGTCACTTTACCATTGTAGACGCGGCCCACTTCGATTTCTGCAGTGATCTCTTCGATACGACGAATTGCGTGTTTCGCTTTCTCGCCATCGGTCGCTGCGATCTTCACAGTACCGTCATCTTCGATTTCGATGGTGGTGCCTGTTTCTTCGGTCAGAGCACGGATTACAGAACCGCCTTTACCGATAACATCTTTGATCTTGTCCGGGTTGATCTTGATGGTATGGATACGCGGTGCGAACTCAGAGATATCGCCACGCGGCGCGTTGATCGCCTGTTCCATTACACCCAAGATGTGCAGACGCGCACCTTTAGCCTGGTTCAGTGCAACCTGCATGATCTCTTTGGTGATACCTTCAATTTTGATATCCATCTGCAATGCAGAGATACCGTCGCGGGAACCCGCAACTTTGAAGTCCATATCGCCCAGGTGATCTTCGTCACCCAAAATGTCAGACAGTACAACGTAGTTGTCGCCTTCTTTCACCAGACCCATTGCGATACCCGCAACGGCAGCTTTGATCGGCACACCTGCGTCCATCAGCGCCAGAGAAGCGCCGCACACGGAAGCCATAGAAGAGGAACCGTTGGATTCGGTGATTTCAGACACAACACGTACGGTGTACGGGAATTTGTCCATATCCGGCATTACTGCCAGCACACCGCGCTTCGCCAGACGACCGTGACCAATTTCACGACGCTTCGGAGAACCGACCATGCCGGTTTCACCTACGGAGTACGGAGGGAAGTTGTAGTGGAACAGGAAGGTGTCAGTACGTTCGCCCATCAGTTCATCAAGAACTTGCGCGTCACGTGCAGTACCCAGCGTTGCGGTAACCAGCGCCTGCGTTTCACCACGGGTGAACAGCGCAGAACCGTGAGTACGCGGCAGCACGCCAGTACGCACATCCAGACCACGGATCATATCTTTTTCACGACCGTCGATACGCGGTTCGCCTGCCAGTACGCGGCTACGAACAACATTTTTCTCGATAGCGTGCAGAATTTCACCCAGTTCGTTTTCGTCCAGGGTTTCATCTTCAGCAAGCAGCGTCGCGATGGTTTCAGATTTGATGACGTCAACCTGCGCATAACGCTCTTGTTTGTCGGTGATGCGGTAAGCATCGCTCAGACGAGCTTCAGCCAGTGCAGCAACGCGCGCGTTCAGCGCTTCGTTTACCGGCTCCGGGTGCCAGTCCCAACGCGGTTTACCGGCTTCTTTCACCAGTTCATTGATGTTCTGAATAACAACCTGCTGTTGTTCATGACCGAACACTACTGCGCCCAGCATCTGGTCTTCGCTCAGCAGTTCAGCTTCAGATTCAACCATCAGTACAGCGGCTTCAGTACCCGCAACAACCAAGTCCAGTTTGCTCTCTTTCAGCTCGTCCTGAGTCGGGTTCAGTACGTACTGGTCATTGATGTAACCTACGCGGGCAGCACCAATCGGACCATTGAACGGAATACCAGACAGAGACAGTGCTGCGGAAGCACCAATCATCGCGACGATATCCGGGTTAACCTGCGGGTTAACAGAAACCACGGTGGCGATAACCTGAACTTCGTTGACGAAGCCTTCCGGGAACAGCGGGCGAATCGGGCGGTCAATCAGACGCGCGATCAGGGTTTCGCCTTCGCTTGGGCGGCCTTCACGACGGAAGAAGCTACCCGGGATACGACCAGCAGCGTAGGTACGCTCCTGATAGTTAACGGTCAGTGGGAAGAAGTCCTGACCTGGTTTGGCTTTTTTCTGGCCGACAACGGTAACAAATACCGCGGTGTCATCCATGCTAACCATAACAGCGGCAGTGGCTTGACGCGCCATCATGCCGGTTTCCAGAGTCACGGTGTGTTGGCCGTACTGGAATTTACGAACGATCGGATTAAGCAATGTAATACCCTTTTCTTTCTTAGACAGTACCTTACGGTACTGGTGTTAATACCCGATCTTCTGCGCATCCTCGCGACTAATGACAACCCTAACCCAGCCAAATGTGGGTAAAGCCTCTCATTAGCCGCGCGAACCTCTGCAACGGAAGATCATTCATAGCAACAATACATTAGTTTCCAGTGAATTGCTGCCGTCAGTTTGAAAAAAGGGGCCACTCAGGCCCCTTTTCTGAAACTCGCAAGAATTAGCGACGCAGACCCAGGCGCTCGATGAGCTGGGTGTAACGTGCTACGTCTTTACGTTTCAGGTAGTCGAGCAGTTTACGACGCTGAGAAACCATGCGCAGCAGACCACGACGGCTGTGGTGATCTTTTTTGTGCTCTGCAAAGTGGCCCTGCAGGTGGTTGATCTGTGCAGTCAGCAGTGCTACCTGAACTTCAGTAGAACCGGTGTCGTTTTCACCACGACCAAACTCAGAAACGATTTTAGCTGTTGCTTCAGTACTTAGAGACATTTTAAAACTCCAAAGTATATAGAATGAAAGGACGCCGATCTCTAATTCAGCGATCCCAGTGTACGTTACGCAAAGTGTTAAACATTTTACGCGACGTTAAGCGGCAGTATTCTACTCGTAGCGACCTGTTATCGCAAGACGGTTAACATTACGCCGGATATTCAACCACCAGGCGACGAGGCGCTACGCGGCCTTCATCGTCAATTTCACCCATACCGATAAACTTGCCATTCTCACCTTCTGTAACACGAACCAGTCCTTCCAGCGGCGCACCAGATGTACGAACTGGGTTACCATTTTTGAAGTAAACAGAAGACGTTAACGGAAGATTCACCACCGGATAGTCCGAAGCTGGACTGTCCATTGGCATCAGTAATGGATCAAGTAACTCCGCAGCCGGAATATCCTGCTGTTCAGCTTGCTCAACAAGTTCACGCAGGTGCTCCAGGGTCACCATCCGTTCAACCGGATATTTACTTACCGCCAGACGGCGCAGGTAAATAACATGCGCGCCACAGCCGAGTTTTTCCCCCAGGTCGTCAACGATAGTGCGGATATAAGTGCCTTTTGAGCAGTGAATTTCCAGCTCCAGCTCATTGCCTTCATGGCGAATAAACAGCAATTCATAAACGGTAATCGGGCGCGCTTCACGCGGAACTTCAATGCCCTGACGCGCGTATTCGTACAGTTTTTTGCCCTGATATTTCAGTGCTGAATACATCGAAGGGATCTGTTCGATATCGCCGCGGAAAGTATCCAGCGCCGCCGCCAGTTGCTCTGCACTAAAGGTTACCGGACGTTCTTCAACGATTTGTCCATCGGCGTCAGAAGTATCGGTACGCTGTCCAAGACGCGCAATCACCCGATAGCGTTTGTCGGAGTCCAGCAGATACTGGGAAAACTTCGTCGCTTCCCCGAGGCAAATCGGCAACATGCCAGTTGCCAGCGGGTCCAGCGCGCCTGTGTGTCCGGCACGGTTGGCGTTATATATACGTTTCACTTTTTGCAGCGCATCGTTGCTGGACATACCCTGCGGTTTATCCAGCAACAAAACGCCGTTAATGTCGCGACCGCGACGACGAGGACGACTCATTAGTCCTCCTTGCTGTCGTCCGGGTTAACACGACGTTCTTCGTCATGTTTGACCACGCTGGTCACCAGATTTGACATACGCATCCCTTCAACCAATGAGTTGTCGTAGAAGAAGGTCAGTTCCGGCACGATACGCAAGCGCATCGCTTTACCCAGCAGGCTGCGGATGAAACCAGAAGCTTCCTGCAACGCTTTGATGCCCGCTTTAACCGCGTCTTCATCTTTGTCGTTGAGGAACGTCACATATACTTTGGCATACGCCAGGTCACGAGACATTTCGACACCGGAAACAGTGGTCATCATGCCCAGACGAGGATCTTTAATTTCGCGCTGCAGGATGAGAGCGATCTCTTTTTGCATTTCCTGCGCTACGCGCTGCGGGCGACCAAATTCTTTCGCCATAATAAATTCTCCTGACAAAAAAGGGGCTGTTAGCCCCTTTTTAAAATTAATTTCAGGTGGAAGGGCTGTTCACGTAGGCCTGATAAGACGCGCCAGCGTCGCATCAGGCAATCCATGCCGGATGCGGCGTAAACGCCTTATCCCGCATGGAACCCTAAAAACCTTAAGCGATGGTACGTTGGATCTCGATGATTTCGAATACTTCGATCACATCGCCAGTGCGGACGTCGTTGTAGTTCTTAACGCCGATACCACATTCCATACCGTTACGGACTTCGTTAACGTCATCTTTGAAGCGGCGCAGGGACTCCAGCTCGCCTTCGTAGATAACAACGTTGTCGCGCAGAACGCGGATCGGGTTGTGACGTTTAACCACACCTTCGGTAACCATACAGCCTGCAATGGCACCAAATTTCGGCGATTTGAACACGTCACGAACTTCCGCCAGACCGATAATCTGCTGTTTCAGTTCAGGAGACAGCATACCGCTCATCGCCGCTTTCACTTCGTCGATCAGGTTATAGATGACGGAGTAGTAACGCAGATCCAGGCTTTCCGCTTCAATCACTTTACGTGCAGAGGCATCAGCACGAACGTTAAAGCCAACCAGGATGGCGTTGGACGCCGCAGCCAGGGTGGCGTCGGTTTCGGTGATACCACCTACACCAGAACCGATGATCTTCACTTTAACTTCGTCAGTAGACAGTTTCAGCAAGGAGTCGGAGATCGCTTCCACAGAACCCTGTACGTCTGCCTTCAGGACGATATTCACTTCGTGAACTTCGCCTTCGGTCATGTTGGCGAACATGTTCTCGAGTTTAGATTTCTGCTGACGAGCCAGTTTAACTTCGCGGAATTTGCCCTGACGGTACAGTGCAACTTCACGTGCTTTCTTCTCGTCACGTACAACGGTAACTTCATCACCCGCAGCCGGAACACCGGACAAGCCGAGGATTTCCACCGGAATGGACGGACCTGCTTCCAGCACTTCCTGTCCCAGTTCGTTACGCATCGCACGAACACGACCGTATTCGAAGCCACACAGAACGATATCGCCCTTGTGCAGAGTACCTTCGCGTACCAGTACAGTAGCAACCGGACCACGACCTTTATCGAGGAAGGATTCGATAACCGCACCGCTCGCCATCCCGTTACGTACGGCTTTCAGTTCCAGGACTTCAGCCTGCAGCAGGATAGCATCCAGCAGTTCATCAATACCGGTACCCGCTTTTGCAGATACGTGTACGAACTGGCTTTCGCCGCCCCACTCTTCTGGCAGGATGCCGTACTGAGAGAGTTCGTTCTTAACGCGATCCGGATCGGCTTCTGGCTTATCGATTTTGTTCACAGCAACCACCACCGGAACACCCGCCGCTTTCGCGTGCTGGATAGCTTCGATGGTCTGCGGCATTACGCCGTCGTCTGCAGCAACAACCAGGACTACGATGTCCGTTGCCTGCGCACCACGTGCACGCATTGAAGTAAACGCGGCGTGCCCCGGGGTGTCCAGGAAGGTGATCATGCCGTTTTCAGTTTCAACGTGGTATGCACCAATGTGCTGGGTAATGCCGCCCGCTTCGCCAGAGGCCACTTTCGTTGAACGAATGTAGTCCAGCAGAGAGGTTTTACCGTGGTCAACGTGACCCATGATGGTCACCACCGGCGCGCGCGGTTCAGCCGCAGCACCCGTGTCACGGTCGCTCATTACCGCCTCTTCCAGCTCGTTTTCACGACGCAGGATAACTTTGTGGCCCATCTCTTCAGCAACCAGCTGTGCGGTTTCCTGATCGATAACCTGGTTGATGGTTGCCATTGCGCCCAGTTTCATCATCGCTTTGATGACCTGAGAGCCTTTAACCGCCATCTTGTTAGCCAGTTCGCCAACGGTGATGGTTTCGCCAATCACTACATCACGGTTAACGGCCTGAGCAGGCTTCTGGAAGCCCTGCTGCAGCGAAGAACCTTTACGTTTTCCGCCTTTACCGCCACGTACCGCTGCACGCGCTTCTTCGCGATCAGCTTTTGATTCAGCGTGTTTATTGCCTTTCTTCGGACGCGCTGCTTTCGCGTTACGACCACGGCCACGGCCGCCTTCGACTTCACGATCGCTTTCGTCTTCTGCCTGACGGGCATGTTGAGAGGTAGTAACGTGATAATCGCTGGAATCTTCAGTTGGTTCCGCGTTATCAGTCCATTTATTTTCTTCCGCCATACGACGTGCTTCTTCAGCAACGCGACGTGCTTCTTCTTCGAGTTTACGACGCGCTTCTTCTTCAGCTTTACGCTTGAGCTCTGCAGCTTCCTGCTCACGGCGGGCTTTTTCAGCCTGGGCGGTTTTAGTCATATCGTCTTGTTGATTGCTCACTTTGTCTTTTTCCGCAGCTTCACGTTTCGCTTGTTCAGCGGCTTCACGTTTAGCTTGTTCTGCGGCCTCACGTTCAGCTTTTTGTTGCGCCTCGCGTTTGGCCGATTCTTCTGCCTCACGACGGGCTTGCTCTTCCGCTTCACGCTGCGCTTGCTCTTCCGCCGCAAGGCGCTCGGCCTCTTGCGGGTCACGTTTCACAAAGGTGCGTTTCTTGCGGACTTCGATTTGTACCGATTTGCTTTTTCCACCGGTACCAGGAATGTTAAGGGTGCTGCGTGTTTTACGCTGCAGCGTTAATTTGCCCGGCCCTGAATTTTTCTGGTTCAGGTGGTCAATTAAAGCCTGTTTCTCTTGTGCGGACACAGAGTCGTCAGCAGACTTCCGGATACCTGCATCAGCAAATTGCTGTACCAGGCGTTCCACGGAGGTCTGTCGCTCTGCGGCCAGCGTTTTAATCGTTACATCTGTCATGCTGTTCCTTCCTGCTACAGTTTATTACGCTTCGTCACCGAACCAGCAAATATTACGGGCAGCCATAATCAGTGCTCCGGCTTTTTCGTCGGTCAACCCTTCGATATCAGCCAGATCATCAATGCCCTGTTCGGCGAGATCTTCCAGCGTACAAACGCCACGGGCGGCCAGTTTGAATGCCAAATCACGATCTATCCCTTCAAGGTTCAGCAGATCGTCAGCCGGTTTGTTATCACCGAGGCTTTCTTCCTGGGCCTGTGCAATGGTGGCCAGTGCATTTTTAGCACGCTCACGCAGTGCTTCAACGGTCGGCTCATCAAGGCCTTCGATTTCCAACAGCTCTTTCATCGGCACATAGGCCAGTTCTTCCAACGTTGAGAAACCTTCTTCTACCAGGACAGTCGCGAAGTCTTCGTCAATGTCGAGATAACGGGTGAAGGTGTCAATCGCTGCATGCGCTTCCGCCTGATGCTTAGCCTGCAGGTCGTCAACGGTCATCACGTTGAGTTCCCAACCGCTGAGCTGCGAAGCCAGACGCACGTTCTGACCGTTACGGCCAATCGCCTGCGCCAGGTTACCGGCTTCAACGGCGATATCCATGGTGTGTTTATCTTCATCCACCACGATAGAAGCAACGTCTGCCGGTGCCATCGCATTAATCACGAACTGCGCCGGGTTATCATCCCACAGGACGATATCGATACGCTCGCCGCCCAGTTCAGTAGAAACCGCCTGAACACGCGCGCCACGCATACCTACGCAAGCACCTACCGGATCGATACGTTTATCGTTGGTTTTCACCGCGATTTTCGCACGAGAACCCGGGTCGCGAGCCGCTGCTTTAATTTCAATCACTTCTTCGCCGATTTCTGGCACTTCAATGCGGAACAGTTCGATCAGCATTTCCGGCTTGGAACGGGTAACGAACAGTTGCGCGCCACGCGCTTCCGGGCGAACGGAATAAAGCACGCCACGAACGCGGTCGCCAGGGCGGAAGTTTTCACGCGGCAGCATATCTTCGCGCAGGATCACGGCTTCAGCGTTGTTGCCCAGATCCAGAGAGATGTTGTCGCGGTTTACTTTTTTCACCACGCCGGTGATGATTTCACCTTCGTGTTCACGGAACTGATCAACCACCATCGCACGTTCGGCTTCACGCACTTTCTGCACGATAACCTGTTTTGCCGTCTGGGTGGTGATACGGTCAAAGGTAACAGACTCAATCTGATCTTCAACGTAATCGCCCAGGTTCAGGCTTTCATCTTCATAACGTGCGGCTTCAAGGGTGATTTCCTTGGTCGGCTGGGTGACTTCATCAACAACTAACCAGCGACGGAAGGTGTCAAAATCACCGCTTTTGCGATCGATCTGTACACGGACGTCGATCTCTTGTTCATATTTTTTCTTTGTTGCTGTCGCCAGCGCGCTTTCCAATGCTTCGAAAATCTTCTCGCGAGGTAGCGCCTTTTCATTGGATACGGCTTCAACTACAGCCAAAATTTCTTTGTTCATCGCGGGCTTTTCACCTCATCCAGACTATTAAAAGTGGGGAACCAGGTTCGCCTTCTGGATATTACTCAGCGCGAACACTTCATCTTTACCTTCGACGGTAACTGTGATCATTTCACCGTCTACCGCTTTGATAACGCCCTGCCATTTACGACGGTTTTGTACCGCCATACGGAGAACCAGAGTCACCTCTTCTCCGACAAAACGGGCGTAGTGTTCAGCCGTGAACAGTGGGCGATCGAGACCCGGTGAGGAGACTTCCAGGTTATAAGCAACGGTGATGGGATCTTCAACATCCAGCACAGCACTTACCTGGTGGCTCACATCAGCACAATCATCAACATTGATGCCATCTTCACTATCAATATAGATGCGCAGTGTGGATGTGCGACCGCGAATAAACTCGATGCCAACCAGCTCAAAACCCAGGGCCTCAACTGGCGCAGTAATCATCTCTGTTAATTTTTGCTCTAATGTGGACAAGCCCACCCCCAAGACATAAAAAAAGGGCCTAAAGCCCAGTTATTCTGTAGTCAGATAACAAAAAACCCCGATAAATCGGGGCTTTATATAACTGAACCCTATAACCGCAACTGCGGTCTGGAGCACTTTCCAGAAGGATTTTTTCAAATCCCACTACGAAGGCCGAAGTCTTCACAGTATATTTGAAAAAGAACTCTAAGGGAAAGTGGTTGCGGGGGCCGGATTTGAACCGACGACCTTCGGGTTATGAGCCCGACGAGCTACCAGGCTGCTCCACCCCGCGCCTGAAACGTGGCAAATTCTACTCGTTTTGGGTAAAAAATGCAAATACTGCTGGGATTTGGTGTACCGAGACGGGACGTAAAATCTGCAGGCATTATAGTGATCCGCGCCACATTTTGTCAACATTTATTGCTATTCACGTGAATGGATATCCAGTTCACTTTCATTTGTTGAATACTTTTGTCTTCTCCTGCTCTCCCTTAAGCGCATTATTTTACAAAAAACACACTAAACTCTTCCTGTCTCCGATAAAAGATGATTAAATGAAAACTCATTTATTTTGCATAAAAATTCAGTTAGAGCGGAAATCCAGGCTCATCATCAGTTAATTAAGCAGGGTGTTATTTTATGACGACGATTCTCAAGCATCTCCCGGTAGGTCAACGTATTGGTATCGCTTTTTCTGGCGGTCTGGACACCAGTGCCGCACTGCTGTGGATGCGAAAAAAGGGAGCGGTTCCTTATGCATATACTGCAAACCTGGGCCAGCCAGACGAAGAGGATTATGATGCGATCCCTCGTCGTGCCATGGAATACGGCGCGGAGAACGCTCGTCTGATCGACTGCCGCAAGCAGTTGGTCGCCGAAGGTATTGCCGCTATTCAGTGTGGCGCTTTCCATAACACTACTGGCGGCCTGACCTATTTCAACACGACGCCGCTGGGCCGCGCCGTGACCGGCACCATGCTGGTTGCTGCCATGAAAGAAGATGGCGTGAATATCTGGGGTGACGGCAGCACCTATAAAGGAAACGATATCGAACGTTTCTATCGTTACGGTCTGCTGACCAATGCTGAACTGCAGATTTACAAACCGTGGCTTGATACTGACTTTATTGATGAACTGGGCGGCCGTCATGAAATGTCTGAATTTATGATTGCCTGCGGTTTCGACTACAAAATGTCTGTCGAAAAAGCCTACTCCACGGACTCCAACATGCTTGGTGCAACGCATGAAGCGAAGGATCTGGAATACCTCAACTCCAGCGTCAAAATCGTCAACCCGATTATGGGCGTGAAGTTCTGGGATGAGAGCGTGAAGATCCCGGCAGAAGAAGTCACAGTACGCTTTGAGCAAGGTCATCCAGTGGCGCTGAACGGTAAAACCTTTAGCGACGACGTAGAAATGATGCTGGAAGCTAACCGTATCGGCGGTCGTCACGGCCTGGGCATGAGCGACCAGATTGAAAACCGTATCATCGAAGCGAAAAGCCGGGGTATTTACGAGGCTCCGGGGATGGCACTGCTACATATCGCTTATGAACGTCTGTTGACCGGTATTCACAACGAAGACACCATTGAGCAGTATCATGCTCATGGTCGTCAATTGGGCCGTCTGCTGTACCAGGGGCGTTGGTTTGACTCCCAGGCGCTGATGCTGCGTGACTCTCTGCAACGCTGGGTTGCCAGCCAGATAACAGGTGAAGTGACGCTGGAACTGCGTCGCGGGAACGACTACTCGATCCTCAATACCGTCTCTGACAACCTGACCTATAAAGCAGAGCGTTTGACCATGGAGAAAGGCGACTCTATGTTTACGGCTGAAGATCGTATTGGTCAACTGACCATGCGTAACCTGGATATTACCGATACCCGCGAGAAGCTGTTCGGTTATGCCAAAACTGGACTACTCTCCTCCTCCACCTCTTCGGGCGTGCCGCAGGTGGAGAATCAGGAAAATAAAGTTAAGTAATCTCAGAGCTTTCATGCTAAAGGCCGCCGATGCGGCCTTTTTTACGACCAATATAATGTGATCGCGCATAACGATTTAGATGTCTGTTCCAGCAAAGCTGGCCAATGTCATGAGTTGATTAATATCGCTTGTCGCATGCAAAACTGAAGCTGAACGAACTATTGCGCCGATTCGTTTGACGTTCGAAAGACTACGGAAATTGATCAAGTTGATGACATTCAGGACGGGTCATTAAAACGAAAAAAGACGCTTTTCAGCGTCTCTTTTCTGGAATTTGGTACCGAGGACGGGACTTGAACCCGTAAGCCCTATTGGGCACTACCACCTCAAGGTAGCGTGTCTACCAATTCCACCACCTCGGCACGGATACTACTTTTTAGTTCGGGATATCGCTGGTCGGCTTAGCCGGAGCAGCTGGCTGAGTTTGTTCGGTTTTCGCCGGCGCACTCAGGTTTTCCCATTCGCTACCTTTATTGGTTTTGTTGCTGTTGATGTTACCCAGCACCAGACTGATGATGAAGAATAACGTTGCCAGCAGCGCCGTCATGCGGGTCATGAAGTTACCAGAACCACTTGAACCAAACAGCGTAGCGGAAGCGCCTGCTCCGAAGGAGGCTCCCATATCAGCGCCTTTACCTTGCTGCAGCATGATCAGACCTACAAGGCCAATTGCTACAATAAGGAAAACTACTAAAAGAGCTTCGTACATAATCAACCTGTTCCTTGCGGAGTTGCCGCGTACCAATGCTTCAACCAATAAAGCGGGAGTTTTTAATCTTTCCCACTGAAGCGGGTGTGAATACTAACCAAAGCGAATGACCTTCGCAAGGGCAATTTTATTGCATTGTATCAACTGCGGAAAAAAACAGCAAAACCGATGTACTAAAGAAGAACAAAGGCGACAATCGTCGCCTTTTTAGCCAGTTAGCTATCGAATCAAACCGCTTTTACCGCGTCAGCGATGCGATGCGCAAATTCGGTTACCTGCGCTTCGTCTTCACCTTCTACCATCACGCGAATTAACGGTTCGGTGCCGGATTTACGCAACAGCACACGTCCACGGCTACCCAGCGCTGCTTCAACTTCTGCGGTCACAGCTTTGACTGATTCATGCTCAAGCGGATCGCCGCTACCTGCGGTGTAACGCACGTTAACCAGAATCTGCGGGAACATTTTCATGCCGCTGCAAAGGTCGTGCAGGCTCATATGGTTACGCGCCATCGCCGCCAGGACCTGCAAACCTGCAACAATGCCATCACCGGTGGTGGTTTTATCCAGCAGGATCACATGACCGGAGTTCTCGGCACCGATGCGCCAGCCTTTCTCCTGCATTTTTTCCAGTACGTAGCGATCGCCCACTTTCGCACGAGCAAATGGAATACCTAACTGTTTCAGCGCCAGTTCCAGCCCCATGTTGCTCATCAATGTACCCACAGCACCACCACGCAGCTGGCCCTGACGAAGACCTTCACGCGCGATGATATACATGATCTGATCGCCATCGACTTTATTGCCTTCATGGTCAACCATAATCACGCGGTCGCCGTCACCGTCAAAGGCGATACCGAGATCTGCTTTTTCAGCCAGTACGCGCGCCTGTAACGCACGAACATCAGTTGCGCCCACTTCGGCATTGATGTTTACGCCGTTCGGCTCACAACCGATAGCGATAACATTCGCTCCCAGCTCGCGCAGCACGTTCGGCGCAATGTGATAAGTCGCGCCGTTGGCGCAATCCACCACAATTTTCAGTTCGCTCAAACTAAGTTCATTCGGGAACGTGGCTTTGCAAAACTCGATATAGCGGCCCGCAGCATCAACGATACGGCTGGCTTTACCCAGTTCTGCCGAATCAACGCAGCTAATCTCTTTTTCCATTTCAGCTTCAATGGCTTCTTCAACTGCATCCGGCAGCTTGGTGCCGTCAATAGAAAAGAATTTGATCCCGTTATCATAGAATGGGTTATGTGATGCAGAAATTACAATCCCAGCTTCGGCGCGGAAGGTACGCGTCAGATAAGCCACGGCCGGTGTTGGCATTGGACCGGTAAAGAGCGCGGAAAGACCGGCAGCCGCCAGACCCGCTTCCAGCGCCGACTCCAGCATATAGCCAGAAATACGGGTGTCTTTACCAATAATAATCTTACGGGAGCCGTGGCGCGCCAGCACTTTACCCGCAGCCCACCCCAGCTTAAGCACAAAATCAGGCGTGATCGGCGCATCCCCAACACGACCACGAATCCCATCGGTACCGAAATATTTACGATTACTCATAGCGTTTGTTTTCCTTTGCAGACAGAGTGGCTTCCACCACTCGCATCGCTTCTACGGTTTCTTTGACGTCATGAACACGAATAATGTGCGCGCCTTGCATTGCGGCAATGACCGCACAGGCCAGACTACCGCTCAGGCGCTCGGACGGCCCCACGTTCAACAGCTGTCCAATCATCGATTTTCGTGACATACCCACCAACAGCGGCAGGTTGAAATGATGAAATTCAGCCAGACGCGCCAGTAATGCATAGTTGTGATGGAGATTTTTACCGAAACCGAATCCGGGGTCGAGCAACAATTTCTCTTTTGCGATACCAGCCTGTTCGCAGCGTGCTATTTGCTCAACAAAGTAGCGATTTACCTCGGCAAAGACATCGTCATACTTTGGTGCTTCCTGCATGGTCTTTGGGTTTCCCTGCATATGCATCAGGCAAACTGGCAAACCAGTTTCAGCGGCAGCTTCCAGGGCGCCGGGTTCGGAAAGGGAGCGGATATCATTAATGATGTGAGCGCCTGCTTTCGCTGACTCACGGATCACTTCTGGTTTGGATGTATCCACTGAGATCCAGACTTCAAAGCGTTGCGCAATTGCCTCAACCACAGGAATAACACGTTGCAACTCTTCTTCAACGCTCACTTCCGCAGCCCCTGGACGTGTGGACTCGCCGCCAACGTCAATGATCGTTGCGCCAGCATTGATCATCAGATTCGCATGTTTCACCGCATCAATCAGCGAATTATGCGTGCCGCCATCGGAGAAAGAATCAGGCGTGACGTTGAGGATCCCCATTACGTGAGGATGGCTAAGGTCCAGTGAAGTGCCCTGGGCAAAGAGTTTCATGGTGTTATCCCTGGTATGAATTGATAAGAAAAAACCCCGGAGCACGCCCCGGGGTTTTCGGTACAAATACAGTCATCTGATGCGGGAACTTACTTGTCGCCTAACTGCTCTGACATGGTGTTACCCGGGTTCGGCGTACGCGGTTCATCAACCGGACGAGGAGCCTTTGGACTACCATTGTCGCCAGAATTGTTAGAAGCGCCTGGTTCTTCCCAGCCCGCTGGCGGGCGTACATCGCGACGTGCCATCAGGTCGTCAATCTGCGGTGCATCGATGGTTTCATATTTCATGAGCGCATCTTTCATTGCATGCAGAATATCCAGGTTGTCGTTCAACAACTGACGCGCACGATTGTAGTTACGCTCAATCAGTAACTTCACTTCCTGGTCGATGATACGCGCAGTTTCATCGGACATATGTTTCGCTTTCGCCACGCTACGACCGAGGAACACTTCACCTTCTTCTTCCGCGTACAGCAGCGGACCAAGTTTTTCGGAGAAGCCCCACTGAGTCACCATGTTACGTGCCAGGTTGGTCGCAACTTTAATATCGTTGGACGCACCGGTAGAAACATGTTCCGGCCCGTAGATGATCTCTTCTGCCAGACGACCACCGTACAGCGTAGAAATCTGGCTTTCCAGTTTCTGACGGCTGGCGCTGATTGCGTCGCCCTCAGGCAAGAAGAAAGTCACACCCAACGCACGTCCGCGCGGGATAATCGTCACTTTGTGCACCGGATCGTGTTCCGGCACAAGGCGACCGATAATCGCATGGCCTGCTTCGTGGTATGCAGTCGATTCTTTCTGCGCTTCCGTCATCACCATGGAGCGACGTTCCGCCCCCATCATGATTTTGTCTTTCGCTTTTTCGAACTCAACCATCGACACAACGCGTTTGTTGCCACGAGCAGCGAACAGTGCCGCTTCGTTCACCAGGTTCGCCAGGTCAGCACCGGAGAAACCAGGAGTACCACGGGCAATGATTGCCGCGTCAATATCTGGTGCCAATGGTACGCGACGCATGTGAACTTTCAGGATCTGCTCACGACCGCGAACATCTGGCAAGCCAACCACAACCTGACGGTCGAAACGACCAGGACGCAGCAGCGCCGGGTCCAGAACGTCCGGACGGTTAGTCGCGGCGATAACGATGATACCTTCGTTACCTTCGAAGCCATCCATCTCAACCAGCATCTGGTTCAGAGTCTGTTCACGTTCATCGTGACCACCGCCCAGACCTGCGCCACGCTGGCGGCCGACGGCGTCGATTTCATCGATAAAGATGATACACGGTGCCGCTTTCTTCGCCTGTTCGAACATGTCACGAACACGGGATGCACCCACACCGACGAACATTTCTACGAAGTCAGAACCGGAGATAGTAAAGAACGGAACTTTCGCTTCGCCTGCAATCGCTTTCGCCAGCAGCGTTTTACCGGTACCCGGAGGACCGACCATCAGGACGCCTTTCGGGATCTTACCGCCGAGTTTCTGGAAGCGGCTTGGCTCGCGCAGATACTCAACCAGTTCAGCAACTTCTTCTTTTGCTTCGTCGCAGCCCGCAACGTCAGCAAAGGTCGTTTTGATCTGATCTTCCGTCAGCATGCGCGCTTTGCTCTTACCGAACGACATGGCACCTTTACCACCGCCGCCCTGCATTTGACGCATGAAGAAGATCCAGACACCAATCAGCAACAGCATCGGGAACCAGGAGATGAAGATAGAAGCCAGCAGGCTTGGCTCTTCAGGCGGTTCACCGACAACCTTGACGTTCTTGGTCAGCAGGTTATCCAGTAACTTCGGATCCTGAACCGGAATGTAAGTGGTATAACGGTTACTATCTTTCTTGGTAACGTTGATTTCACGTCCGTTGATACGCGCTTCACGAACCTGGTCGTTATTGACCTCTTGTAGGAAGGTAGAGTAATCCACCTTACGTCCATTAGACTCGCTGGGCCCAAAGCTCTGGAATACTGACATCAGCACAACGGCAATGACCAGCCAGAGTATTAGGTTTTTCGCCATGTCACTCAAGGGATTAACCTCTTATTACAACTGTGTTAAAAACAGCGTCAGGATACTCTATATCCAGCAGCTTTCAAACTTTCGTCTGAAATCTCCCGGTTAGGGTTTACGCCCGGTCGCTACAATATACACTTCCCGCGAACGTGCACGAGAAGAGTCCGGCTTACGAACTTTGACCTTCGTAAACAGGGAGCGAATTTCCCTTAGATACTCATCGAAACCTTCGCCCTGGAACACCTTCACTACAAAACTGCCACCTGGCGCTAATACATCACGACACATTTCTAGCGCCAGTTCCACCAGATACATGGCACGGGGGATATCCACCGCCGGTGTTCCGCTCATGTTTGGTGCCATATCGGACATGACAACCTGGACTTTGCTGTCGCCTACGCGCTCCAGCAGTGCTTTCATCACCAGTTCATCACGAAAATCGCCCTGAAGAAAGTCCACACCAACGATAGGATCCATAGGTAAAAGATCGCAAGCGATGATACGGCCTTTGCCGCCAATTTGGGTGACCACATATTGTGACCAACCACCTGGCGCAGCACCAAGGTCGACAACCGTCATTCCCGGTTTAAAGAGTTTGTCACTTTGCTGTATTTCATCAAGTTTAAACCAGGCACGGGAACGTAACCCCTTTTTCTGTGCCTGTTGAACATATTTATCGCTAAAGTGTTCCTGAAGCCAGCGACTGGAGCTGGCAGAACGCTTCTTACCTGTCATTTAACTTTCCCATTGGGATAACTCATCGTAACCAATTGCGTAAATTTTTACGCGCCTATTTGGCGATATATGGGAGATGGCGGTAGAATGACCCGTTTTCAATCCCAACGTAAGCAAAAAAATACGATGAATCTGAGTACTAAACAAAAACAGCACCTGAAAGGTCTGGCACATCCGCTCAAGCCAGTTGTTCTGCTTGGCAGTAATGGTTTGACCGAAGGGGTGCTGGCCGAGATTGAACAAGCGTTAGAGCACCATGAACTCATCAAGGTGAAAATCGCCACTGAAGATCGCGAAACTAAAACCTTGATCGTGGAAGCTATCGTGCGCGAAACCGGCGCCTGTAATGTACAGGTCATCGGTAAAACGCTGGTGCTTTATCGTCCAACTAAAGAACGTAAAATCTCGCTGCCACGCTAAGATTATCCTAAAGTTACACACATTTGCTGTGTAAAACGAGGGATTTTCCGCAAGCAGGAGAGCAAAATGCCACGCTCTGTTCGTTGATAAAAGGCCGCATAGCGGCCTTTTTCCTTTCTTTACAATACATCAACATTTTGAGTATTGGGTAATTCTTACAGGTATTCCACCTTAATTACTTCAAATTCTACATCGCCGCCCGGCGTTTTGATGACCACTACATCATCTTCTTCTTTGCCAATCAGTCCACGAGCGATAGGCGAGTTTACAGAAATCAGGTTCTGTTTAAAGTCAGCTTCGTCATCGCCTACGATGCGATAGGTCTGTTCTTCATCAGAATCCAGATTCAAAACCGTCACGGTAGCGCCAAAAATCACGCGACCATTGTTTGGCATTTTGGTGACATCAATTACCTGCGCGTTCGACAGCTTGGCTTCGATATCTTTGATACGGCCTTCGCAAAAACCCTGCTGCTCACGCGCAGCGTGGTATTCGGCGTTCTCTTTCAGGTCGCCATGCTCACGCGCTTCCGCGATAGCAGCAATGATTTCAGGACGGCGCACAGATTTCAGAAAATCCAGCTCTTCGCGTAATTTTTCAGCGCCGCGTAAGGTCATCGGAATAGCTTGCATTTGTTATACCTCTTGAATATTCCTGATGGGGAGAGTCTCCACTCGCCCCGGCTGTTCGGCATGCCCGGCACAACTCCTCGTCGGGGCCAGAAGCAAAAAAATACCGACCCGGGAACAGGTCCCAGGCCAGCAATAATTCACATTTTGATAGTCATTTTACCCTGAAGTTCCCGAAGGGTCATCGTTTACTTTATAGGGCGTTGCGCCGTAGTATGACGGCTCGATTCCAGGTTGTTAGCGCGAGATTATGCGATTTTCCAGATTTATCATCGGATTGACCAGCTGTATAGCGTTCAGTGTTCAGGCCGCGAATGTTGATGAGTACATTACTCAACTCCCCGCTGGCGCCAACCTTGCCCTGATGGTGCAAAAAGTCGGCGCGTCTGCCCCCGCTATTGATTACCATAGTCAGCAAATGGCGCTGCCCGCCAGTACGCAGAAGGTGATCACTGCGCTGGCGGCGTTGATTCAACTTGGCCCCGATTTTCGTTTCACCACTACACTTGAAACCAAAGGCAATGTGGAGAACGGCGTACTCAAGGGTGACTTAGTGGCGCGATTTGGTGCCGATCCGACGCTAAAACGTCAGGATATTCGTAATATGGTGGCGACCCTGAAAAAATCAGGCGTCTCCCAAATCGATGGCAATGTGTTCATAGACACGTCCATTTTTGCCAGTCACGATAAAGCCCCCGGCTGGCCCTGGAACGATATGACACAATGCTTTAGCGCCCCGCCTGCCGCCGCCATTGTTGACCGCAATTGCTTTTCCGTCTCGCTCTACAGTGCCCAAAAACCCGGTGATATGGCCTTTGTTCGCGTGGCCTCTTATTACCCTGTGACTATGTTCAGCCAGGTACGCACTCTCCCCCGAGGTTCAGCCGAAGCGCAATATTGCGAGCTGGATGTGGTGCCAGGCGACCTTAACCGCTTTACGTTAACCGGATGCCTACCACAACGTTCAGAGCCGCTACCGTTGGCTTTTGCCGTACAGGATGGCGCCAGCTACGCCGGAGCGATTCTGAAAGATGAGTTAAAACAGGCAGGCATTACCTATTCCGGCACGCTACTGCGACAAACGCAGGTTAACGACCCAGGAACGGTGGTTGCCAGTAAACAGTCGGCCCCTTTGCACGATCTGCTTAAGATTATGCTGAAAAAGTCCGACAACATGATCGCCGATACCGTCTTTCGCATGATTGGTCATGCGCGCTTTAATGTCCCGGGGACATGGCGGGCCGGGTCGGACGCCGTGCGTCAGATCCTGCGTAAGCAGGCGGGTGTGGATATTGGCAACACGATTATTGCAGATGGTTCGGGGCTTTCACGGCATAACCTGATTGCACCAGCCACCATGATGCAGGTGCTGCAATACATTGCCCAACACGACAATGAGCTTAACTTTATCTCAATGCTACCTTTAGCAGGCTACGATGGTTCGTTGCAGTACCGTGCAGGTCTGCATCAAGCGGGCGTAGATGGTAAAGTTTCAGCGAAAACAGGTTCGTTGCAGGGCGTGTATAACCTGGCAGGATTCATCACCACAGCAAGCGGGCAACGAATGGCGTTCGTACAATATCTTTCTGGTTATGCAGTAGAACCCGCGGATCAGCGTAATCGCCGTATTCCGTTGGTACGTTTTGAAAGCCGTTTGTATAAAGATATTTACCAGAACAATTAGTCAAAAAGAAACCCCGGCACATGGCCGGGGTTTTGCTGATTAACGCTTGTAAATGAACTCAACGCCTTCTTCGTCGTCTTCGTCCCAGTCGTCATCCCAGTCTTCATCATCCTCTTCAGCAATCTCTTCAAGCTGCTGACGGTGATAATCATCCCACATGAATTCGACTTTCTCAGGCTGTTTCGCTTCTTCTGCCTGCACGACCGGGTTTTCAATGATAAAGGTCATCACATCCCAGCAGAGATCTTTCACGCCCAGTCCGCTCGCCGCAGAGATCAGATAATATTTATCTTCCCAGCCCAGCGCCTCAGCGATCGCTTTCGCTTTCTCTTCAGCTTCTGCTTTATCCAGCAGGTCGATCTTGTTGAAGACTAACCAGCGTGGTTTCGCCGCCAGATCCTGGCTGTATTTTTCCAGCTCGCTGATAATAATACGCGCGTTTTCAACCGGATCGGTGCCGTCAATCGGATCGATATCGATGAGGTGCAACAGGACGCGGCAACGTTCCAGGTGCTTCAGGAAGCGAATGCCCAGACCTGCGCCTTCCGCAGCGCCTTCAATCAACCCCGGGATATCAGCAACAACGAAGCTCTTCTCGTTGTCCATACGTACCACGCCCAGGCTTGGCACCAGAGTGGTAAACGGATAGTCCGCTACTTTCGGTTTAGCTGCCGAGACAGCGCGAATAAAGGTCGATTTACCCGCGTTTGGCATCCCCAGCATACCGACATCAGCCAGCAGCATCAGCTCCAGCAGCAGCTCGCGCTTATCGCCAGGCGTACCGTTGGTTTTCTGCCGTGGTGTACGGTTAACGGACGATTTGAAACGGGTATTGCCCAGACCGTGCCAGCCGCCCTTCGCAACCAGTAGACGCTGACCGTGTTTGGTCATATCGCCCATAGTTTCACCGGTACCCTGGTCGATTACACGCGTACCTACCGGCACTTTAATCGTCACGTCTTTACCGCGCTTACCGGTACAATCGCGGCTTGCGCCGTTCTGACCGCGCTCTGCACGGAAAGATTTTTCAAAACGATAATCGATAAGCGTGTTCAGGTTCTCGTCGGCTTCCATCCATACGTCACCACCGTCACCGCCGTCGCCGCCATCCGGGCCGCCTTTCGGAATATATTTTTCGCGGCGGAAGCTCACGCAACCATTACCGCCATCACCTGCAACGACCAGAATCGATGCTTCATCAACAAACTTCATTTTATTCTCCGTAAATCATTCGCCTGCGCGGGGTTGCGATACCACCGTTGTATGCTTACGTAATCCGCCCCAAATACGATGACCAATGGCGGAATACATCGCGCCCGCAACCACGACAAACGCACCGAGATAACCTAAAAGGTTTAACATCGGTCTGGCGAAGAAATCGGGCCAGGCCAGTGATAAAAGATCTGAAAAAAACAGCGTAAACAGTGGGGTGAGCGTGATGATCGCGCTCACCTGCGCTGCCTGCCAGCGAGCCATCGCTTCCGCCAGGGCGCCATATCCTACCAAGGTATTCAGTCCGCAAAAAATTAAACATGCGAGCTGCCAGTGGCTAAGCTGCGCTATCACCCCTGGCTTTGCCAGAGGGAAGAGCGCAATTGTACACAAAGTGTACAGTAAAAACAGAATCTGCGGTGAGGCCAGCCGACGCAATAAAACCTTTTGCGCCACGCCATAACTCACCCAGACCGTCGCCGCACCGACCCCAAAGATAACTCCCCAGGTATAATCGGTGAGCTTTGTAAATATCTCGACCAGACTGGTATTAAAAAACATCACCAGGCCGCTCAGGAGCATCAATGCCCCTACAACCTGAGTGCTGCGCATTTTCTCTTTCAGGATAAATACGCTGGCAACCATCATGCCAACCGGCGAGAGTTGCCCAATCACCTGCGAAGCGGTCGGGCTCAGGTATTGCAAGGATGAACTGAACAGGATGAAGTTCCCAAACAGCCCAGCGGTCGCCACTGCCAACAAAATCAACCAGCGTGGCTTACGAAACACGCGTAATGGCGGCAACCTCTTCTTCAGTGCAAGAATGGCACCAAGACCAATACTCGCCATCAAGAAACGGTAAAACACGATTGTCGGAGGCTCCATCACCTCCAGCACCTGCTTCATTGCGATTGGCAACGCCCCCCAGCAAATTGCTGTGGTGAGCGCCAAAAGAATGCCAATGCCTGCCTGCTGCTTCATACCGTATTCCCTGCAAAGCGCATTTGCGGATTAACGCCGCACCATGCGCATTTTACCGGTTATCGAATGTAAAAAGCCCCGCAACGTGTTGCGGGGCTTTCATCCGTTACCGGGACGCGAAAAACTTATTCAGCTTCGATGCTGATAAATTTACGGTTTTTCGGGCCTTTAACTTCGAATTTCACTTTACCGTCTGCTTTAGCAAACAGAGTGTGGTCACGACCGCAACCTACGTTAGCGCCAGCGTGGAATTTGGTACCACGTTGACGAACGATGATGCTACCCGCCAGAACGGATTCGCCACCGAAACGCTTAACGCCCAGGCGTTTAGCTTCTGAATCGCGACCGTTACGTGTGGAGCCGCCAGCCTTTTTATGTGCCATTTGAAATCTCTCCTCAGGTCTTAGGCGCTGATGCCAGTAATTTTCACATCAGTGAACCACTGACGATGGCCCTGCTGCTTACGATAGTGTTTACGACGGCGAAACTTAACGATTTTAACTTTCTCGCCACGACCGTGAGCAACAACTTCAGCTTTGATTACGCCGCCATCAACGAAAGGAACGCCGATTTTGACTTCTTCACCGTTTGCGATCATCAGCACTTCAGCGAACTCAACAGTTTCGCCAGTTGCGATGTCCAGCTTTTCCAGGCGAACGGTCTGACCTTCGCTTACTCGGTGTTGTTTACCACCACTTTGGAAAACCGCGTACATATAAAACTCCGCTTCCGCGCACACCTTTTCAATGATTCAGAGTGCGCTATAAATATTCACAATAGGGCGCGAATATTACGCAAAACGCACGCCTTTGACAAGTGCTACAGTCAATACACGAAGAAAAAAAACACAACTTGTACGGTAACGTTTATCTGTGCCATTTTTTCAGTACAATCACTCTATATTCCTAACCATAAACCCTAAGTTGCCTCTGTTCACAGTAAGGTAATCGGGGCGAAAAGCCCGGCTTTTGCGATGAATTTAGAAAAAATCAATGAGTTAACCGCGCAAGATATGGCGGGTGTTAATGCAGCAATTCTCGAGCAGCTTAATTCCGACGTCCAACTGATCAATCAGTTAGGCTATTACATCGTCAGCGGCGGCGGTAAACGTATTCGTCCGATGATTGCTGTACTGGCTGCACGAGCTGTTGGCTATGAGGGGAATGCACATGTCACCATTGCTGCCCTAATTGAGTTTATCCACACGGCGACCCTGCTACACGACGACGTTGTGGATGAATCAGATATGCGCCGAGGTAAAGCTACCGCCAACGCCGCTTTTGGTAACGCTGCCAGCGTGCTGGTAGGCGATTTTATTTATACCCGTGCGTTCCAGATGATGACCAGCCTCGGCTCGCTCAAAGTGCTGGAAGTGATGTCAGAGGCTGTAAACGTCATCGCGGAAGGTGAAGTTTTGCAACTGATGAACGTTAATGATCCGGACATCACCGAAGAGAACTACATGCGCGTTATTTACAGCAAAACCGCACGTCTGTTCGAGGCTGCGGCTCAGTGTTCCGGTATTCTGGCAGGCTGTACGCCGGAAGAGGAAAAAGGCCTGCAAGATTATGGTCGTTACCTCGGCACGGCTTTCCAGCTGATCGACGATTTGCTCGATTACAATGCCGATGGCGAACAGTTGGGCAAAAATGTCGGTGATGATCTGAACGAAGGTAAACCGACGCTGCCGCTGCTGCATGCGATGCATCATGGCACACCAGAACAGGCACAGATGATCCGTTCCGCCATCGAACAAGGGAACGGTCGACATCTTCTGGAACCGGTTCTGGAAGCAATGAACGCTTGCGGCTCTCTGGAATGGACACGTCAGCGTGCGGAAGAAGAAGCAGACAAAGCCATTGCTGCATTGCAAGTGTTGCCGGATACCCCATGGCGAGAGGCGTTAATCGGCCTCGCGCACATCGCTGTTCAACGCGATCGTTAATCCCTTCCTGTTATCCCGCGTACTGCGCGGGATAATTCTAATAAACTCCAAAAAACTCTCAATCAATCGCAAAATTGTCTGAAATACAGATAACTTATCTTAATATATTCTGAATATTCACACTCCTTACAGGAACTTTTTAGAACAATGCGCCATCAGGAGTATAGTGGCGTTACCCGGAGTGCATGTTCTGAAAGTAAGCGACTAACTTAAGGAGTGAGGGAAGATGGAGAATAATTTTATTGACTGGCATCCCGCCGATATCATTGCGGGTTTGCGGAAAAGAGGAACGTCAATGGCGGCGGAATCTCGCAGAAATGGTTTGAGTTCCTCGACACTGGCGAATGCATTATCGCGTCCCTGGCCGAAAGGAGAGATGATTATTGCGAAAGCATTAGGAACTGATCCCTGGGTTATCTGGCCATCACGCTATCATGACCCGCTGACCCATGAGTTTATCGACAGATCGCAGTTGATGCGCAGCTACACCAAACCGCAAAAATGAGTAGCCTGGCGGTAGCCCCGCGAACGGGGCTGCCAGCTATCGGACGATTACTCGCCTTTCACACGCTCAATGTTAGCACCAAGCGCGCGAAGTTTGTCTTCAATGCGTTCGTAGCCACGATCGATGTGATAAATACGATCAACAACCGTAGTACCTTCTGCAATGCAGCCAGCCAGCACCAGACTTGCTGAAGCACGCAGATCGGTTGCCATTACCTGTGCGCCGGAAAGTTTTTCAACACCGTGACAAATAACGGTATTGCTTTCAATTTCGGCATGCGCGCCCATACGGCTTAGCTCAGGTACGTGCATAAAGCGGTTTTCAAAGACCGTTTCGGTGATAAATCCGGTTCCTTCTGCCACCAGGTTCAGCAGCGTGAACTGGGCCTGCATATCGGTCGGGAACGCCGGATGCGGCGCAGTACGTACGTTAACGGCCTTCGGACGTTTGCCGTGCATATCCAGGCTAATCCAGTCTTCGCCTACTTCGATGTCCGCCCCAGCGTCACGCAGTTTCGCCAGCACAGCGTCAAGGGTATCTGGCTGGGCGTTACGGCAGATGATTTTGCCGCGAGAGATCGCCGCAGCAACCAGGAAAGTACCGGTTTCAATTCGATCCGGCAGGACGCGGTAAACGCCGCCACCTAAACGTTCTACCCCTTCGATGACAATACGATCGGTACCCTGGCCGCTAATTTTCGCGCCCAGCGTAACCAGGAAGTTCGCGGTATCGACGATTTCCGGTTCACGCGCCGCGTTTTCAATAATCGTGGTGCCTTCCGCCAGGGTTGCAGCACACATAATGGTCACGGTTGCACCAACACTGACTTTATCCATCACGATGTGCGCGCCTTTCAGACGGCCATCGACGGAAGCTTTAACGTAACCTTCTTCCAGTTTGATGGTCGCGCCTAATTGCTCAAGGCCGGAAATATGTAAATCAACCGGACGAGCGCCAATCGTACAACCACCAGGCAAAGAAACCTGCCCCTGACCAAAACGAGCCACCAGCGGCCCAAGCGCCCAGATAGAGGCACGCATGGTTTTAACCAGATCGTAAGGCGCGCAGAAGACATTAACGTCACGGGCATCGATACGCACAGAACCATTACGTTCTACTTTGGCGCCAAGCTGGCTAAGCAGCTTCATTGATGTATCGACGTCTTTCAGTTTCGGGACGTTCTGGATCTCCACCGGTTCTTCCGCCAGCAGTGCAGCGAAAAGGATAGGCAGAGCAGCATTTTTAGCGCCGGAAATTGTGACTTCGCCCTGGAGCTTCGTTGGCCCCTGAACACGAAATTTATCCATTTAGTATGTTCTCAGTTAACAATTCATATCCGCTACCGGCGTATCGCCCATAGCTCAAAAGCCGTTCAGTTTGCGATCACGCGCCCACTCCGCAGGGGTATACGCTTTGATCGACACAGCATGAATGCGGTTATCCGCAATATATTCCATCAGCGGACCGTAAACCGTCTGCTGTTTTTTAACCCGGCTCATGCCATCAAACATCTCACCCACGGCAATAACCTGAAAGTGGCTGCCATCGCCGGAAACGTGGACTTCCTGGAGGGAAAGAGCGTTCATCAGCACGCTCTGAATTTCATTATTTTCCATGGGATCTTCATTCATCAGTTAATAAACCAGTGAAACATCTTAGAGCAAAGTTGCGCTGTCATAAATAAGCAAAAAGCCTTGCTGATTAATCAGACAAGGCTCGACTTACTGGTAGGTTTGCCGGACTGGCGGGTAACGCCTTATCCAGCCTGAAAAAAATTAACGAGGCAGAACATCAGACGGCAAATTATACAATTTTGCCAGGGTATACACCTTGTCGTTTACCCCCTGAAGCGTCACGCTGTTGCCTTGCTTTTTCGCCAGATCGATCAGATGGAGCAGCAACGCCAGTCCACCCGTATCAACGCGGGACACTCGACTAAGATCGATGCGGGTAATCCCCCTCACCGCTTCGTCACGCATTTCCCAAAGCGGCAGCAGAACGTCCTGATCCAGCTCTCCGGTCAATACCAGGGTGTCACCCGTCTGCGTCCAGCTCAGTGACTCGCTCATTATTTTTTCTCTTCCAGGGTGATTTTCTGTTGAGAAATAGACTTCAGTTGTGCGGTCAGACCATCGATGCCTTTCGTGCGCAGTAAAGTCCCCCACTCATTTTGTTTCGTGGTGATCATGCTGACGCCTTCGGCAATCATGTCATAAGCCTGCCACTTGCCAGTCTGAGAGTTTTTACGCCACTGGAAATCGAGACGTACCGGTGGACGGCCATTCGGGTCAATAATGGTGACGCGGATAGGCACAATGGTTTTATCACCCAACGGCTGTTCTGGCGCAATCTGATAGGTCTGACCGTGATACATCGCCAGCGCCTGACCGTAAGCCTGCTTCAGATACTCATGGAAAGCGGCAAAGTAGGCTTCACGCTGGGCTGGGGTCGCGCTTTTGTAGTACTGACCCAGTACCAGCGCACCGGCGTATTTTATCTGTACGTACGGAAGCAGTTCCTGATCGACGATGGTACGCAGGTAATCAGGATTAGCCCGAATTTGCGATTGTTCATTCTTCAGGCGATCGAACGTTTTCTGTGCCGCCTCGTCCATCAGCTTATACGGATTGGTCTGATCTGCCGCGGTTGCCGCACTCAGCGGTGCAATCATTAGCAAAGCGACCATCATTAAACGTTTAAACATGCGTCGGTTCTCCTGAAATTATTTCGTTGTACCCACAGGTTCAGTGGTTTCATTATTACCTGGCGCAGCGGCTGGCGCATCGCCACTATTCTTATTGTCATCACCTTTACTGCCATAAAGGAACTGACCAATGAGATCTTCCAGAACCATCGCAGATTTGGTGTCCTGAATCGTATCCCCCTCTTTCAGAATAGCAGTCCCCAGTTCCGGGTCTTCAAAACCGACGTTTAATGCCAGATATTGTTCCCCAAGCAAACCGGAAGTACGAATGCTCAACGAACTGGTATCAGGAATGTGGTTATAACGTTGTTCAATTTCCAGCGTCACGCGCGGTAGATAGGTTTTCGGGTCCAGCGTAATATCTGCAACCCGGCCGACGACAACACCACCAATACTGACCGGAGAGCGCGCTTTCAGCCCGCCGATATTATCGAACGTCGCATAAAGCGTGTAGGTCGGTTCAGTTCGCATTGACGTCACGTTTGCCGCTTTCAGGCAAACAAACAGCGCCGCCAGCAGTGCTGCTAATAAAAAGATACCCACCCAAATTTCATTTTTTTTCGTTTGCATGAACTCAATTCCCAAACATCAATGCGGTCAGCACAAAATCCAGCCCCAGTACGGCCAGAGACGAGTGGACAACGGTACGAGTGGTTGCCCGGCTAATCCCGGCAGAGGTCGGGATGGCGTCATAACCGTTAAACAGCGAAATCCACGTCACCGTAATAGCGAACACCACGCTCTTAATCAGACAGTTGACCAGATCCATACGCCAGTCGACGGCGTTTTGCATTGCCGACCAGAAGAACCCACTATCAATGCCTTTCCAACTGACGCCAACCAGCGATCCGCCCCAGATCCCCACGGCGACGAAAATTATCGTCAGCAGCGGTAGTGAAATTACCCCAGCCCAGAAACGTGGGGAAATGACGCGGCGCAGTGGATCCACAGCCATCATCTCCATGCTGGAGAGCTGCTCTGTGGCGCGCATCAAACCGATTTCCGCAGTTAACGCCGAACCGGCACGTCCGGCAAACAGCAGTGCTGCGACCACCGGCCCCAGTTCGCGCAGCAGCGACAAGGCCACCAGCATCCCCAGACTGGTTTCCGCACTATAAGTGGTCAGCACCAGATAACCTTGCAGACCCAGCACCATTCCGATGAACACGCCAGAAACCACAATAATCAGCATCGACAGGACGCCGACATTATAGAGCTGACGCACCAACAGCGGCGCATGTTTGCGAAATTCCGGTTTGCCGACCAGCGCATTGAATAACATTAACCCGGCCCGCCCGAACGTTCTCAGGGTTTTAATCCCTTTATGTCCGAGCGACGCCAGCGCATTTAACAGCATGAGTGGCTTAACTCCCTGGTAAAAGATCAGCGTGATAATCGCCGGCAGGATAGCGGAACGGAACTGGTCCGTCAGCAATCCCGTCCAGAAACTGACGTACGCGAGGATCAGGATTCGCCTGCAACGCCTGGGCGCTACCGTGAGCGACAATCTTTTTGTCTGCCAGGATCCAGGCGTGATCAGCGATACTTAAAACTTCCGGCACATCGTGAGAAACCACCACACAGGTTACGCCCAGCGCGCTGTTCAGCTCGGAAATCAGCTTCACCAGGACGCCCATAGTGATGGGATCTTGCCCAACAAACGGCTCATCAAACATGATGAGATCCGGCTCCAGCGCAATTGCACGCGCCAGCGCCGCACGACGCGCCATCCCGCCTGAAAGCTCCGATGGCATAAGTTTGGCCGCTCCGCGCAGCCCAACGGCTTCCAGCTTCATCATCACCGTGCTATGCAGCAACGGCACGGGAAGGTGGGTATGCTCGCGCAGTGGGTAGGCGACGTTGTCAAAAACGTTCATATCGGTGAACAGCGCGCCGGACTGAAACAACATGCTCATCCGTTTACGCACGGTATACAGGCGCGAACGAGACATCGCCGGAATATTCTCATCATCAAAAAGGATCTCACCGTGATCTGGCGCGATTTGCCCACCAATCAGACGGAGTAGCGTCGTTTTACCGATGCCTGATGGCCCCATAATCGCCGTGATCTTCCCTCGCGGCACGGTCAGGGAAATATTATCGAAGATGCAGCGATTGCCACGCGTAAAACTGACATCGCGCATATCGACTAAATTCGCCACAGACTGCTCCATAATTCACCCTTTGTCTTGCGTTGATTTTCTAAGCATGGCGCTCAATTTAACCTTGAACCCAACATATTTACAGAATATTACCCGCCGCGGTTAGCGAAAGCTGGCATTTGTTTTACTTTTTAGCCGCATAAAGTCAAAATTAAGAATTCATTACGGCTTTCTGAAAATCTTCAGCGGACCGGCGAGTATACCTGAAGAAAGGACGTTAGATGCTTTTAGCTACGGCACTGTTAATTGTTGGTTTACTTTTGGTCGTTTACAGTGCCGACCGTCTGGTATTTGCCGCCTCTATTCTTTGCCGCACTTTTGGCATCCCACCGCTGATCATCGGCATGACGGTGGTCAGTATTGGTACGTCACTTCCAGAAATAATCGTTTCGCTTGCCGCGTCGCTGCATGAACAACGAGATTTAGCCGTCGGCACAGCACTCGGCTCAAACATAATCAATATTTTACTGATCCTCGGTCTGGCTGCGCTGGTGCGCCCTTTTACCGTACATTCCGATGTTCTGCGCCGTGAATTACCATTAATGTTATTAGTCAGTGTGGTGGCCGGTTCCGTACTCTATGACGGACAACTTGGTCGCAGCGATGGTATCTTTCTCCTCTTTCTGGCTGTGCTATGGCTGCTGTTCATTGTTAAACTTGCACGTCAGGCAGAACGTCAGGGGACTGACAGCCTGACCAGAGAACAGCTTGCAGAGCTACCGCGCGAAGGCGGTTTACCTGTCGCGTTTTTATGGCTCGGCATTGCATTGATTATCATGCCGGTAGCAACGCGGATGGTGATTGACAACGCCACCGTACTGGCGAATTACTTTGCCATCAGCGAGTTGACTATTGGTCTGACGGCAATCGCTATCGGCACTAGTCTGCCGGAACTGGCAACCGCGATAGCAGGTTTTCGCAAAGGTGAAAACGACATTGCTGTCGGTAATATCATTGGCGCAAACATTTTTAATATTGTCATCGTGCTGGGTTTACCCGCGCTGATAACGCCCGGGGAGGTTAACCCACTGGCGTACAGCCGTGACTGCAGCGTGATGCTGTTGGTCAGTATTATTTTTGCGTTGCTATGCTGGCGACGCTCCCGGCAATCTGGCCGTGGCATTGGGGTATTATTAACAGGCGGATTTGTCGTATGGCTGGCGATGTTGTACTGGTTATCGCCAATACTCGTTGAATAACTGGAAACGCATTATGTCGCACGTAGAGTTGCAACCGGGTTTTGACTTTCAGCAAGCAGGTAAAGAAGTCCTGGCGATTGAACGTGAATGCCTGGCAGAGCTTGATCAATACATCAATCAGAATTTCACGCTCGCCTGTGAAAAGATGTTCTGGTGTAAAGGTAAAGTCGTGGTCATGGGAATGGGTAAATCGGGACACATTGGGCGCAAAATGGCAGCAACCTTTGCAAGCACCGGTACTCCGTCATTTTTCGTCCATCCCGGTGAGGCCGCACATGGCGATTTAGGCATGGTCACCCCGCAGGACGTGGTCATTGCGATTTCTAACTCAGGTGAATCCAGCGAAATCACGGCCTTAATCCCGGTACTCAAACGCCTGCATGTACCGTTAATTTGCATCACCGGTCGTCCGGAGAGCAGCATGGCACGCGCAGCAGACGTGCATCTGTGTGTTAAAGTAGCAAAAGAAGCTTGTCCGTTAGGGCTGGCACCAACCAGCAGTACTACCGCGACGCTGGTCATGGGAGATGCGCTCGCCGTCGCCTTGTTGAAAGCGCGCGGCTTTACCGCCGAAGATTTTGCACTTTCGCATCCAGGCGGCGCACTTGGTCGTAAACTTCTGCTTCGCGTCAGCGATATTATGCATACGGGCGACGAGATCCCGCATGTCAAGAAAACGGCCAGCCTGCGCGATGCGCTGCTGGAAGTCACCCGCAAAAATCTTGGTATGACCGTCATTTGCGATGACAATATGATGATTGAAGGCATATTTACCGACGGTGATTTACGCCGTGTCTTCGATATGGGCGTGGATGTCCGTCAGTTAGGTATTGCCGATGTGATGACGCCAGGGGGAATTCGTGTACGTCCTGGCATTCTGGCCGTTGAGGCGCTGAACTTAATGCAGTCCCGCCATATCACTTCCGTAATGGTTGCCGATGGCGACCACTTACTCGGTGTGTTACATATGCACGATTTATTGCGTGCTGGCGTAGTGTAAAGATTCAAGGATAAACAACAATGAGTAAAGCAGGTGCGTCGCTTGCGACCTGTTACGGCCCTGTTAGCGCCAATGTGATGGCAAAAGCAGAGAACATTCGTCTGCTGATCCTCGACGTTGATGGCGTATTGTCAGATGGTCTGATTTATATGGGTAACAATGGCGAAGAGCTGAAAGCGTTCAATGTTCGTGACGGTTACGGTATCCGCTGTGCGCTCACCTCTGATATTGAAGTCGCCATCATTACTGGACGAAAGGCTAAACTGGTAGAAGATCGGTGTGCAACGTTAGGGATCACCCATCTGTATCAGGGGCAATCAAACAAGCTTATCGCCTTTGGCGATCTGCTGGAAAAACTGGCGATTGCGCCAGAAAACGTGGCTTACGTTGGTGATGATCTTATCGACTGGCCAGTGATGGAAAAAGTGGGCTTAAGCGTGGCCGTAGCCGATGCGCATCCGCTATTGATTCCGCGCGCTGATTACGTGACGCGCATTGCTGGCGGTCGTGGCGCGGTTCGTGAAGTTTGCGACTTATTACTTCTGGCGCAGGGCAAACTGGATGAAGCCAAAGGGCAATCGATATGAGTAAAGCCAGACGTTGGGTTATCATTGTGCTATCACTGGCGGTTCTGGTGATGATCGGCGTTAACATGACCGAGAAAGACGATACCGCCCAGGTGGTCGTCAACAACAATGATCCCACCTATAAAAGCGAGCATACGGACACGCTCGTCTATAACCCAGAAGGAGCCCTAAGCTATCGATTGATTGCTCAACACGTTGAATATTATTCCGATCAGGCCGTTTCGTGGTTTACGCAACCCGTACTTACCACGTTTGATAAGGATAAAATCCCAACATGGTCGGTTAAAGCAGATAAAGCCAAGCTAACCAATGACCGGATGCTCTATTTATATGGACACGTTGAAGTCAACGCACTCGTGCCGGACTCTCAACTTCGCAGAATCACGACGGATAACGCGCAGATCAATCTGGTGACGCAGGATGTTACCTCTGAAGACCTCGTCACGTTATACGGAACAACATTTAACTCCAGCGGTCTGAAAATGCGCGGCAACTTACGCAGCAAGAATGCCGAGCTGATTGAAAAGGTTAGAACATCCTATGAAATTCAAAACAAACAAACTCAGCCTTAATCTTGTGCTTGCCAGCTCACTTCTGGCCGCCAGCATTCCGGCATTTGCCGTTACCGGAGATACTGACCAACCGATCCACATTGAGTCGGACCAGCAATCTCTTGATATGCAAGGCAACGTGGTTACCTTTACCGGTAATGTCGTTGTGACTCAAGGCACCATTAAAATTAATGCCGATAAAGTAGTCGTCACCCGTCCGGGTGGTGAACAAGGCAAGGAAGTGATCGACGGTTACGGTAACCCGGCCACCTTCTATCAAATGCAGGATAACGGTAAGCCAGTCGAAGGCCATGCTTCCCAGATGCATTACGAACTGGCAAAAGATTTTGTCGTTCTGACGGGTAATGCTTATCTGCAGCAGGTCGATAGCAATATTAAGGGCGATAAGATCACTTACCTGGTGAAAGAGCAGAAAATGCAGGCTTTCAGTGACAAAGGTAAGCGTGTGACCACCGTTCTGGTGCCGTCACAGTTGCAGGACAAAAACAACAAAGGCCAGACCCCGGCGCAGAAGAAGGGTAATTAATTCGTTATGGCAACTTTAACTGCAAAGAACCTTGCAAAAGCCTATAAAGGCCGCCGCGTGGTGGAAGACGTCAGCCTGACCGTCAACTCCGGGGAGATTGTCGGTCTGCTGGGGCCTAACGGTGCCGGTAAGACGACCACTTTCTACATGGTCGTTGGCATTGTGCCGCGCGATGCGGGCAACATTATTATTGATGACGACGATATCAGCCTTCTGCCGCTGCATGCGCGTGCGCGTCGCGGTATCGGCTATTTGCCGCAGGAAGCCTCTATTTTCCGTCGCCTCAGCGTTTACGATAACCTGATGGCGGTACTGCAAATTCGTGACGACTTATCCGCTGAACAGCGTGAAGATCGCGCGAACGAGCTGATGGAAGAGTTCCACATTGAGCATTTACGCGACAGCATGGGGCAATCGCTCTCCGGTGGTGAACGCCGTCGTGTAGAAATTGCGCGCGCACTGGCTGCGAATCCGAAATTTATCCTCCTCGATGAACCATTTGCCGGGGTTGACCCGATCTCGGTTATCGACATCAAACGTATCATTGAACACCTGCGCGACAGCGGCCTGGGCGTGCTTATCACCGACCATAACGTGCGTGAAACGCTGGCTGTTTGTGAACGCGCTTATATCGTCAGCCAGGGGCATTTAATCGCTCATGGCACGCCGACAGAAATCTTACAAGATGAACATGTTAAGCGTGTATACCTTGGGGAAGACTTCAGACTCTGATAGGGTAGAAGTTTGCGACGTTTTAGCAGGAGAGTACGATTCTGAACATGAAGCAAGGTTTGCAACTCAGGCTTAGCCAACAACTGGCGATGACGCCTCAGCTACAACAGGCGATTCGTCTGTTGCAGTTGTCCACGCTGGAGCTTCAGCAGGAGCTACAGCAGGCGCTGGAAAGTAATCCATTGCTTGAGCAAATCGACACTCATGATGAAATCGACACTCACGAAACGCCAGACAGCGAAACGCTGGATACCGCTGACGCACTCGAACAAAAAGAGATGCCAGAAGAGCTGCCGCTCGATGCCAGTTGGGATACCATCTACACCGCCGGTACGCCATCAGGCACCAGCGGTGACTACATCGACGATGAGCTGCCGGTCTATCAGGGCGAAACGACGCAGACCTTGCAGGATTATCTGATGTGGCAGGTCGAGCTGACACCGTTTTCCGACACTGACCGCGCTATCGCCACCTCCATAGTCGATGCCGTTGATGACACCGGTTATCTGACCGTCCCGCTGGAAGATATTCTCGAAAGTATGGGCGATGAAGAGATCGACATCGATGAAGTTGAAGCAGTCCTGAAACGCATCCAGCGTTTTGATCCGGTCGGTGTGGCGGCGAAAGATCTGCGTGACTGTCTGCTGATCCAACTTTCCCAATTCGATAAAATCACGCCGTGGCTGGAAGAAGCTCGACTGATCATTAGCGATCATCTCGATCTGCTGGCCAATCACGACTTTCGCTCATTAATGCGCGTCACGCGTCTGAAAGAAGATGTGCTGAAAGAAGCCGTCAATCTGATCCAGTCACTCGATCCACGCCCCGGCCAGTCGATCCAGACCGGTGAACCGGAATATGTCATCCCTGATGTGCTGGTGCGTAAGCATAACGGCCAGTGGACGGTTGAACTGAACAGCGACAGTATTCCACGTCTGCAAATCAACCAGCATTACGCCTCAATGTGCAATAACGCACGTAACGATGGCGACAGTCAGTTTATCCGCAGCAATCTGCAGGATGCTAAATGGTTGATTAAGAGCCTGGAAAGCCGTAACGATACGCTGCTGCGCGTCAGTCGCTGTATTGTTGAACAACAGCAAGCCTTCTTTGAGCAAGGCGAAGAATATATGAAACCGATGGTGCTGGCTGATATCGCCCAGGCCGTCGAGATGCATGAATCGACGATATCTCGCGTGACCACGCAAAAGTACCTGCATAGTCCACGAGGCATTTTTGAACTGAAGTATTTCTTTTCCAGTCACGTCAATACCGAAGGGGGTGGCGAGGCCTCTTCCACGGCGATTCGTGCACTGGTGAAGAAATTAATCGCGGCGGAAAACCCAGCGAAACCGTTGAGCGACAGCAAGTTAACCTCTTTGTTGTCAGAACAAGGTATCATGGTGGCACGCCGTACTGTTGCGAAGTACCGAGAGTCTTTATCCATTCCGCCGTCAAACCAGCGTAAACAGCTCGTTTGACCCAACCGATAAGGAAGACACTATGCAGCTCAACATTACCGGAAATAACGTCGAGATCACCGAGGCCCTGCGCGAATTTGTCACCTCAAAGTTTGCCAAACTTGAGCAATATTTTGACCGAATCAACCAGGTTTATGTTGTTCTGAAAGTGGAGAAAGTCACCCACACCTCAGATGCAACACTGCATGTTAACGGTGGCGAAATTCATGCCAGCGCGGAAGGTCAGGACATGTACGCCGCCATTGATGGCTTAATTGATAAGTTGGCACGTCAGCTAACCAAGCATAAAGATAAATTGAAACAACACTAATTGTCCGGGCAATTAGCAAGTGCATGGCGGCCTGTTGTATGGCACAACAGGCCATTTGTACGGTTAATGCTCCGAATCTGCCCCACTGTTTGAGTGGGCAGATTCTTAGGTGAAATTATGACAAATAATGATACAACTCTACAGCTTAGCAGTGTTCTTAACAGGGAATGTACGCGAAGCCGCGTCCACTGTCAGAGCAAAAAACGCGCCCTGGAAATCATCAGCGAACTGGCGGCAAAACAACTTAGCCTGCCACCGCAGGTGGTTTTTGAAGCTATTCTGACGCGGGAAAAAATGGGCAGTACCGGTATTGGTAATGGCATTGCCATTCCGCACGGCAAACTGGAAGAAGATACCCTACGCGCGGTTGGCGTTTTCGTTCAGCTAGAAACACCCATTGCTTTTGATGCCATCGATAACCAGCCGGTAGACTTACTTTTTGCCCTGTTGGTACCCGCAGACCAAACCAAAACGCACCTGCACACTCTTTCGCTGGTCGCGAAACGTCTGGCGGACAAAACTATCTGCCGCCGTTTACGTGCAGCCCAGAGCGATGAAGAGCTGTATCAAATCATTACGGATACCGAAGGTACTCCGGATGAAACGTAGTTATTCTGTAATGTCTCTTTTAGACGTTGTGAGGAGAAACAGTACATGGTACTGATGATCGTCAGCGGACGTTCAGGGTCAGGCAAATCTGTCGCCCTGCGGGCGCTGGAAGATATGGGTTTTTACTGCGTGGATAACCTTCCAGTAGTGCTGTTACCCGATCTGGCTCGGACTCTGGCCGATCGCGAGATTTCTGCCGCCGTCAGCATTGATGTCCGCAATATGCCAGAGTCGCCAGAAATATTCGAACAGGCGATGAGCAATCTGCCTGATGCTTTCTCACCGCAACTCCTGTTTCTCGATGCAGATCGTAACACGCTGATTCGTCGTTACAGCGATACGCGCCGCCTGCATCCGCTTTCCAGCAAAAATCTGTCGCTGGAAAGTGCTATCGACAAAGAAAGCGATCTGCTGGAACCGCTGCGTTCACGGGCGGATCTGATTGTCGATACGTCTGAAATGTCCGTTCATGAACTGGCAGAAATGCTGCGTACCCGCCTGCTGGGTAAACGCGAGCGTGAACTGACAATGGTCTTTGAATCCTTCGGCTTCAAGCACGGTATTCCTATCGACGCGGATTACGTCTTTGACGTACGTTTCCTGCCGAACCCACACTGGGATCCGAAACTGCGTCCGATGACGGGCCTTGATAAACCTGTCGCCGCATTCCTCGATAGGCACACAGAAGTACACAATTTTATCTACCAGACGCGTAGCTATCTTGAGCTATGGTTACCTATGCTGGAAACCAACAACCGTAGCTACCTGACGGTCGCCATTGGTTGTACTGGCGGGAAACACCGTTCGGTGTATATTGCAGAACAGTTGGCTGACTACTTCCGCTCACGCGGTAAAAACGTCCAGTCACGCCATCGCACGCTGGAAAAACGTAAACCATGACCGTCAAACAAACTGTCGAAATCACTAACAAGCTGGGCATGCATGCCCGGCCTGCTATGAAACTATTTGAATTAATGCAGGGTTTTGACGCCGAAGTGCTTTTACGTAATGACGAAGGCACCGAGGCTGAAGCCAACAGCGTTATTGCGCTGTTGATGCTGGATTCTGCCAAAGGACGACAGATTGAAGTCGAAGCGACCGGTCCGCAGGAAGTTGAGGCGCTGGCCGCCGTCATCGCCCTCTTTAACTCAGGTTTTGATGAAGATTAATCTTCGTCATTCTGACGCTTAATTCCCCCGGGCACGCCCCTTCCGCCCTAACGTACGAAAAAAGCACAACCCCCAAATATCCCCATTTCTCGCAAATTGTACATTTCGTGCGCTTTTCTGTAAGTATAAAACCTTAAGAAAACCTTAAAAAAGCTTGTTTAGGTTTTGTTTAAGTTAAGCCCTCATACTGGAGACGGTCAGAAAATACCTCCAGGAGATGGCATGATTCGCTTATCTGAACAAAGTCCCCTGGGCACCGGAAGACATCGAAAATGTTATGCGCATCCGGAAGATGCCCAACGCTGTATTAAAATTGTCTACCACCGTGGCGACGGTGGTGATAAAGAGATCCGCCGTGAGTTAAAGTACTATGCGCATCTTGGTCGTCGTTTGAAAGACTGGAGCGGTATTCCGCGCTATCACGGTACGGTTGAGACTGATTGCGGAACCGGTTATGTCTACGATGTGATTGCCGATTTTGATGGCAAACCGTCTATTACACTGAGCGAATTTGCTAAACAATGCCATTACGAAGAAGATATCGCGCAACTGCGTCAGTTATTGAAACAGTTACAGCGTTATTTGCAGAATAACCACATCGTGACGATGTCACTGAAGCCGCAGAATGTCCTCTGCCACCGCATCAGTGAGTCAGAAATTATCCCTGTCGTCTGTGACAACATTGGTGAAAGCACGTTGATTCCATTGGCGACCTGGTCGAAGTGGTGTTGTCTGCGTAAACAACAGCGACTGTGGCGACGTTTTATCGCTCAACCAGCGTTATCTGTTGCTCTGCAAAAAGAGACGCAACCGCGTGAAAACAAAAAGCTCGCCCTCTCCTCGCGCGAAGCTTAATACAGCTGGTGTTGTTGCATAAACGACTCACCGCCTAACTGATGCATTTGCTGCAAAATCCACGCCTGACGGCTACGCACGTAGCCCGAAGGTGCAGTAACTTTGAAACGAAGTGGATTGGGTAATACAGCCGCCAGTAACGCTGCTTCCGAACGGGTAAGTTTGCTGGCGGATTTATGGAAATAACGCTGTGCCGCAGCCTCGACGCCAAACACTCCGTCGCCAAATTCGGCGACATTCAGGTAAACCGTCAGGATGCGTTTTTTGCTCCAGACCGTTTCTATCCCCAGTGTTAATCCGGCTTCCAGCCCTTTTCGTACCCAGCTTCGCCCATCCCACAAAAAGAGATTTTTGGTTGTCTGCTGCGAAATTGTTGATGCGCCGCGAATGCGGTTTTCATTGCGCTCGTTGTGCGCCAGGGCTTTCTCAATGGAAGCGACATCAAAACCCCAGTGCTCGGGAAATTTCTGATCTTCTGCGGCAATCACCGCCAGCCCCATCCACGGCGAGATTTGATCCATACTGACCCAGTCAGAATGCGCCACGTAACGAAAGTTACCGTGCAGCCAGGCACTTAGCTGACGCTCGGCCATCACCGCAGAGAACGGGACTGGCGCTATACTAAACAGCGCTATACCCCCGCCCCAGAGCACAAAGAGGACAATCGATAACCGCAGAATGAAACGGCGAACGAAACCGAACGCCGTTACGCGGCGTTTGCTCATTCCGCCAGAACCAGTACGCGGGAAACCAGCTTATCAATGCCACTTGCTGCTTCCGCAATGTTCTGTGCCAACATATACGCAGGTGTGGTAACAATCTTATTGTCTTCATCAACGACAATATCATCTACCGGACATGGCACATGCTCCGCGCCCATATCTTCCAGCACTTCTGCGGTATCGATATCAGTACCGATAGTCAAACGCAGCGGGAAATTGAAGATTTTCGGCAACATTGCCGGGGCAATGCACATAAAGCCAAGCGGTTTTCCGGCCTGATGCATTGCCAGCGCCAGCGCCTTTAACTCACGGTCCACGCTGCATTCACTGCCAAGACTGGCAAAATCACTCAAATTCTTTGCCGCGCCAAATCCACCCGGCACAATTAACGCATCCAGTTCGGCGGCATCAGCCTGTGCCAGAGGGCGGATCTCACCACGCGTAATACGCGCCGCTTCAATCAACACATTGCGCGTTTCCGCCATTGCTTCACCGGTTAAATGGTTAATGACATCAACCTGCTGCTTATCTGGAGCAAAACAAACTGCCTGCGCGCCGCTGCGAGATATCGCTAATAACGTCAATACCGCTTCATGAATTTCAGAACCGTCATAGACGCCGCATCCGCTCAGAACTACGCCAATTTTCTTCATTGTGATCATCCTTTCCCAATTGACTGAAACACATTAATTTTTTTAATAAAAACGCTACGCATCACACATTTAACTGATTCATGTAACAAATCATTTAAGATTTGCTATCTTAAATGCATGCGGCCTGAAAAACAGTGCTGTGCCTTTGTTACTTATCATAAAAAATTACGGCGCAGCCAAGATTTCCCTGGTGTTGGCGCAGTATTCGCGCACCCCGGTTTAGCCGGGGTCATTTTTTAGCGGCTTTTGCCACCCACGCTTTCAGCACTTCTACGTCGTGACGCCACTCTTCTTTCATCTCTTCAATCCATTCACCAACATTATCTTCCCATGCAGGAAGATCGGGAGACTGAATTTGCTGACCCAGCTGTTGTAAATGGCGTAACCCCACAGAACCTGCTGCGCCTTTAATTTTATGTCCTTCCTCAACGATGCCTTTTTTGTCCTGTGCCGTCAGGTTCGACTCCAGTACGCTGACATATCCCGGCATCATCTTCTCAAACACGGCCAACCCGTCGGTAATCAACTTCGGTCCTACAAGTTCGAGATACTGTTCCAGCATGGGAATATCGAGCAATGCTTCTGATTTACCACTCTCTTCTGTCGTCACCGTGCTCTCCTCATCATCCTGGGTATCCCAGAATTTCTTGATCATCGCGGTTAGCGCCGGAACAGAAAGCGGCTTACTCAGCACATCATCCATTCCAGCATTGAGGTACTCTTGTTTATCTTTCAGCACGTTGGCGGTTAAGGCCACCAGCGGTGGTAAATCTTCACGCGGATAACGCTTCGTCAGTTCGCGTGATATATCCAGCCCGGTCATATCTGGTAACTGAATATCCAGCAATACAAGGTCGTATTCGCCCGGCTTAAACATCTCCAGTGCTGCCTTACCAGACATCGCCACATCAACGCTGTTGCCCAGTTTTTCCAGCACCGAACGGGCAACGATGACGTTCAGCTCAATGTCCTCTACCAACAGCACATTCAGCGCCGGTAAAGGCATATCATCTTCGTCAAACGCATCATCCACTTCTTCCGCCACCGACGGCGCGTGGATCGTCAGGGTAAAGGTAGAGCCTTTACCTTGTTCGCTGGTGACAGTGATATCACCGCCCATATTTTTCGCCAGTCGACGAGAAACCGCCAGGCCAATACCCGTACCGGTTGCAGGTTTGCCACCGTGGCTGTCTTTCACCTGATAATACATGGCGAAAATTTTATCCAGTTCATTCTGTGGAATACCGATGCCGGAGTCTTCCACTTCAAAATGCAGCATGTCGCCTTCGTCATAACGTACGCGAACAGTCACCTGGCCCTTCTGGGTAAATTTCACAGCGTTACTGATTAAGTTCCACAGGATCTGGCGTAAGCGAGTCCCGTCGGTAATCACCTGATGCGGCAGCGGCAGTGTTGGTTCAAGAACAAAGCGCAAGCCTTTTTGTTGCGCCTGCAGTGCGGAGAGATTTTCCAGATCGGCCAGGAAGCTGGTGAAATCAACCGGCTGGTTATCGAGCTGAACTTTACGTCGCTCCATCTTATCCATATCAATAATATCGTTGAAGATATTCCCCAAAGTGATGGCGGAAACATGGATAGTTTTGAGATATTTTTCCTGCTCGGCGGTGAGCTCTGTATCCAGCAGAATTCGGCTTAAGCCGACGATACCGTTCAGCGGCGTACGCAACTCATGACTGATGGTGGAGATAAAGGTTGTTTTGTCGCGGCTGGCGCGTTCGAGCGCATCCTGATAACGCTTACGCTCGGTAATGTCGCGGCCGAACCCCATCAAGCCGTGACGTTTACCCACGCGGTCGTAGTACGGCACTTTACGGATTTCAAAGCAGGCTTTGCGTCCATCCGGGTAATCCAGCCACTGCTCATAGGTCAGTGACACATTATGACGGAACACCTTCTCGTCGGTTTCAATGACTTTCGCTGCGGCTTCCGGCGAGTAAACGTCCGCAGGTTTCAAATGCACCAACTGTTTTTCGCTTTTCCCGGTCAGCAGTTCCATCGCACGGTTACAGCCGGAAAACTCTTTATCTTCGTTACGGTAAAAAACCAGATCGGGTGAAGCATCAAGGAAGGAACGTAAGAACGAAGATTGTTGTTCGAGTTGAATTTGCGTCTCTTCGCGCTCTTTGATTTCAATTTTCAGCTGACCGAAGGTTTCCTGCAGTTCTGCTTCTGCTTTTTCACGAACGGCGATTTCCTGATTTAGCTGGGCAATATTATCTTTTAACTGAACGTTGAGGCTTAGATCGCGCTCGCGCATCTCCTCCAGCTTTTGTACCAGACGTGACAGGCGTTGCCGTGACTCCTCGAGTTGCTCAACGACTACCGAAAGAAAGTAGACCGCCCATGGCGTAATCAACAAACCAAAGAAAATAGAGCGGATAACATCAATGCTTTCGACCTGACCATGCAGCACCATGGTTACCGCCATTTGTACCACAATGGCAAGAACGACGAGGGCCAGCGCCAGCAACATTGAGAAGCGCACCAGACCTAACTTCATCATCAGGTCAACATAGTACTGCGCCAGCAGACGAATTTGCTTCATTAGGGGATTCCTTCACGACAACCTGCCCCAATAATACCCAATTCTGACAGTTACGTTATAAATTGTGTGAGAAATGCGGAATTCCCCTCAATGGCCTACGCCGTTGGAGGTAGCCACGGACGTCCCAGCGCCGATCCCTGTACGCCATGTTCAGTAAGATAGCGATCCAACTCAACCATCCCCGTCCAGCGATTTTCACACCATAGCGGTGCAAGTAGCGTCGGGCGACGGGCGCTGGCGGAAATGCGGTGGTAGATCACTTCCGGCGGAGTATGGCGAATCATTTCTCCGGCAGTGAGCGTGTAATCTTCCAGTTCGATACCGTTCAAACGCCCCGCTTCCCAGGCTTTCGCCATAATGCTGCCTTTTACAATATGCAGCGGATGCAGTTTTATGCCGTCCACGCCGGTTTCAACCACTCGCTCCAGCGTTTGCAAACATTCAGCCTGCCCTTCGCCAGGCAGGCCGACAATTAAGTGAGAACACACCTTCAGCCCGCGCTCACGCGCCAGCTGCGTCGTGCGCTGATAGCAGGCAAAATCATGACCGCGATTGATGCGATGCAGCGTTTTGTCGTGTGCGGTTTGCAGCCCCAGTTCCAGCCACACTTCATAGCCCTGGTCTTTATATTCGCAAAGCAGATCCAGCACCGCATCTGGCACGCAGTCCGGGCGCGTACCAACACACAAACCAACGATATTGGCCTGGCTTACCGCCTGTTGATACATAGAACGCAGCACCTGAACTTCCGCAAAGGTGCTGGTATACGCCTGAAAGTAAGCCAGATAGCGTTTCGCGCGGTTAACTAAATTCGCCTGGTGCGCCAGTTGCTCGGCAATGGAACGATGCTGCTGCGCTTCATCGGCAAACGAGGCAACATTACAGAATGTGCAGCCGCCACGCCCGATGGTACCGTCACGGTTAGGGCAGCTAAAACCGCCGTGCAGCGTCAGCTTATGCACCTTTTGCCCATAGCGACGGGTGAGATCACCACCAAACATATTGACTAATTTCTGTAACTGCATAATCTGATAGACCGCGCCTTGAAAAGAGGCCAAAGCCTGCCATTTTTAGCTCAATTCGGCGATGACCTGGATCAATCGTCCCGGCCTGCTTTTATCAACTGCATAATCAATCAAAATTACCGAAATTTCATGCATAATCACATAAATCACTTTTGCTTATCTTGTGTCAGATTTTTTTATCTCCTTATGGATTTTAGGCAAAAACAGTAGCATGAAACGTCATTACCAATTAAGGCAGTATAAAATGCTGGTTTTCTCGTCACTTCAAGGCAGGATAAGGGTTAACACGCCTTAATGACAGTCAGGAATTGGCTGTTTCTCTAACGACGTCCCTTTTAGCCTTAAATAGAAAATCTATTTTAATTTCAGCTAATTAATAAAGAATTTTGCGCTAAAGCACATTTTTGTACCAATAAGCTTGCCATTTGACCTGTATCAGCTTTCCCGATAAGTTGGAAATCCGCTGGAAGCTTTCTGGATGAGCAGCCTGCTCATCATATTTATGCAGTAATTGAGATCCCCTCTTCACCGTATTAACCGATGCGAAAAGGACAACAAGGGGGCGAATGCGAGGCGCGCGTATGACACGCAAACCCCGTCGCCACGCTCTTTCTGTGCCCGTGCGTAGCGGTTCGGAAGTGGGGTTCCCGCAGAGCCTGGGGAGGTTCACTGATATGTTGTACGATAAATCCCTTGAGAAGGATAACTGTGGTTTCGGCCTGATCGCCCACATAGAAGGCGAACCTAGCCACAAGGTAGTGCGTACTGCAATACACGCACTGGCCCGAATGCAGCACCGTGGTGCGATTCTCGCCGATGGTAAAACCGGTGACGGTTGCGGCCTGCTATTACAAAAACCGGATCGCTTTTTTCGCATCGTTGCGCAGGAGCGCGGCTGGCGTTTAGCAAAAAACTACGCCGTCGGGATGCTCTTCCTGAATAAAGATCCTGAACTCGCCGCTGCCGCACGCCGCATCGTTGAAGAAGAGCTGCAACGCGAAACCTTGTCGATTGTGGGCTGGCGTGATGTCCCCACTAACGAAGGCGTGCTGGGTGAAATCGCCCTCTCTTCTCTGCCGCGCATTGAGCAAATTTTCGTTAACGCTCCGGCTGGCTGGCGTCCGCGTGATATGGAGCGCCGTCTGTTTATCGCCCGCCGCCGCATTGAAAAGCGTCTCGAAGCCGACAAAGACTTCTACGTCTGTAGCCTGTCGAATCTGGTGAACATCTATAAAGGTCTGTGTATGCCGGCAGATCTGCCGCGCTTTTATCTGGATCTTGCGGACCTGCGTCTGGAATCTGCCATTTGCCTGTTCCACCAGCGCTTCTCCACTAACACCGTACCGCGCTGGCCGCTGGCGCAGCCGTTCCGCTATCTGGCGCATAACGGCGAGATCAACACCATTACCGGTAACCGCCAATGGGCGCGCGCCCGTACCTATAAATTCCAGACGCCACTGATCCCTGACCTGCACGACGCCGCGCCGTTCGTCAACGAAACCGGTTCCGACTCCAGCTCAATGGATAACATGCTGGAACTGTTGCTGGCTGGCGGGATGGATATCATCCGCGCTATGCGTCTGTTAGTACCACCCGCCTGGCAGAACAACCCGGATATGGACCCGGAACTGCGTGCCTTCTTTGACTTTAACTCCATGCATATGGAGCCGTGGGATGGCCCGGCGGGCATCGTGATGTCTGACGGTCGTTTTGCCGCCTGTAACCTTGACCGTAACGGTCTGCGTCCGGCGCGCTATGTCATCACCAAAGATAAGCTCATCACCTGCGCCTCTGAAGTCGGTATCTGGGATTATCAGCCTGACGAAGTGGTCGAAAAAGGCCGCGTCGGGCCAGGCGAACTGATGGTAATCGACACTCGCAGTGGGCGCATTCTGCACTCGGCAGAAACCGATGACGATCTGAAAAGCCGCCATCCATATAAAGAGTGGATGGAGAAAAACGTCCGCCGTCTGGTACCGTTTGAAGATCTGCCCGATGAAGAAGTGGGTAGCCGCGAACTGGACGACGACACGCTTGCCAGCTACCAGAAACAGTTTAACTACAGCGCGGAAGAGCTGGACTCTGTAATCCGTGTGCTGGGCGAAAACGGCCAGGAGGCGGTCGGTTCGATGGGCGACGACACTCCATTCGCCGTGCTCTCCAGTCAACCGCGCATTATTTACGACTATTTCCGTCAGCAGTTTGCGCAGGTAACCAACCCGCCAATCGACCCGCTGCGTGAAGCGCATGTTATGTCGCTCGCCACCAGCATCGGTCGTGAAATGAACGTCTTCTGCGAAGCAGAAGGCCAGGCGCACCGTTTAAGCTTTAAATCGCCGATTCTGCTCTACTCCGATTTCAAACAGCTCACGACGATGAAAGAGGAGCACTACCGCGCAGATACGCTGGATATCACCTTTGACGTTACTAAAACCACGCTCGAAGCGACGGTCAAAGAGCTGTGCGACAAAGCCGAAAAAATGGTACGTAGCGGCACCGTATTGCTGGTGCTTTCCGACCGGAATATCGGCAAAGATCGCCTGCCAGTTCCGGCCCCGATGGCGGTTGGCGCAATCCAGACCCGTCTGGTCGATCAAAGTCTGCGTTGCGATGCCAACATCATTGTCGAAACCGCCAGCGCCCGCGATCCGCACCATTTCGCCGTGTTGCTGGGCTTCGGCGCGACGGCTATTTATCCATACCTTGCCTATGAAACGCTGGACCGCCTGGTAGACACTCAGGCGATTGCCAAAAATTATCGTACCGTGATGCTGAACTACCGCAACGGCATCAACAAAGGCTTGTACAAAATCATGTCCAAAATGGGCATCTCCACCATCGCCTCTTACCGCTGCTCGAAACTGTTTGAAGCGGTCGGTCTGCACGATGATGTAGTGGGCCTGTGCTTCCAGGGGGCGGTCAGCCGCATTGGCGGGGCGAGCTTTGAAGACTTCCAGCAGGATCTGCTGAATCTGTCGAAACGTGCCTGGCTGGCGCGTAAGCCCATCAGCCAGGGCGGCCTGCTGAAATATGTGCACGGTGGCGAATACCACGCCTACAACCCGGACGTGGTGCGCACGCTGCAACAGGCGGTCCAGAGTGGCGAGTACAGCGACTATCAGGAATACGCGAAGCTGGTTAATGAACGTCCGGCAACAACACTGCGCGATCTGCTGGCAATTACGCCGGGTGATGAAGCGATCAACATTGCTGATGTTGAACCGGCAAGCGAACTGTTTAAACGCTTCGATACCGCTGCAATGTCTATTGGCGCATTAAGCCCGGAAGCGCACGAAGCGCTGGCAGAGGCGATGAACAGCATCGGTGGTAACTCGAACTCCGGTGAAGGTGGTGAAGACCCTGCCCGCTATGGCACCAACAAAGTGTCGCGCATCAAGCAGGTGGCTTCCGGTCGCTTCGGTGTTACTCCGGCGTACCTGGTCAATGCCGACGTCATTCAGATTAAAGTCGCCCAGGGCGCGAAGCCGGGTGAAGGCGGTCAGTTGCCGGGCGATAAAGTCACGCCTTACATCGCCAAACTGCGCTATTCGGTGCCGGGCGTGACACTGATCTCCCCGCCGCCGCACCACGATATCTACTCTATCGAGGACCTGGCGCAGCTGATTTTCGACCTCAAGCAGGTCAACCCGAAAGCGATGATCTCCGTAAAACTGGTGTCCGAACCGGGCGTCGGTACCATCGCGACTGGCGTGGCGAAAGCTTATGCCGATTTAATCACCATCGCAGGCTATGACGGCGGTACGGGGGCAAGCCCGCTGTCGTCGGTGAAATATGCAGGCTGCCCGTGGGAACTCGGTCTGGTGGAAACCCAGCAGGCGCTGGTTGCTAACGGTCTACGTCATAAAATTCGGTTGCAGGTTGATGGCGGCCTGAAAACGGGCGTTGATATCATCAAAGCGGCGATTCTCGGCGCAGAAAGCTTTGGCTTCGGCACTGGTCCGATGGTGGCGCTCGGCTGTAAATATCTGCGAATCTGCCACCTGAACAACTGCGCAACGGGTGTGGCAACTCAGGACGACAAACTGCGTAAGAATCACTATCACGGCCTGCCGTTCAAGGTGACGAATTACTTTGAGTTTATCGCCCGTGAAACCCGCGAGCTGATGGCACAGTTGGGCGTAACGCGTCTGGTGGATCTGATTGGTCGCACCGACCTGCTGAAAGAGCTGGACGGTTTCACCGCCAAACAGCAGAAACTGGCGCTGTCGAAGCTGCTGGAGACCGCCGAACCGCATCCAGGTAAGGCACTCTACTGCACCGAAAACAACCCGCCGTTTGATAACGGCCTGCTGAATGCGCAGTTGCTGCAACAGGCGAAACCGTTTGTCGATGAACGCCAGAGCAAAACCTTCTGGTTCGATATTCGCAACACCGACCGTTCTGTCGGCGCGTCGCTTTCAGGCTATATCGCCCAAACGCACGGCGATCAGGGGCTGGCAGCCGATCCTATCAAAGCGTACTTCAACGGCACCGCAGGCCAGAGCTTCGGTGTGTGGAACGCGGGCGGCGTGGAACTGTACCTGACCGGTGATGCCAACGACTATGTTGGTAAAGGCATGGCGGGCGGCTTAATCGCCATTCGTCCTCCGGTTGGCTCAGCCTTCCGCAGCCATGAAGCAAGCATTATCGGCAACACCTGCCTGTACGGCGCCACTGGTGGTCGTCTGTATGCCGCAGGCCGCGCGGGTGAACGTTTCGGCGTGCGTAACTCCGGTGCTATCACCGTGGTTGAAGGCATTGGCGACAACGGCTGTGAATATATGACGGGTGGTATTGTCTGTATTCTGGGTAAAACCGGCGTTAACTTCGGCGCAGGCATGACCGGCGGCTTCGCTTACGTTCTCGATGAAAGCGGCGATTTCCGCAAACGCGTTAACCCGGAACTGGTGGAAGTATTAAGCGTTGACGATTTAGCTATCCATGAAGAGCATCTGCGTGGTCTTATCACCGAGCATGTGCAGCATACCGGTTCTCAGCGTGGTGAAGAGATTCTGGCAAACTGGTCAACCTTCGCCACTAAATTCGCGCTGGTTAAACCGAAGTCCAGTGATGTAAAAGCACTGCTGGGTCACCGTAGTCGTAGCGCAGCAGAGTTGCGCGTGCAGGCGCAGTAAGGGGTAGCAACAATGAGTCAGAATGTTTATCAATTTATCGACCTGCAGCGTGTTGATCCGCCAAAGAAACCGCTGAAGATCCGCAAAATTGAGTTTGTTGAAATTTACGAGCCGTTTTCCGAAGGCCAGGCCAAAGCGCAGGCTGATCGCTGCCTGTCGTGCGGCAACCCATACTGCGAGTGGAAATGCCCGGTACACAACTACATCCCAAACTGGCTGAAGCTCGCCAATGAGGGGCGTATTTTTGAAGCGGCGGAACTGTCGCACCAGACAAACACCCTGCCGGAAGTTTGCGGACGTGTCTGCCCGCAAGACCGTCTGTGCGAAGGTTCCTGCACACTGAACGATGAGTTCGGTGCGGTGACCATCGGCAACATTGAGCGTTATATCAATGATAAAGCGTTCGAGATGGGCTGGCGTCCGGATATGTCCGGCGTGAAACAGACCGGTAAAAAAGTGGCGATTATCGGCGCAGGTCCGGCGGGTCTGGCGTGTGCGGATGTCCTGACGCGCAACGGCGTAAAAGCGGTCGTCTTCGACCGTCACCCGGAAATCGGCGGCCTGCTGACCTTCGGTATTCCGGCCTTCAAGCTGGAAAAAGAGGTAATGACGCGCCGCCGTGAAATCTTCACTGGCATGGGCATTGAGTTCAAACTCAATACCGAAGTGGGTCGTGACGTACAGCTGGACGATCTACTGAATGATTACGATGCTGTATTCCTTGGCGTCGGGACTTATCAGTCAATGCGCGGCGGGCTGGAAAACGAAGACGCCGATGGCGTGTACGCAGCGCTGCCGTTCCTCATCGCCAACACCAAACAGTTAATGGGCTTTGGTGAAACCAACGACGAACCGTTTGTCAGCATGGAAGGTAAACGCGTGGTGGTCCTTGGCGGTGGCGACACTGCGATGGACTGCGTGCGCACGTCTGTACGCCAGGGGGCAAAGCACGTTACCTGTGCCTATCGTCGTGATGAAGAGAACATGCCGGGTTCCCGCCGCGAAGTGAAAAACGCGCGGGAAGAAGGCGTAGAGTTCAAATTCAACGTCCAGCCGCTGGGTATAGAAGTGAATGGCAACGGCAAAGTCAGCGGCGTAAAAATGGTGCGCACAGAAATGGGCGAACCGGATGCCAAAGGCCGTCGCCGCGCGGAGATCGTGGCAGGGTCAGAACATATCGTTCCGGCAGATGCGGTGATCATGGCGTTTGGTTTCCGCCCACACAGCATGGAATGGCTGGCGAAACACAGCGTCGAGCTGGATTCCCAAGGCCGCATCATCGCCCCGGAAGGCAACGACAACGCTTTCCAGACCAGCAACCCGAAAATCTTTGCTGGCGGTGATATCGTCCGTGGTTCCGATCTGGTGGTGACCGCTATTGCCGAAGGTCGTAAGGCGGCAGATGGGATCATGAACTGGCTGGAAGTTTAAACTCTGTCCCAGCGCCGCCTCCTCAGAAAAGAGTCGGCGCTGAAATTCTCCTTTCTTTCTGGAAAACGCCTCGCATAATCTGAAGAAAACCAATGTAATACGCTCATCTGGATTGTTACCGGCAGATGCCCGGCGTATAGCTGATTCCATTATTCAACACAGCTCCATATAAAGGGAAAGATAATGGAATCGCTCTCATTTCAAACCACCGCAGGCTACCAGCAAATCCACGACGGCATTATTCACCTGGTCGATAGTGCCCGGACGGAAACGGTACGTAGTGTTAACGCGTTAATGACCGCGACGTATTGGGAAATTGGCCGACGAATTGTCGAATTTGAACAAGGTGGTGAGGCTCGGGCCGCGTATGGTACGCAGCTAATCAAGCGGCTATCAAAGGATTTAAGTCTAAGGTATAAGCGTGGGTTCTCTGCAAAAAACTTACGCCAAATGAGGCTTTTTTACCTTTTTTATCAACATATTGAAATTCGGCAGACACTGTCTGCCAAATCTTTGCCTCTGCCCTGGTCCACTTATGTCCGCTTGCTTTCCGTTAAAAACGCTGACGCCCGCAGCTTTTATGAAAAAGAGACGCTCCGCTGTGGCTGGTCTGTTCGCCAGCTAGAGCGGCAAATTGCGACCCAGTTTTATGAGCGGACATTACTGTCATATGACAAATCAGCCATGCTGCAACAACACGCTCCTGCCGAGACGCATATTCTTCCGCAGCAGGCGATACGCGATCCCTTTGTGCTCGAATTTCTGGAATTAAAAGATGAATACTCAGAATCTGATTTTGAGGAGGCGCTGATCAACCACCTGATGGATTTCATGCTGGAACTTGGGGATGATTTTGCCTTTGTCGGTCGACAACGAAGGTTACGCATTGATGACAACTGGTTTCGGGTCGATCTGTTGTTTTTCCACCGCCGTTTACGCTGCCTGCTAATCGTCGATCTAAAAGTGGGCAAATTTAGCTATAGCGATGCCGGACAAATGAATATGTATCCCAACTATGCCAAAGAGCACTGGACGCTACCGGATGAAAATCCGCCCATCGGTCTGGTTCTCTGTGCAGAGAAAGGAGCCGGAGAAGCACATTATGCCCTGGCAGGTTTGCCTAACACCGTTCTGGCAAGTGAATATAAGATGCAGCTACCTGATGAGAAACAACTCGCGGATGAACTCGTTCGAACACAGGCGGTGCTAGAGGAAGGCTATAGACGCCGTTAATTTCAGCGGTTTCAAATTCTGCAGACGGTGTCTGCAGAATCTTTAAAACGAACTAAGTTTTAAGCCATTAAATCAGCCTTAACCTTCACCACAACCTTTTTAATCTCACCAGGTTCGCCAACAACGCATCCCGGTTTATGCGGTTCTCCTGGCATAAACACTGCGAACATTCCCGGTTTCAGGATGATGGCTTGCTCGTTATCAATGGTGCTGCAAAGCTGATAATCATCCTCATGATGGAACTCTTCACACTGGCGCGCAGTGCCTGCCATGCCAAACAGAATCCGTTCCTCACCGTTTAATAACAGCTGGATATCAATGTACTGTTGGTGCAATTCCGCTTTTTTCTCAACGGGCGATTGAGTGTTAAACGTCATGACATTCATAAAGATATTATCGCCCTGTAATTCGTAACGACCCGGTGTTTTTTCTTGCGGTCTGGCAGCTAATGCCAGCGTTAATGCGTCCTGTAACGCAGGATGTAACCCAGCAGACGGTAATGACTGTACTTCACCCATCATCATAATATTTCTCCCTGGGCCAACAGCGCGGCCCCAAGTAAACCTGCATCATGGCGGTAGTGCGCCGCCAGTAAATCAACATGAAATGCCGCTGGCTCCTGCGCCAGATACGTTTCCACCAGCGCCAGATACCCTTCTGCCAGACCAACGCTGCCACCGACCACTACGCACTGGCAATCAGTTGTGGCTTTAATATCAGCGATCAGCCTTGCAAGCGTACGTGCGGAGCGGTGAATCAGTTGCTGCGCCTGTTCGTCGCCCTGCCCGGCGCGCGTGAAAATGGTTTTCGCATCCGCGCCCATGAGTTCACCCTGCGCTGCCGCTGCAATGCCGCGACCAGAAGCAATCGCTTCCACGCAACCTGTGCGTCCACAGCCGCAGACCGGGCCGTGTGGATCGGCAAGCGTATGCCCGATATGCCCCGCCAGACCACCAGGGCCGGTCAGCAACTTGCCGCCGCTCACTACACCGCCGCCGACGCCAGTGGAAACGGTGATAAACACCATCTCGGTTACATCGCCTTCCAGCGCCTGATACTCCGCCCATGCTGCGGCCTGCGCATCATTAATGGCAATGGTCGGCAAATCAGTAAGTTGCTCCAGCGTTTTGACTAACGGAAAGTGTAGCAATCCACCGAGATTATGCGGATTCAGCGCCAATAAGCTGCCGTCGCGAATAATTCCGGTTGAAGCGATAGCAACCCGCTGCGCATGAGCGTGTAACGGGGAGACTAATGCGGATAAGGCATCACGCAGCGCCTGCGGCGTCTGGCTGGCAGGCGTAGGAAGTTCTCGGCGATCGCGGATCTGCCCGTCAGCGCCAATCAGCGCGGCGGCAAGTTTAGTACCGCCGATATCAATCGCCAGTGTGGTCATAGCACCGCCTTTTTCATCGCTGTGTTGTACCACTGGCAAATGTGCTCAAGACGCGTAATGGCAGAACCGACCGTCACGGCCCACGCGCCGTGGCGCATCGCATCCGCCGCCTGAGCAGGCGAGTTATAACGCCCTTCGGCAATCACCCGACATCCGGCGTCGCTCAATGTTTTCACCAGCGCCAGATCCGGCTCTTCTGGCGTTTCTGGCGTGGTGTAACCCGAAAGCGTGGTACCAATAATTTCGGCGCCCAGCTTTTGGCATGCCAGGCCGTCTTCCGGCGTTGAGCAGTCGGTCATCGCCAGTAAACCGTGATGGTGAATACGTGCCAGCAGCGTTTCAACAGGCACCGGACGCGGTCGGTCGGTGCCATCAATAGCGATGATATCCGCACCCGCCTGCGCCAACGCATCAACATCTTCAATATAAGCTGTGATACGTACCGGAGAATCCTCCAGATCGCGTTTCACAATCCCGATAATCGGCACGCTCACCACCGCACGTGTGGCTTGCAGATTTGCCACACCTTCAATGCGAATGGCAACCGCACCAGCCTGCTCTGCCGCTAATGCCATGGCAGCGACGATTTCAGGTTTATCGAGCGGACTGTCCGGAACCGGCTGGCAGGAGACAATCAGGCCACCGTTGGCGGCGATTTTTTGATCCAGTTGTGCAAGTAACGACATACTTCTTCCCTTAGCAAAAGGCCCGGCACATGGCCGGGCAACAGGATTAACTTTTGGTTTTGACTAAATCGTTTTTGGCACCGCCAAACGGCACGGCACCGCTGAATGGTTTGCCGTCGATAGCGTCATGAGTACGCAACGCTTCCGGGCGCAACCAACGCTGAACGCGAGAAGGCATATCCAGCCCAATCAGCAGGATCACCACGAACGTCAGACTGAACGAAAGCGATCCCAGTGCCGTCCCCAGATCCAGACGTTGAGCAATCAGCGCACCAATGATCGGCGCCAGTGCGCCTCCAAGTGCGCCAACGTTATAGGTAAAGCCCAGGCCCGCTGCACGCTGGTCGGTATCGAAATAACCGCCAATCAGTTTCGGTAAGATCCCGGAGATCCCCTGGCCGAGCATTTGCTGGAAGAACAGTAACAGACCAAGTACCCAGACGTTTGCGCCGCCAATCGCAAATACCGGAATAATCAGCAATTGCGAAGCTAACAGGCTACAAACATAGGCTTTGCGCGTTCCCAGCCAGTCACCGAGGAAGCCGCCGACACAGCAACCCACCGCCGCCCCAAAGCCGCTAAAGAACAGCACATTGGCGACAGTATGCGGGTCATAAGCAAGATCGGTTTTCAGATATGTTGGCAGCAGTGCCTGAATCGGCCACGAGTAGAGGAAAGCAAATAACACAACCACCATCAGCATTACGCCTGTTGGCCAGCGTTTGCCCGTACTCTGTACCATAAAGCTGATAAAGATTGCGGCGCATAACAGCCCGAGAACAGCGACGATTGCGGCATTTTGCAGGTTACCGGCGAAGCAGAACCACAGCGCAGTAGCCGCCGCCAGCGTCATCACGATATTGGCGATGCGATGTTCACCACGGTAGAGAATATCCACCATCGTGCGCACCGGTGCTTTGCCCCCGTGTTTCTCTTTCCAGTCTTCCGCTTCCGGGATGTTTTTCCGCAACCAGAGAGCAAAGATGATCGGTAAGATGCCGATAAAGAACAGTGCACGCCAGCCCCAGACCGGGACTACCAGACTATAGACCTGGGCGGCAACGACAGCCCCCACAGAGAAGCCGGAAATCAGAAAACCACTGGCTTTATTGCGCAGGTGTTTTGGCCAGCTTTCAATCACATAGGTGGCGCTGGAACCGTACTCACCCGCCATCCCCATGCCTATCACCAGACGAGCGATAAACATAGTGATGTAGCCAGGCGCGAAGCCGCAGGCCAGCGTCCCGACCGAGAAGAGAACGATACTGGTGACCATTGCCAGACGACGCCCGTAGCGGTCGCCCATAGCGCCAAGCATCAGGCCACCGAACCAACGAGAGATGAAGGCTGCGGAAATCAGACTTGCCGCCTGTACCGTCGTCAGCCCGAATTCACCTTGTACTTCAGTGAGTACCAGGGCGATTAAAACGAAATCAAAACCATCAAGCAGATATCCCAACCAGGCAGCGGAAAATGCCCGCCATTGCGCACGATTGAGATGGCGATACCACGGGATATTCTGGGTTGTAGTACTCATTGTGAGTCTCCCGCGGTGGGCGATGCCCACACGCTTTGGTATGAAAATTGTAGGGTACAGATGCGCTTATTTCCCCTCACCCGGTAGGGGCGAGCGAGGGGAAAGAACTCACCCGCGCTCTTGCATCAACTGCTGGGCAAGCGCCTTCAGTTCTGGCAGATATTTTTCATCAACCGGACCAAACGGTTTACGGCACAGCGGAACAGACACCACATCCATATAGTGCAGGACGGTTTTCAGGCCACGGAATACGCCAGTTTTAATCAGCAAATCAATGACTTTGTTGCACTCAGTTTGCAGTTTCTGCGCGGTCTGGATATCACCTTCTTTCAACGCCTTCACGATACCCTGATAACGCCAACCCATGATGTTGTAAGTGCTGCCGATACCGCCGTCTGCGCCCGCCAGCAGGCCGGAAGCGAAGATTTCGTCGTAACCGTTATAGAGCACCAGATCCGGATGTTCGCGACGGATCTGCTCCATCTGATAGAGATCGCCAGAGGTCTGTTTCAGTGCACCTACGCCAGGTAACGTAACCAGTGTATTGATCTGATCCAGAGTCAGTTTTACCCCGCTCAATGCCGGAATGTTGTACACCACCATCGGCAAACCATCCGCCGAGTCAATGATTGCCCGATAGTGATCGCAGTGTTCTTCAAAGCTGAAAGGATAGTAGAACGGCGTAACGGCGGAGACGGCATCGAAGCCATAACGTTTGGCTGAAGCCGCAAGCTGTTGGCTTTCAGCAGTACTGACGCAACCTACGTGAGCGATTAATTTAATCTTGCCTTTCGCCTCTTCGGCGACGATTTCCAGTACCTGTTCACGCTCGGAAATGCTCTGCACAAAGGCTTCGCCTGTCGAACCACCCACGTACAAACCGTCGATACCCTGCTGAATATTGAACTGAACCAGGCGGCGCAGACTCGCTTTATCCAGTGCTTGTTGTTGGTCAAAAGGAGTCAGGAGTGCGGCCATCACGCCACGTAAATTCGTTGCCATAAATACCTCTGAAGTGATGCTTGTCTGTTGAAACGATATACCTTTATACCTGTTATACCAGATCAAATAAGCAACACATCATACAGAACGCTTATAATGCGATCTGCTTCACTAAAGTGGCATTATTTCTTTTTGTGGGTGGTTTGGCCGAAGGCGTGCCAGGTGGCAGAAACGCTGTTGAGATGCGATTGCAACGCGCGATCGGCTTCGTCGGGATCGTGGCGGCGGATCGCGTCAACGATCGCAATATGTTGTTGATAGCTGACGTTATTATGCTCATGCAATGCCTGATCGGCGACCGTTGGGCGCGCGGCGATCAACCAGTCGAGCAAGGCAACGTGGATTGCCTTAAAGATCGGATTACCCGGGATCTCCGCCAGTACGCGGTGGAAATCAACGTCTGAACGAATGAACGCGGCATTGTTATCCAGCGACTGACTGTTGATTTCCAGGGCTTTTGCCAGCAAATCAATTTGTTCATCGGTGGCATGTTCAGCCGCATAGCGCACCAGGCTGGACTCAAAGAACAGACGTAACTGTTCGAAATGGGCTATCCCTCCTGGATGAGAAAGGAAATCTTTCGCCATACCGGACAGCTCGCCGATGATAGTGTCCGCAGAAGGACGCGAGACGCGAGCGCGCTCACCGTTATTTATTTGCACCAGACCTTTACGCTTTAACGCCGCCAGCGCTTCACGCACCGAAGGACGCCCGACGTTAAAGAACGCCATGAGTTCGCGCTCAGACGGCAACTGCTCCCCTTCACCAAACTCGCGGCGGCGGATCATCTGCTCCAGCTCTTCTTCCACCATTTCGGAGAGTTTTTTACGCGCCAGCGGACGGCTACGCAAGTTGCGACCAATTGCAGGTGAAGAATCTTCGTTTTGCGAATCAAATGCGTTCATAAGGCCCATTCTTTAAGGTCAGTGTGATTAACATCATCAATGACATCCTATCACAGGAATGAAAGCAGGGTGAAACGAAGGGTTTTACTCTTCGTACACCATCATTATCGTAATTAATTTAATAATTAACTTTTGCGAAAAATAAATATAACGCAGATAAAAACATCCCAGCCAAATTATTTACAAGAATATTCATAGACATTATGAATATTATGAATGTGTTCTTGCGAAATAATCATAAATGTATATTTTATAATGAAAAATCCTCTTTATTACGATTAAAAAATTCGACACCAACACCATAAATATCCTTGTAAAAAATATAACATCATTGTTTTCAATCTGCCGTTACTGGGATTGACCATATTCTTTTGACACGGAGTTGAACAATGTTCGGCATAATTATTTCTGTCATCGTGTTAATAACGATGGGCTATTTGATCCTTAAAAATTACAAACCACAGGTGGTGCTGGCCACAGCGGGTATCTTCCTGATGATGTGTGGTGCCTGGTTAGGGTTCGGGGGTGTACTCGACCCCGCCAAAAGCAGCGGCTATTTGATTGTTGATATTTATAATGAAATCCTGCGCATGCTGTCCAACCGCATTGCCGGGTTGGGGCTGTCGATTATGGCGGTGGGTGGTTATGCCCGTTACATGGAGCGCATAGGAGCCAGTCGGGCGATGGTGAGCTTGTTAAGCCGCCCGTTAAAGCTCATTCGCTCACCGTATCTCATACTGTCGGCAACTTACGTCATCGGTCAAATCATGGCGCAGTTTATTACCAGCGCCTCCGGTCTGGGTATGTTGCTGATGGTCACGTTATTTCCGACGCTGGTGAGTCTGGGAGTAAGTCGCCTCTCTGCGGTGGCGGTTATCGCGACCACCATGTCTATTGAATGGGGAATTCTGGAAACGAACTCCATTTTTGCCGCCCAGGTAGCGGGAATGAAAATCGCCACTTACTTCTTCCACTATCAGCTACCGGTCGCCTCTTGTGTCATTCTCTCAGTGGCAATCTCCCACTTTTTCGTGCAACGCGCTTTTGACAAAAAAGATAAAAATATCAATCACGAACAGGCGGAGCAAAAGGATCTCAACAATGTCCCACCGCTCTATTACGCCATTTTACCGGTGATGCCATTAATCCTGATGCTCGGCTCGCTGTTCCTCGCCCACGTCGGGCTGATGCAATCAGAACTGCATCTGGTAGTGGTGATGTTACTGAGTTTGACGGTGACGATGTTTGTTGAGTTCTTCCGCAAGCATAACTTGCGCGAAACAATGGACGATGTGCAGGCGTTTTTTGACGGCATGGGTACGCAGTTTGCCAACGTGGTAACGCTGGTGGTCGCGGGTGAAATATTTGCGAAAGGCTTAACGACGATTGGCACCGTTGATGCGGTTATCAAAGGCGCAGAGCATTCTGGCCTTGGTGGCATTGGCGTGATGATTATTATGGCGCTGGTAATTGCCATTTGTGCCATTGTGATGGGCTCCGGCAATGCGCCATTTATGTCATTTGCCAGCCTTATTCCGAATATCGCTGCTGGACTGCACGTACCTGCGGTAGTGATGATTATGCCGATGCACTTTGCCACAACGCTGGCGCGTGCGGTTTCGCCGATTACTGCGGTAGTGGTAGTAACTTCAGGAATAGCAGGCGTTTCGCCCTTTGAAGTGGTGAAGCGGACTGCGATCCCCATGGCAGTCGGATTCGTGGTGAATATGATTGCCACAATTACGCTATTTTATTAAGCCCTTAAAACGACAAAACAGGCCACCTGGGCCTGTTTTTGTTTTACTTCACAACGCGTAATGCCGGGCGACCACCACGTGGCGGTTGCGGCGGTTCATCATCAGGATGATTATCATCATCGCGATCTGGCTTATCGCCATCAATGACCGACATAACGGTTTCATTATCTGCCGATACATCTTCATCATTCATGATGCTGGCATCTTCGTCGTAGGCAGCTTCAGGCTCGAACATTGTGCCTGCGCCATTTTCACGGGCGTAGATAGCCAGCACTGCAGCCAGCGGTACTGAAACTTGCCGCGGGATACCGCCAAAGCGCGCGTTAAAGCGCACTTCATCATTCGCCAGTTCCAGGTTGCCGACCGCACGCGGAGCAATGTTGAGTACGATTTGCCCGTCACGTGCATATTCCATAGGAACCTGCACGCCAGGGAGCGTCACATCCACCACCAGGTGCGGCGTGAGCTGGTTATCCAGCAACCACTCATAGAATGCACGCAGCAGATAGGGACGACGTGGTGTTAGCTGTGACAAATCCATACAGATTAACTCCGGCCCAGACGCATTTCACGTTCAGCTTCGGTTAAGGAAGCAAGGAAAGAGTCACGCTCAAAGACGCGGGTCATATAGCCTTTCAGCTCTTTCGCACCCGGGCCGCTGAACTCGATGCCCAGTTGCGGCAGACGCCACAGCAGCGGAGCAAGGTAGCAATCGACCAGGCTGAACTCATCGCTCAGGAAGTACGGCTTCTGACCGAAGACCGGCGCAATAGCCAGCAGTTCTTCGCGCAGTTGCTTACGAGCGGCATCCGCTTCAGAGGCTGAACCGTTGATGATGGTGTTCATCAGCGTGTACCAGTCTTTCTCGATGCGGTGCATGTACAGGCGGCTTTCACCGCGAGCTACCGGGTAAACAGGCATCAGTGGCGGATGCGGGAAACGCTCATCCAGGTATTCCATAATGATGCGAGATTCCCACAGGGTCAGCTCACGATCCACCAGGGTCGGAACGCTCTGATTCGGGTTGAGGTCAATCAGATCCTGAGGCGGATTGTCCTTTTCCACGTGTTCGATCTCGAAACTTACACCTTTTTCAGCCAGCACGATGCGGACCTGATGGCTATAGATGTCAGTAGGACCGGAAAACAGCGTCATTACCGAACGTTTGTTGGCAGCGACAGCCATGAAAACCTCCAGGTATAGTCAGAATTTTTACTGCTACCAGCCACCAGGTGGCCAGTCAGAAGTTGTGTTACCCAGTAAGGAACGACTCTCTTTGTTCGAAAAACAAACAAAAAACGAGCAATACCCGACATTTGGGCAGAAAATTGGATGATAGTTTACCAGATTTTGCGACCTTTGTGGTGAGTCGATGCCGGAAATGGGGAAAAAGAGATGTTCCTTAGTCTGAAATGCTTGACTTAATCCCCACCAGAAATGTTGTCTATCTCTTTTACGCCGTTGCTATCGGTGCGCCCCAGCCATCAAAACTACCGCCATGCTTTTCAGCCAAATCGGTAAGCTGACATGTAATTTCGGTCATATGCCATTGTTCAGGAGCATCAGTGTTCGTAAATGACGCCATATACCCTGGTTGTTGGTCGTTCATCCGAATGCTCACCAGCGTAATGCCATATGGCAATTCCGTCACGTCCTCCGCAAAAGCGCGTGCAGCAGCTTCTGTCGGCAATGTCGCGTAGTAATCAATGGTGCGTGGAAGAGTCAAATCGTCACCATGTTCCAGCAGCCCACGGCATACGCGGGCATCGTGTATCCAGTTCCAGTCATATTTCGACGGGTACAGGAACTGGCGATAGTAATTTCCGTTATCGTTTTTACTCATACTATAGCTGCAAGAGACTTCCGGGCCACCTGCGAGCAATTTATCCAGCGTTCTTTCCCAGTCCAGTTCTTTTTCCGACTGGAAAACAAAATCGCGCCAGCCTTCTTGTGTTACCACCCCCACCAACCAAATCGGTAATGCCTTGCCCCTCTCCTCAAGCCAGTCCTCTATACGATTTAAACGTTGTGTTTCATCAGGCTGTGGTAAACCGTTTTCATAACAATGGGTATAACGCACACGAAAGAACCAGGTGTGGTTAAGTCGATCAAATCTTTCGTCCTGAATGGCGCCGATATCGACACGTATGCCCGTGACATGGTCATCCACTGTTGTAATAAAGAACTCCCATTTATTCGACAACGTTAAAGATTCTTTCTTGTTAAACAATGCATTAAATAATCCCATCGCGATATCCTTTTCTACAGTACGTGGAAAATACTATTAAAAAGAGAATAATGCTGAAGAGAGAGGGAAAAGAGGCTGGAATCGGACTTTAGCCATAAAAAAACCCGCCGAAGCGGGTTTTTTTCGCAAATTGTATTCTGCCGAAGCAGAAAGCAATTAACGTTTGGAGAACTGCGGACGACGACGTGCTTTACGCAGACCGACTTTCTTACGTTCAACCTGACGAGCGTCACGAGTAACGAAGCCAGCTTTACGCAGTTCAGAACGCAGGGATTCGTCGTACTCCATCAGAGCGCGGGTGATACCGTGACGGATCGCACCAGCCTGACCAGAGATACCACCACCTTTAACAGTGATGTACAGATCCAGTTTCTCAACCATGTCGACCAGTTCCAGCGGCTGACGAACTACCATGCGGGCAGTTTCACGACCGAAGTACTGTTCCAGAGAACGTTGGTTGATAACGATTTTACCGTTGCCCGGTTTGATGAAAACGCGAGCTGCGGAACTTTTGCGGCGACCAGTGCCGTAGTATTGATTTTCAGCCATTGCCTATAATCCCGATTAGATGTCAAGAACTTGCGGTTGCTGTGCCGCGTGGTTGTGCTCGTTACCCGCGTAAACTTTCAGTTTACGGAACATAGCACGACCCAGCGGGCCTTTTGGCAACATGCCTTTAACCGCGATTTCAATCACACGCTCAGGACGGCGAGCAATCATCTCTTCAAAGGTCGCTTGTTTGATACCACCGATGTGACCGGTGTGGTGATAGTACACTTTGTCAGTACGCTTGTTGCCGGTTACAGCAACTTTGTCAGCGTTCAGAACGATGATGTAATCACCGGTATCTACGTGCGGAGTGTATTCCGCTTTGTGCTTACCGCGCAGGCGACGAGCCAGTTCAGTAGCCAGACGGCCCAGAGTTTTACCGGTCGCGTCAACAACATACCAGTCGCGTTTTACGGTTTCTGGTTTAGCTGTAAAAGTTTTCATTAAAAGCTTACCCAATAAATAGTTACACGTTGGTGAACACCCAAACGTCTTCAATTGTTGAGGTTCACACGACAAAGTCCGGCAAACCTACCCCTTCGAATAGCCTATGCCAGCACACAAAAAGTTTCGGGAAAAAAAACTTTCTTGTAACGTGGGGTCGCAGGATTATAGAGAAGTCGGGGTCAAAGATCGACCCCTTTTTGTGATTTATGGCAGGTTTTACCCCGCCAAATGCTCGCGCTTCAAATACTCTTCGCTCTGCATCTCTTGTAGACGTGACAGGCAACGCTGGAACTCAAACTTCAGTCGCTCGCCCTGATAAATTTCATACAAAGGCACTTCTGCGCTCACCACTAATTTGACATGGCGTTCGTAAAACTCATCCACCAGCGCAATAAAACGTCGCGCTTCGCTCTCCATCAACCGCGTCATGACTGGCACATCAAACAACATCACTGTGTGAAACAGGCGTGAGAGCGCTATATAGTCATGCTGGCTGCGGGCATCGACACACAAGGTGGTAAAAGAGACGGCAAGCGTCTGATTCTCATCGCCCATTGTCGCCAGCGGTCGATGGTTGATTTCTAACGTCGGTGAATTTTCGCGTTTCGCTCCCGCCAGCACCAACCAAAGTTTATCCATTTGCGCCCGGGTGTCATCGTTGAGCGGCGACAGCCATAAATGCGCCTGGGTAAGCGTTCGTAGTCGATAATCGACGCCTGCATCGACATTCATTACATCGCAATACTGTTTAATGGCGTCGATAGCCGGTAGAAAACGCGCTCGTTGCAGGCCATTACGATAAAGCTCATCAGGTGGAATATTTGACGTTGCGACCAGCGTTATTCCGCGAGCGAACAGGGCTTTCATTAAACCGCCAAGCAACATGGCATCGGTAATATCCGAAACAAAAAATTCATCAAAACAGAGGACATCGGTTTCTGCTTTGAAGCGATCGGCAATAATTTCCAGCGGGTCAGTCTGCCCCTGTAATGCAGTCAGTTCTTCATGCACGCGCAGCATAAAACGGTGAAAGTGCAGGCGCTGTTTCCGCTCACCCGGCAAACTTTGATAGAAAAGGTCCATCAGCCAGGTTTTCCCGCGTCCTACACCGCCCCACATATATAAGCCACGCACCGGCGCACTGCTTGCCTCTTCGCGCTTACCCCACAGTTTACCGACTCGCGCCATTAACCCACTCGCCCTCGCAGTGGGCGGCGTGCTGTTGATTAATTCCTGGTAGATAATCTCCAGCCGACTGACGGCCTCTTTTTGTACGTCGTCAGGTTGATGGCTGCCCTCATTGAGCGCCTTCAGGTATTGCGATGTCGGGGTAACGCTTTGCATGATGTTCTTGTTATTCCTTGAATAATCGGTGTGCCGTTGTTCACGGTTGACGAAAAAAAGGCCGTTCTACACTACGCGATATGCAGTCGGGATTCCACTTCTGTGGAATTAACGGTTATAGTGGCATAATCAGCCGCAGGCATGGAGCCTGAAGCCAACACCCTACGGAAACAAAAGACAACGGGAGATGTTCATGACCTGGGAATATGCGCTAATTGGGTTAGTCGTCGGCATCATTATTGGTGCTGTGGCCATGCGTTTTGGTAATCGTAAACTACGCCAGCAACAGGCGTTGCAGTACGAACTGGAAAAAAATAAAGCTGAACTGGACGAGTATCGCGAAGAGTTGGTTAACCACTTTGCCCGCAGCGCGGAATTACTGGATACCATGGCGCATGACTATCGCCAGTTGTATCAACACATGGCGAAAAGCTCCAGCAGCCTGCTGCCGGAACTGTCCGCAGAAGCAAACCCGTTCCGTAATCGTCTGGCTGAGTCTGAAGCCAGCAACGATCAGGCACCGGTGCAGATGCCACGCGACTATTCTGAAGGCGCATCTGGCCTGCTGCGCACTGGCGCAAAGCGCGACTAATTTATTTTGCGGGCGCAGCCATTGCGCCCTCCTCTTCTCTCCCTCCCCGACTATCATTTAATCTGGTGTCTCATTGTTAGCCGTCTGAAAATTCAATAACATCAAACTGTTTTGAATCTCTTTTTCTTATCATTCAGGTACGAGAGCAGGAATAATGAAAAAACAAACCCAGCTGTTGAGTGCATTAGCGTTAAGTGTCGGGTTAACTCTCTCGGCGCCGTTTCAGGCTGTCGCGTCGATTCCCGGCCAGGTTGCCGGTCAGGCGCCATTGCCCAGCCTGGCCCCGATGCTGGAAAAAGTGCTTCCCGCGGTGGTAAGCGTGCGAGTTGAAGGGACTGCCAGCCAGGAACAGAAAATCCCGGAAGAATTCAAAAAATTTTTTGGCGATGATTTACCGGATCAACCTGCGCAACCCTTTGAAGGTTTAGGCTCCGGTGTCATCATCAATGCCAATAAAGGTTATGTGCTGACCAACAATCACGTCATCAATCAGGCACAGAAAATCAGTATTCAGCTCAATGACGGACGCGAGTTTGATGCGAAGTTGATTGGCAGCGACGACCAGAGCGATATCGCCCTGCTACAAATTCAGAATCCGAGCAAATTAACGCAAATCGCCATTGCCGACTCCGACAAACTACGCGTCGGTGATTTTGCCGTCGCGGTCGGTAACCCGTTTGGCCTTGGGCAAACCGCGACTTCAGGCATTGTTTCCGCATTAGGTCGCAGCGGGTTAAATCTCGAAGGTCTGGAAAACTTTATCCAGACCGATGCTTCCATTAACCGGGGTAACTCCGGCGGTGCGCTGTTAAACCTTAACGGCGAGTTGATTGGTATTAACACCGCAATTCTTGCCCCTGGCGGCGGTAGCGTCGGGATTGGCTTTGCTATCCCCAGCAATATGGCGCGTACCCTGGCGCAGCAACTTATCGACTTTGGTGAAATTAAACGCGGTCTGTTAGGCATTAAAGGTACCGAAATGAGTGCCGATATCGCCAAAGCGTTTAATTTAGATGTGCAACGTGGCGCGTTTGTCAGTGAAGTACTGCCTGGTTCTGGCTCGGCGAAAGCGGGCGTAAAAGCAGGCGATATTATTACCAGCCTCAACGGTAAACCGCTCAATAGCTTCGCCGAATTGCGTTCCCGCATCGCCACCACTGAACCTGGTACTAAAGTGAAGCTTGGCCTGTTACGTAACGGCAAGCCGCTGGAAGTGGAAGTGACGCTTGATACCAGCACATCGTCTTCAGCCAGTGCAGAGATGATTACACCGGCGCTGGAAGGCGCAACGTTGAGTGACAGTCAGCTAAAAGATGGCGGAAAAGGCATTAAGATCGACGAAGTTGTCAAAGACAGCCCCGCCGCTCAGGCAGGTTTACAGAAAGATGATGTAATTATTGGCGTGAACCGCAATCGGGTGAACTCGATTGCTGAGATGCGCAAAGTACTGGCAACCAAACCGGCAATTATTGCCCTGCAAATCATGCGCGGTAATGAGAGCATTTACCTGCTAATGCGTTAATGTCATAAACCGGGCATCAGGCTGACGTGTGATGTCCGGTTAACTCGTGATATGCTGCTGCCGTTCCCTTTTTTAATGACGCCTCCATCATGTTTGTGAAGCTCTTACGATCCGTTGCGATTGGATTAATTGTCGGCGCTATTTTGCTGGTTGCCATGCCTTCGCTGCGCAGCATTAACCCGCTTTCCACACCGCAATTCGACAGTGCCGACGAGACGCCTGCCAGTTATAATCTGGCGGTCCGCCGCGCCGCGCCAGCGGTGGTAAATGTCTATAACCGTGGTTTGAACACATCCTCACACAACCAGCTTGAGATCCGTACGCTAGGGTCAGGTGTGATCATGGATCAACGTGGTTATATCATTACCAATAAACATGTAATCAACGACGCCGATCAGATCATCGTCGCCTTACAGGATGGTCGTGTATTTGAAGCGCTGCTGGTTGGCTCTGATTCACTGACCGATCTGGCGGTGCTCAAAATTAATGCCACTGGCGGTTTACCCACCATTCCAATCAATTCTCGTCGCATACCGCACATTGGCGATGTAGTGCTGGCGATCGGTAACCCGTACAACCTCGGGCAAACCATTACCCAGGGGATTATCAGCGCCACGGGTCGCATCGGCCTGAACCCGACCGGGCGGCAAAACTTTCTGCAAACCGATGCATCCATTAACCACGGCAACTCCGGCGGTGCACTGGTGAACTCGCTGGGCGAACTGATGGGCATCAACACACTGTCGTTTGATAAGAGTAACGATGGCGAAACTCCAGAAGGCATCGGTTTTGCCATTCCCTTCCAGTTGGCAACCAAAATTATGGATAAGCTAATCCGCGATGGACGTGTTATTCGTGGCTATATCGGTATTGGCGGCCGCGAAATCGCACCATTACACGCGCAAGGTGGTGGTATCGATCAACTGCAAGGGATTGTGGTTAATGAAGTGTCACCTGATGGCCCGGCGGCTAATGCCGGTATCCAGGTCAACGATCTGATTATCTCGGTGGACAACAAACCTGCAATCTCCGCTCTGGAGACAATGGATCAAGTGGCAGAAATTCGACCAGGTTCGGTGATTCCGGTGGTGGTGATGCGTGACGATAAAAAACTGACATTGCAGGTCACTATTCAGGAATATCCAGCGACCAATTAAGTCGTGCGCTCAAAACAAAAAACCGGAGACGTTGCTCCGGTTTTTTATTATTCGTTAATCAATTACTTATTAACGAACTCTTCGCCCAGGGCGATATCTTTCTTCAGCGTATCCAGCATTCCTTCCAGCGCGTTCTGTTCAAATGCGCTCAGAGTACCGATGGATTTACGCTCTTCTACGCCATTTTTACCCAGCAGAAGCGGTTGAGAGAAGAAACGAGCATACTGGCCGTCACCTTCAACGTAGGCACATTCAACGACACCTTTTTCGCCTTGCAACGCACGAACCAGAGACAGGCCGAAGCGTGCAGCTGCCTGGCCCATGGACAGGGTTGCAGACCCGCCACCGGCTTTCGCTTCAACCACTTCCGTACCCGCGTTCTGGATACGTTTGGTCAGATCAGCAACTTCCTGCTCGGTAAAGCTTACGCCAGGAACTTGAGACAGCAGCGGCAGAATGGTAACGCCAGAGTGACCGCCAATAACCGGAACTTCAACTTCACCCGGCTGTTTGCCTTTCAGTTCAGCGACAAACGTATTAGAACGGATGATATCCAGCGTGGTGACGCCAAACAGTTTGTTCTTGTCATACACACCCGCTTTCTTCAGCACTTCCGCAGCGATTGCTACCGTGGTGTTTACCGGGTTTGTAATGATACCGATGCACGCTTTCGGGCAAGTTGTCGCAATTTGCTGTACCAGATTCTTCACGATACCGGCGTTAACGTTAAACAGGTCGGAACGATCCATCCCGGGTTTACGCGCTACACCTGCGGAGATTAGAACCACATCAGCGCCTTCCAGCGCAGGGGTCGCATCTTCACCAGAAAAACCTTTGATTTTCACAGCAGTAGGGATATGGCTCAGGTCGACGGCCACACCGGGAGTGACTGGAGCGATATCATACAGGGAGAGTTCTGAACCTGAAGGCAGTTGGGTTTTTAACAGTAATGCAAGCGCCTGGCCAATACCGCCAGCAGCGCCGAGGACTGCGACTTTCATCCTAAACTCCTTATTATATTGATAAACTAAGATATGTTGCTCCGCTGCCGCGACCTTAATCCACAAATTAACAGTTTACAATGACCACTTCTCAAGAATGTGTAGTCACGCAAATTTGGCGTTTATGCATTTAATTGACGTAATCAGGAACCTAACTTACGTAATTAACAGCCGCTTATGCATCAGAGCAACATTCCAACAGGTGGTGACAATATACCCTACCGTTCAGCCAAAACAACATCAATTTGATAACAATTAATTTACTTTTAAGCGGAATTTGCGCGCCGTGACGCAGGCATGTTTCTCAATCACGAAATTTGATAAAATCCCGCTCTTTCATAACATTATTTCAGCCTTCTCCAGGGCAGACTGTTTGCATAAAAATTCATCTGTATGCACAATAATGTTGTATCAACCACCATATCGGGTGACTTATGCGAAGCTCGTCTAAGCAAGAAGAATTAGTTAAAGCGTTTAAAGCGTTACTTAAAGAAGAGAAATTTAGCTCCCAGGGCGAAATCGTCGCCGCATTGCAGGAGCAAGGCTTTGACAATATTAATCAGTCTAAAGTCTCGCGGATGTTGACCAAATTTGGTGCTGTACGTACCCGCAATGCAAAGATGGAAATGGTTTACTGCCTGCCAGCTGAACTGGGCGTACCAACCACCTCCAGTCCGTTGAAGAATCTGGTGCTGGATATCGACTACAACGACGCTGTTGTTGTAATACATACCAGTCCTGGCGCGGCGCAGTTGATTGCGCGTCTGCTGGACTCTCTGGGCAAAGCAGAAGGTATTCTTGGCACCATCGCAGGTGATGACACCATCTTTACCACCCCTGCTAAAGGTTTCACCGTCAAAGACCTGTACGAAGCGATTTTAGAGCTGTTCGACCAGGAGCTTTAATCTCTGCCCCGTCGCTTCTGGCGGCGGGGAAAATATTGCATTCTCCATTCATCGCCCTGCTTCCCCATGCCATTCATTTAACGAATAGTGCGTTTTATAGCGACAAAACATTCACACAACGAATACACAGAGCAAAAAACGCACACTTTGCAAAAACACATATATTATTGAAATAAATGCAATTTCCACTAAACACCCGTATTTTTAATTCACTTTTGTTATAAAAATTAATTTTTTTAACAATTCTCCCTCAATAGAAACAGTTAGCGTGGTATTAATTAGCTCAATAATTAGTGTATACTTAATTTTGTGATATGGGTCACGAAACAAAGGCCCAGCTAAAAGATTATGTCGAGGTAAAAATCATGAAAATCAAAACCACTGTTGCTGCATTAAGTGTGCTCTCTGTCCTCTCTTTCGGTGCTTTCGCTGCCGATTCCATTGATGCTGCACAAGCTCAAAATCGTGAAGCCATCGGCACCGTGTCCGTCAGCGGTGTAGCATCTTCTCCAATGGATATGCGTGAAATGCTGAACAAAAAAGCGGAAGAGAAAGGCGCGACTGCTTACCAGATTACCGAAGCGCGTAGCGGCGATACCTGGCACGCCACAGCTGAACTGTACAAATAAACCCTCATCGTCTTGTCCGACGACATTGCCCCCGGTTTGGGGGCTTTTTTTTGCGCTAGTGACGAACATTAAAACGCAAATGCCCTTCCAGCTCTTCCTCCGCCTCATCAAACAGCAATATTAACGCGCCAAAACGCCGACGCGTTTTTTCTCCCAGATGAACAAATTCGATCTCCAGCGGTAGCGGCAGAACATCGTTCATTAATACATCCCACAGTGAGTCGAGATCGCGCACCTTATCTTTCGCCAGACCAAAGGTTTGGCGAAAGTCGCGATAAAAGTCCTCCTGACTCTCAATCTCATCAAAATCAAAGCTATAGATATTCATCTGTTGCCACCGTCACGTTTCGCGGCGAGTTCTGCCGTTCATCGCTAAGTATAGACATGAAAAAACCGACGCTTTTGGCATCGGTTTCTGATTACTGACAAAGTGCACTTTGTTCATGCCGGATGCGGCGTGAACGCCTTATTCGGCCTACCAGGGGGTGCAAATTCAATATAGGCCTGATAAGCGTAGCGCATCAGACAATTTGGAGTATGTCAGCAATCTCAACCGACACCTTTTGGCGTCGGCTTTGACTTAATTATCGGTTAGCGCGTGCTGGTATTTATGCAGCATACCGGTAAGCCGATGCACCGGTTCCGTGACCTGCGGCGGCGCTTGCCAGATGCGTAGTTTTTCCTGGTAGATATCCAGTTCTTCCAGCAACTGACCGAAGTAACGACGGCGTTTGTCATCGCTGCGGGCAGAAATCACATGGTCCGCTGTGCGGCGCATTTGTCGGTGAAATGCCGATAAATCATCATTCACGGGTATCGGCGCATCACGCAATCGCTGGTGAGCGATAATCATCGTTAACGCCAGGCGAAACTTCGGCAAATCGCCGGGAAATTTATTCATCAGCAAAAACAACTGCTGATAAAGCGCTGGCAGATGGTTCTCTTTACGCCGGGCGACATTGGTGGTCATCGCGGAAACAGCGGCAGAAACAAACTGATTAAGCAGCACGCGTCCTGTCCTGTCGCGCGATTTATCCCGCACCAGTAGAATGACGATGAACGCCAGCACACAGCCCACGATTTGCCCCAGCGCGCTATCGAGAAACTGACTGAACTGAAAGGTCATCGGGTTATCCAACACGATAATATTAATCGTACTGGCCAGCGCGCCCATCGATCCCAACCGCCGTTTCTGCACTTCAATACCAAGGAAAAATCCCAGCACCGCCAGGCTAAGGCACAGCAGCAACATACTCTGTTGGGTATTGGGGATAATCACCAAAAAATAGAGCAGTCCTAACGGTAGCGCAGCTACCGTGCCGTAGATAAAGTCGATCGCCACCATGCGTGGATTAGGTAAACGCATTGCCAGCGACGTTACGACGGCAATCATCACCATTGCGCCACTGCCGGAGGTCCATCCGGTCCACAGCCAGAACAAAGTCCCCAGCATGCAGGACAGCGTGGTACGCCAGAAGTTGACCATTGCATGATGGCGCTCGGCGGATTCTACTTTTACTTCCGGCTCACCTTGCAGGATCTCTTCTTCAGTGGCGTTAATTTTGGTGTTACTGATAACGCCTCGCTTGAGCAATTGATAACGCGTTGCCGCCGCAACCCAGCTATAAATAGTGATGGGTGTTTCACGTTCCCCGGTCCAGGCAATCACTCGCCGCAGGCGTTTTAGCTGCTTATGGACGTCCTGCGCAGTTTCTACCGGCGTGTCAAAAAATTCGCGGAAGGTATCAGTGATCAACTCCGGGCGCGAGTTCTGAATGAGATAAGTTTCGCAGGACTGGGTGATCAGCGTCAGCGACAACGTGTTGATCGCTTTTAAACGCCGATTGGCACGCGCCCAGCGGGAAGATTCCATGTTCAGATTGCTACGCATCCCTTGCAGCGCCGTGGTGCGGCGAACCAGGTCGCCCCAGGCCTTATCAACAATCTCGCCATCACCATGTTTGATGCATAATTGCATTAGTTGATATTGCGCCACCAGCAAACTTTCCAGCTCTCGATCCACTTCTTGTTTGATCGATCGTGGAGAAAAGAGCAGATCCGCCACAATAGCACACACAATACCAATGACGATTTCACTACAACGTTCAACGGCAAACTGCGGCGTCAGCAGCGGTTCTGGCTGAATGGTGATCACAATGATCAGCGCTGTATAACCGGCAAGCCCCCACGCATAGGAGTTCTCTACTCGTACCAGCGAGGAGAGCCAGGTACAAAAACCGGCCCAGATACAGCACACCAGAATCATCAACAATGGCGCACGGATCATCGCAATGATGATCACCAGCCCGGCAATACAACCGATAAATGTACCGATGATGCGCAAAAAGCCGCGATAGCGGATGGCGCCAGAGTACGGTTCGCCACCGGCGGCAAAGGCAGGACCGGCGGCAACAATCGCCGCAGTCAGAACAGCCCAGCGTGGTGTTTCAAGCTGAAAATGAAAGCCAACAAACAGCGCCAGCACAATGGCGGTCGCCAGTTTTACCGCGAAGCGAATATGTTGGTTAGCAATGGAGAAAATACCCATCGTGATTAACCAAACTCACGCAGGCGATGGGCCATTTTACGGAAGAACGAATCCTGGCTTTCATCGCGATCTTGTTTACCCGTAACCACCACAGTAGCGGTAGTCCCCGCAGGCCAGATGTTATCTTGCTGGTTGTCGAGACGAATACGTACCGGGACACGTTGCGCCAGACGCACCCATTCAAGGTTGGAATCGATGGTCGCCATCCCTTTGTCGTCACGCGTACTGCTGGCGTTAGTGACCCCAGCGGCAACACTATCGACAGTCCCTTTCAGCACTTTATTGCTACCAAGCGGCGTGATTTCTGCGCGATACCCAGAACGTACCCCTTCCAGCTTGGTTTCTTCCATATAGGCCAGCACATAGAAGGAGTTCTGTTTCACCAGCGCTACAGCCGTTGAACCACGCGTAATAAATTCACCGGTATAGACGTTGAGGTTGGTCACCCAGCCATCTGCTGGTGCGCGGATCACGGTACGTTCAAGATCCAGTTTTGCCAGATCGCGGGTTGCCTGAGCTTTCGCTAACTGATGCAGGACCGTTTGCAGCACGTTATTGGCCTGGTCTATCTCTTCGCGAGACATCGCCTGTATGCCGAGACGGTTGCGACGTCCAGCTTCCTGGCGTTTTTCCTGCGCCAGTACCTGATAATAGGCAACATCAGCTTCTGCTTCTTCGAGGGCCTTTTGGTAGCGTGGTTGGTCGATGGTGAACAGTACCTGTCCTTTTTTCACCAGCTGGTTATCATGAACATTCACTTGGGTGATGAGTCCGGAGACATCCGGCGCAATCGCGACCACATCGGCGCTAAAGCGTGCGTCACGCGTCCACGGAGATTCGGTGTAATAGACCCAGGCATTAAAAATTGCGATGAAGGCCAGAATGACTAATACGACCGTGATGGCCGTACGGGAGAATTTTCTTATTAGCGTTTTCACTTCAACCTCAAACGAACAGTCGCGATATCAAATAAAACAAACAGCAATAGAGCGCGGTGTTGAACAGCGCCGGATGCCAGACGAAGTCGTAGATACCTGTTGGCACAAGGACCCGGCGCACCAGCCAGAAAATCGCCAGTGATAAAAGCAATTCGAAAAATATCGGTGGGAAGGACAGCCCAAACACCACGATAACGGGAAACAGACTCATGTTGACCTTGGTTGTATAGAGAGAGCAGGTGTTATTATTTTCAGCATCTGTCGCCGCAGAGAAGGGCATAGAAAGCCGGGCGAGAGCAACATTGCTGTAGATTGATATTTAATATATTAGCGTAACTGTTATGCTGTTATCTATATTATGTGATCTAAATCACTTTTAAGTCAGAGTGAATAATGGAACGACTAAAACGCATGTCGGTTTTCGCCAAAGTGGTTGAATTTGGTTCGTTTACCGCCGCCGCCAGACAGCTTCAAATGAGCGTTTCATCCATCAGTCAGACGGTGTCTAAACTGGAAGATGAGTTGCAGGTAAAGTTGTTAAACCGCAGCACACGCAGCATTGGCCTGACCGAAGCAGGTAGAATTTACTACCAGGGCTGCCGTCGGATGCTCCATGAAGTGCAGGATGTCCATGAGCAACTGTACGCCTTCAATAACACGCCTATCGGGACGCTGCGCATTGGCTGTTCTTCAACTATGGCTCAAAATGTTCTCGCTGGGCTGACGGCAAAAATGTTGAAAGAGTACCCTGGTTTAAGCGTCAATCTGGTTACCGGAATTCCTGCACCCGACCTGATTGCCGACGGCCTGGATGTCGTGATCCGCGTCGGCGCGTTGCAGGATTCCAGCCTATTTTCCCGCCGTCTGGGGGCGATGCCGATGGTGGTGTGCGCCGCTAAAAGTTATCTCACACAGTATGGCGTACCGGAAAAACCCGCCGATTTAAGTAGCCATTCATGGCTTGAATACAGCGTGCGTCCGGACAATGAATTTGAACTGATCGCGCCAGAAGGGATTTCGACTCGCCTCATCCCACAAGGACGGTTTGTCACTAATGATCCAATGACGCTGGTGCGCTGGTTAACGGCAGGCGCTGGGATCGCGTATGTACCGCTGATGTGGGTGATCAATGAGATCAATCGTGGGGAGCTGGAGATCCTGCTGCCGCGTTATCAGTCGGATCCACGCCCGGTTTATGCACTGTATACCGAAAAAGATAAGCTGCCACTGAAGGTGCAGGTCGTGATCAACTCACTGACGGATTATTTTGTCGAGGTCGGTAAGTTGTTTCAGGAGATGCACGGGCGCGGGAAAGAGAAGTAATTCATGTGCGTGCCGGATAAGGCGTTTACGCCGCATCCGGCAACCAATGCCTGATGCGACGCTTACCGGCCAGGATAGATTACGCGGTACCGCCAACGGTCAGGTTGTCGACTTTGAGCGTCGGCTGGCCCACGCCAACTGGCAAACTCTGCCCTTCTTTACCACAGACACCCACGCCGTTATCCAGTTTCAGGTCGTTGCCCACCATCGAAATTTGCTGCATGGTTTCGATACCGGAACCAATCAGCGTTGCGCCTTTCACCGGTTTCGTCACTTTACCGTTTTCAATCAGATACGCTTCTGAGGTGGAGAAGACAAATTTGCCGGAGGTGATATCCACCTGACCGCCGCCGAAGTTCGGCGCATAGATGCCATACTCGACGGATTCAATGATTTCCTGCGGCGTCGATTTACCCGGCAGCATGTAGGTGTTGGTCATACGCGGCATGGGCAGGTGTGCATAGGATTCACGACGACCATTACCGGTCGGCGCCATACCCATTAAGCGAGCGTTGAGTTTATCCTGCATGTAACCTTTCAGGATCCCATTTTCAATCAGCACGTTGTACTGACCCGGCGTACCTTCGTCATCAATCGCCACCGAACCACGGCGATCAACCATCGTGCCATCATCCACTACCGTACACAGTTCAGATGCTACCAGTTCGCCGACCTGGCCACTAAAGACCGAAGTGCCACGGCGGTTAAAGTCGCCTTCCAGACCGTGACCTACCGCTTCATGTAACAGCACGCCCGGCCAGCCTGCGCCAAGTACTACCGGCATGGTGCCCGCAGGCGCGGCAACGGCAGAAAGATTGACCAGCGCCATACGCACTGCTTCTTTCGCCCATGCATCCGCACGGACTTCACCGTCGAGATCGGCAAGGAAAAATTCATAACCAAAACGACCGCCGCCGCCGCTGGCACCGCGTTCGCGTTTACCGTCTTCTTCGACCAGAACGCTTACTGAGAGGCGCACCAGTGGACGGACATCTGCCGCCAGGGTGCCGTCGGTGGCCGCAACCAGAATTAATTCATAGACGCCACTGAGGCTGGCAGTCACTTCCTGTACGCGTTTGTCGGCTTCACGGGCAACTTTATCGACGCGACGTAAAATATCCAGTTTCTCCTCGCGGCTCATGCTTTGCAGCGGATCAAGCGAGGTATACAGCGGGCTATGCTCTACCGCGCCCAACGTCTGTACTTTGCCATCACCACTGTCACGGACAATGGTACGCGCCGCTTGTGCGCTCTGTTCCAGGGCCAGCAGGCTGATTTGGTCGGCGTAAGCAAAACCGGTTTTTTCACCGCTGACTGCACGCACGCCAACGCCCTGATCGATGTTGTAAGAACCATCTTTGATAATGCGGTCTTCTAAAACCCAGGATTCGTGATAGCTCGACTGAAAATAGAGATCGCCGTAATCGAGGCGACGTTCGGCCAGTTGACCGAGAATCGCGAACAAATCCTGATGTTTCAGGCCGTTCGCCGCTAGCAATTGTTCACTTACCAGGTTCAGACTCATCGTTTTTGTTACTCGTTAGTTACTTCGGTAGAGGATTTTTTACGGCTGCCGGATGCGGCGTAAACGCCTTATCCGGCCTACGGTTATGTTCCGACTCGTTGGCCTTTGGCAACGATTATCTAATGAGATTGGGGCAATTACGCGCCATCGTCAAATCATTGCGCTTTTTCTTTACGCGGTTGGCGCAATACTTCGTTGATTTGCGGAGCGTCCAGCGGACCAGAAATGTGGTAGCGCAAAATGGAGACTTTGCTCCACAGCGGCCCCAGCACTTTACTGGCAGCAAACACCGCCGCACCGACAATGGGGTTAACCGCAAAGGCCGCAGCCACACCCACCGTCGCGGAAATTTCTGGTGCGACAACCGCCTCCATATTCAGATCGCGGCGTACCAGATTTACCGACCCTTTCATGGCGATATCCGCTTCCAGTCCATCCACCAGCGTGTCATCAGTGTGCATAACACCGTCTTTAATCCACGCCGTGCTGCGAATGGAGTCAAAATAGAAACCTTCGCCAAAGGTATCCCTGAAATCAAAGCGCAGCTTTCGCATCAGAGCATCGACGCTCAATAAGCGCAGCAATTGCCCGGCATGTCCGGTGCTAATGTCGGTAATTTCACCTTTGCCCAGTTGAGTATGGATGATGCCATTCAACGTTGCCTCATCCGGCTGCCACGGCGTTTTCCGCCAGTGTAAATCGTAGTCCACATTAAATGACGACTGGCGTATTGGCGTCGTGACACCAAAAAATTCAGCAGCGGCATCAATTTTCTGCCCGCGTAATTTTCCTTTCAGCGAGGTACGTTCATTCCCCGGATTGTTAACCCATTCACCCTCGGCAGTAAGCCGCGAGAAACCGGTATCAATCAGTCCATTAGCCAGCGTTAACGTATCGCCAGAAATGGTGATATCGCTGTCGATGCGACCGAATTTTTGCCCCCAGAACCAGCACTCTGCGCAACGTATTTGCGCATCCGGCCAACCACGGAAGCTAATGCGCTCCGTAGTTGGGAAAGGTGACGACGGCGTGGAGTCACCACTGGTTTTCGCCACGCTGGGGTTGTAATAGAGATATTTAATCGTCGCCAGCCACGGCGCGTTATTGCGCATTGCCAGCGTAGCGTTGATTTCACGTCCTTGCGCCTCGACCTGAGTGCCATTTGCCATCGGTTGCGAAACAATACTCAGGTTATTCCATTGCTGATTTCCCAACGACAACGCTGGCGTACGCAACGTAATGTGCTGGGGAAAACTCACCGCACTACCGACTTTATCCGTAGCGCCTTTCTGGAAAAGCGCCAGCCACTCGGCACCATCCATCGGTGGCATATTTAACTCAACACCGCTTTGTTCCGGTAACGGTGGAAGCGTTTTACTGTCTGCCGCCCAGATAGCGCGATCGAGCGTCAGCTTTTGACCGAGCAACCAGCGGCTGTTGAAATGGTTATCCGCGCCAGCCTGTCCGGTTAATTCAAAGCTATTGAGGTTGCCATCGACCTTAATGTTAACCGGCAGCGATTCGCCAGCGGGTTTGGCTAACGGCGAAGGTAAGTGACTACTCACATTCTTCAGATCACCGTTCAGTTCTACGTTATACGTTGCGCCAGCATGATAAGGCAGCTCAATGCCCACTTTACCATCCCAGGCCACGCTGCCGCTTAACGCTTCATTCACCGCTTCAGGCAGAACGTCAGTTTTCGCTGGCTGCCAGTTACCGTTGAGATTCACCGCGACCTGGTAGGCTTTCGCCCCTTCTTTGGTGGAAAAATCCACGTTCAGTGGCTGATTAAACCAACTTGCTGTCAGTGGTTCGCTTTGCAGATCGCCATTGATAAAGCTGAATTTACCGCTCAAATTTTTCAGTGTGCTATCAAGTGGTTTGATAAACAGACTGTTATTACGCAGCGTCACTTCGCCTTTCGCTGTAACCAGTTCGCCGTTCAATGGGATATCGAGATGTAAGCGAGCATTCACATCGCCGTCGAGCTGGAGTTCTTGCAGGGTTGCTCCCAGAGAGTCTTTCAGCGGCGTCTCATCAAAGTAAGGACCAACCGCTTTGCCCGGACCTTTAATGTCAGCATCAATCAGCAATTTTTCTTTCGAGTAGTCAGGGATCACTGCGGTGAGATTACTCGCGCGCACGCCGCCCAGATTGACACCATCGGTTTTCATCCATAAACCGTCGTTTATGAAGTCCAGTTCAATATCGAGATTAGTTAACGCAGGCCAGTCCGGCTGGAAGGCAAACTTCGCATTACGCAGCGGCACCAGCACCTCAAACTGACCTTCGTTGTGTTTATAGGGGAAGAGTTGCGGATTGCCGCCATAAACCAGCGTCGCGTTATCCGCTTCACCGCCCTGAATTGCGCCACTTAAGTAATCGACTAACTCTTTCCCCATCAGATTTTCTGGGAAATAGCGCCACGCTTGTGAACCATCATCGGTACTGATACCCGCCAGAATGCCCAGCCAGGGTTCATCATTAGTCGGTTGCAGGTAGCGGAAACCGCCGCGTGCATGGACGGCTTTGGCTTTAACATCAATGTTGCGGCCATCAAGCTGGAAACCTTTGTCGTTATTCAGCCAGCTTAGGGTCGCCTTACCGTCAGCAATTTCCAGCGGTGCGCGGAAAACTGTTTCGTAAGGCATTTTCGCCTGTTTCATGGACGCGGTCAGTAAACCATTTTCTACACTACCGGAAAGCGTCCCGGAGAAATGTTCCGCGCCCGGCAGTAATTTCCATTGCTTCCAGGCCAGATCGCTCCACGATGCCTGAAAGCGAGTCTTGTCTGCTGCCTGAAGCGGGATATCCAGCGCCAGGGTGTTGATCTTGCCGCTCGGTTGCGTAGACCGCCAGATGTCGCCCAGCGCAGGTGAAAGTTTTGCTGCCAGCGGACGAATACCTTCCAGCCCCGCCAGTTCCAGATTGCTGGCGCGAATCCGCAGTTCGTCACTGCGTTTATTATTCTTTCCACCAACATCCTGTTCCGGTATCCAGGCCAGCGTCAATGCCCCACTCGGCCAGCGTTTGCCATCCATCGTGATGCGGGTATCAGGAATAGAAAACTGCCAGCCGGGATGTTCACGCGTAATGTGTGCGGTGAGATTATCTACCGCCAGTGAATGCGTTTGCTTCTCGCCCAACCAGCTGGCACCGCCCTGTTTCAGCCAGACGTCACCGCCGGTTACATCGCCTTTGTCGATCGTCATCCAGCCTTCGAGGGAGAACTGCGCCGTTTCCAGCGCAATGTTGTCCTGCATCCATTTACCCAGCCACGGCTTCAGGTCAATATCATCAGCCTGTAGCCAGACGCGACCGTTGCTTAACAGCCCTTCGTCATCACGCAAATCCATGCGAACTTGCATCACGCCGTGCTGCCCGGTGAGGCTGGAGAGACTTACCTGGCCTTCCGCACGGTGTCGACGCGGATTGTTAAGCCAGGTGAGTTGCGGGATCGCCAGTTCGGCGCGCTGACCGGATGGCGTGAGGAAACTGACTTCGCTGTCGCGGAGATCGAAGTGATCAAACTGACGAAGAAACAGGTCGCTGATGTGGCTGGCTTCCAGACCATCATTACCACCACCGCTGGTGATGGGCGTATTGGTGCGGAAACGCAGTTGCCAGAAAGTCAGATCGCGAAACTGCCAGCGCATATGCAGCAGGCTCTGCCAGACATCCAGCGCCAGAGTAACGCGTTTGACAGAAAACTCACCGCCATCTTTCAGCTCCGCGCGAATGTCGCGCGCTTCAAGCGTGGGGCCAAAATTCTGCCAGCTGGCGGAAAGCTGGCTGGCTTCTACCGGCATGCCGGTAGCAGATTCAATTTTATTGAGGATTTCTGGACGCCAGGCATCAAGATGCGGCAAAGCAATACGCAGGCCGCTGACCAGCAGCGCAGCGATCACAACGAGCGCGGCTCCAGTAAGCAGTAAAATCCCCGGCAATCGCCTCACCCGTCACTCCTTGTCTGCTAAAAATGTGACTCAAAAAACTTTGCCGGATGGCGGCCCAGCATTTGTTTACATCATGACGACGTCAAACTGCTCCTGGTTGTAGAGCGGTTCGATTTGTACTTTAACCTGCTTACCCACAAAAATTTCCACTTCCGCCAGCGAGTGCGACTCTTCACCTTTCAAGGCCTCGGCAACTGCCGGAGAAGCATAGACCAGGAAACGGTCGGAGTCGTAAGCATGGTGCACGCGAACAATCTCGCGCATGATTTCATAGCATACTGTTTCCACGGTTTTCACCGTTCCGCGACCGTGGCAAGTTGGGCATTCGTTACACAGTACGTGCTCAATGCTTTCGCGGGTGCGTTTACGCGTCATTTCCACCAGCCCCAGCGCCGAGAAGCCGTTAACGCTGGTTTTCACCCGGTCTTTGCTCAGCGCCTGTTCCAGCGAATGCAGTACGCGGCGACGGTGATCCTCATTATTCATGTCGATGAAATCAATGATGATAATTCCGCCCAGGTTACGCAACCGTAACTGGCGAGCAATGGCCTGCGTCGCTTCAATATTAGTATTGAAGATGGTGTCGTCCAGATTGCGATGACCGACAAACGCCCCGGTATTGATGTCCACGGTGGTCATCGCTTCGGTCTGGTCGATAATCAGATAACCGCCAGACTTCAACTCAACTTTGCGTTCCAGCGCCCGCTGAATCTCGTTTTCGACGTCAAAGAGATCGAAAATCGGCTGGCGCCCCGTGTAATGCTCCAGCTTGCTGGTCATTTCCGGAATGTACTCAGAAGTGAACTCAAGTAATGCTTCGTAAGTCAGCCGTGAATCAACGCGAATGCGGTCCAACTCGGCATCGGCAAAATCACGCAGCACACGCTGCGCCAGCGCCAGTTCACCGTACAGTTGATAACGCGTCTGTGGGCGCTTTTTACGCTCCATGACTTTGGTCCAGACACGCTTCAGATAAGCGGCATCGGAGGCTAGTTCAGCTTCGCCTACACCTTCTGCCGCGGTACGGATGATAAATCCGCCCTGCTCGTCGCAATACTCGGCGACCACTTTTTTCAGGCGTTCACGTTCGGATTCACTTTCGATACGTTGGGAAACCCCAACATGAGACGCTCCTGGCATAAACACCAGATAGCGAGATGGCAGCGTGATATCCGTGGTCAGGCGCGCGCCTTTGGTACCAAGCGGATCTTTCACCACCTGTACCATCAGATCTTGCCCCTGACGGACCAGTTCCGAGATGTCACGCACCGTAAATTGTTTTTGTTCCTCACCTGCCACACATTCGGTGTGCGGCATGATGTCAGAAGCGTGTAGAAACGCAGCTTTATCCAGCCCAATATCTACAAAAGCCGCCTGCATACCCGGAAGTACGCGACTTACACGACCCTTGTAGATATTGCCTACTATTCCGCGTCGCGCCTCACGTTCAATATGAATTTCCTGCAGAATACCGCCATCAATATACGCCACTCGTGTTTCCGAAGGCGTTACGTTTACCAACAATTCAGCCGTCATGTTTATCCCTTTTCTCACGCAGTGCGTTAAAATTACTCAATAATTCACACGTTTCAACCAGCGGTAAGCCGACTACGGCGTGATAGCTGCCATTTATCTTCCTGACAAAACAACCACCAAGCCCCTGAATACCGTATGCACCTGCTTTATCTAACGGTTCACCGCTGGCGACATAGCCCGCGATATCTTCATCTGTTAACGTTCTGAAAGTCACATCGGTCACCACCAGGCAATCGAGAATGTACTGGCTGTCGGCCATCGCCACTGCCGTCATTACCTGATGGGTCTGCCCCGATAATTTGCGCAACATCTGCACCGCATGATCGGCATCGCGCGGTTTCTCCAGTACTTCGCCGTTCAGAATCACAATGGTATCCGCCCCCAACACCGGGAGATCCTGTGCCGTTTGCGCGACGCCCGCCTGAGCTTTCTCGCGCGCCAGACGCACAACGTATTGCTGCGCGCTCTCCTGCGGAAAGCGTTGCTCCTCAATGCCCGTAACGATACGTTCGAAGGAAACGCCAAGTTGCGCAAGTAACTCCTGCCGACGCGGAGAACCGGAAGCTAAATACAGAGAAGTCATAGAAACCTTTATTGCACTGCAAACTGCTGACGAATTTTGCGCATCAGCATGAAAATCCACGGCCAGAGCACACCATTGACTACACTACTCCAGAACACTTCCGGTCTGAAAGAGACGTTGATCACTAAAAACTCTGCCCAGAAAACAATAATATCCACAACCAACGAAAGCAACATGACGACCAGCGCCTGCTGCCACAATGCCAGATTACGGAAAAGCTGGAATTTCAGCGCGACCAGATAAGCAATGATACTCATCGATAACGCCCGTACACCGAGCGTGGAGCCACTGATCAGATCCAGTATGGCACCCATCACAAAACCTGTGCCCACATTTACGCGATGGGGCAAGGCGAGGCTCCAATACAATAAGATGAGCAAAACCCAGTTAGGCCGGAAAACGATAAGATTATCCGGCCAGGGCATAATTTGCAGTAATAACGCAATGAGGAAAGAGAGCCAGATAACCCAGCGCCCCTGGCTACGATAGCTCGCCACTATTGCCCTCCTGGCGTACGCGCAGGTGGTTGAGTACCACTCTGCGGCGGCGTAGCCCTTTGTGGAGAGCGGTCAGCGGCAGTACCTGTTGCAGGTTGCTGCGGGCTTGGCTGGGTAATTCCCGTTGCCGGTTCAGGCAGTTTTGGCCCCATTGCATCTGGCGAAGGCAATACCTGCGGCATCATTTGCATCAGGCGTTCATTAGCAACACGATGCACCTCTTCCGGCGTCATCGGGTTGGCCCCGTTACGATCCGCCCCCCACAACAGAAGCAGATAACGTAAACGTTGCAGTCCCGCAGTCGGACGCGCCTGAATCACGGTATATGCGCGCTGGGTATCGAGTTTCACGGAAGAGACAACCGCCACCGGATAACCTTCCGGGAAACGACCGCCCAGACCTGAAGTCACCAATACATCACCAACACGAATATCAGTATTCGCCGGCAGGTGCTCAAGCTGTAAATCATCAGTACAGCCATTACCCGCCGCGATAACGCGGATATCATTACGCAGCACCTGAATCGGCAGCGCATGGGTCGCGTCGCAGATCAGCAGTACGCGGCTAGTCAGTTTTGCGACCGCCACCACCTGGCCGACCACACCTTTATCGCTAATGACTGGCTGGCCTTCGTAAACACCGTTGACACTGCCTTTGTCAATAACAACCTGATCGCTGTACGGATCGTTAACAGTAGAGATAACCTGGGTCACCATCTTCTGTTCGTCCTGACGCAGCGGAGAACCCAGAAGCTCACGCAAGCGCGCGTTCTCCTGTTTATATTGTCCCAACATCAGCAGATCGCTGTTTTTCAGCAGCAACTCCTGACGTAACGCCCGGTTTTCAAGTTCTAGTTGATCACGCGAGGCCAGCGTCTGCGATACGCCATCCAGCAATTCACGAGGAGCATTGGAAATAAAGTAGAAAGGACTGACAGCGGTATCCATATAGGTACGGATTTGACTGAAAGTCCCCAGGCGGCTGTCGGCAATAATAATGCCGAGCGCCACCAGCACCGCCAGAATAAGGCGAATCTGTAGCGACGGGCCACGGCTAAAAATTGGCTTCATAAGTTATGCGTATTCTCGTATCAGACCAGGCAGGATAAACAAACGCTTCCCCTGCCTGCATCCGATTACTCTTCGCTGAACAGGTCGCCGCCGTGCATGTCGATCATTTCCAGCGCCTTGCCGCCACCGCGCGCCACACAGGTCAGCGGATCTTCAGCAACAACGACTGGAATGCCGGTTTCTTCCATTAATAAACGGTCAAGGTTACGCAGCAATGCGCCACCGCCAGTGAGCACCATTCCGCGCTCAGAGATGTCGGAAGCCAGTTCCGGCGGACACTGTTCCAGCGCAACCATCACTGCGCTAACGATGCCGGTCAGCGGCTCTTGTAGCGCTTCGAGGATTTCGTTGGAGTTCAGCGTAAAGCCGCGTGGAACACCTTCAGCCAGGTTACGACCACGAACTTCAATTTCACGCACTTCATCGCCCGGATAAGCCGAACCGATTTCGTGTTTAATACGTTCTGCTGTCGCTTCACCGATCAAGGAACCGTAGTTACGACGAACATAGTTGATAATGGCTTCGTCGAAGCGGTCACCGCCGATGCGTACAGAAGAGGAGTAAACCACGCCATTCAGCGAGATTACGGCAACTTCAGTAGTACCACCGCCGATATCAACCACCATGGAACCGGTCGCTTCAGAAACCGGCAGACCAGCGCCAATTGCCGCGGCCATCGGCTCTTCAATCAGGAACACTTCACGGGCGCCAGCGCCCTGCGCGGATTCACGAATTGCGCGGCGTTCAACCTGGGTTGCGCCAACCGGCACACAGACCAGAACGCGCGGGCTTGGGCGCATAAAGCTGTTGCTGTGCACTTGCTTAATGAAGTGCTGGAGCATTTTTTCAGTCACGAAGAAGTCAGCGATTACGCCATCTTTCATTGGGCGAATAGCAGCAATATTGCCCGGCGTACGGCCCAGCATCTGCTTCGCGTCATGACCTACTGCAGCCACGCTTTTTGGTGAACCGGCACGATCCTGACGAATGGCCACAACGGAAGGCTCATTCAATACGATGCCTTGTCCTTTTACATAAATGAGGGTATTCGCAGTACCCAAGTCAATGGACAAGTCATTGGAAAACATGCCACGAAATTTTTTCAACATACTAAGGGATAATCCTGAAAGCTGGGGCGGAAAAGAAAATCCGCTTACTTTACCAACCACACGCAGCAGCGACAAGGCGCAAAAATCATCTGCTACGGTGAAAATTAGTGCAGTTCGTTTCCTTTGTTACAAATCTCTGCCTGAGTCCAGATAAGGCTAAATGCGTCAACAGCATTCCTCGCCTGTTTGCAACTGCGTAAGGTCATTCATCTGCATATGTGCTGCAACAATCTGGCGAGCAGATAAGCACACTCCCACGAAACGCAGCGCGCGTTATTCTACGTGAAAACGGATCAAACGGCAGGTTAAACCGAGTATCTTTGTGAATATTTTTTCACGTTAGTATCAAGTGGCTGTGAGGACGCGAAAAAATCCCCCTGGCCACCCAAAACCCCGCGCTGAATCAGGGTCTGCCACTCGCTTCGCGAACGTACGCCAGTCGCGTAAACCTGGGTGTTGGTCCCGGAACAGGCTTCTACCATGCTCTGAACCAACAATTGGTTTTCCGTTCGCTTCTCAATATTTCTTACCAGCCCCGGATGAAGCTTGAGTAATTCGACATTAAGTTCTTTGATCCAACTGGTACTTACCAGCGTCAATCCAGCCTGGTTAACGGCAACTCGAACCCCTAAAGCATTCACCAAACGAATGACAGGTTGCAAGCGACCGATATGTTGACCAACATCAGCCTCTGCAAGTTCAATAATTATGCGTTTTCGTTGTGATTTTTCACACTGCATCAACGTATCGCGCAGCCAACGCTGGAAACGCGGGCGGATCAACGACTCAACGGTCACCTGAATCGCCAGATTTTCTTGCGGCCAATAGCGTAACAGCGGGATGAGACGACTGATTTGCAGGCGGTCATACTCTTCCGATAAACCAAACTGCAACACCATCGGCATATATTCCGCCGAGCTTACCTCTTCATTACCATCAAAGATGCGACACATAATTTCGCGATGATGAACCTGCCCTTCCCGGGTGACCGCAGGTTTTTGATAAAGCCTGGGACCGCCACGACTCAACATTTGTTCGATTAGCGTACGCCAGCGAACGTTGCCGCGCCCTTTTTCTGGTAATGAGTCATCGTAAATCGCCCAGCTATTACCCCCCTGTAATCCCGCATTACGCGTGGCGGATTCGGCATGGTCCATCACTTGTTCTGTTTCCTGGCCGCTACGCCAGGCACAGATGCCGATATGAATCATATCTTCACGATCGAGCATTTTATTGCTCGGTAAGGTATCAACCGCTTTGATCAACTGCCCGGCAATGCTCTCCGCCTCTTTTAAAGTCCGATGCGGCAACAGCGCGGCAAAATCGCTACGGTGATAGCGCGCCAGCAGTGCACCTGGATAGCGCATCATAAATGTCGACAGCAGATTCGTCAGAGTGAAGAACTGTTCTTCGGCCTGGCTGTGTCCCCACGTGTCGCTCAACATATTGAAATCAGGTAGACGGATCATCATCACGATCCCGTGAGTCCCTACCTTCTCTTGATCTTCCAGTAATGTAGCCAACTGGTTGTCGAAAAAGAGACGGTTATTGAGGCCGGTTTTAATGTCCTGCGCGGCGTAAGAGCGAATCAGCGTATCAAGACGGCTGTGCTGTTCACGCGCATTCTGAATTTCTGAAAGCAGCATATCCAGCGCACTGCTGGTCCCTGGCGGCCATTCATAGATGGAGCCAAGCACATTCGGCCCACGCTCCCCGTTTAAGATACGCGCCGAGCGAGTTTCCAGTAGTTCTTGCCCGGCAAGTTGCCGCTGCAACCAGCGTACTGCAAGGAAGAGCATAATAATAATAAAACCAATTGCCCCAGTGAGCGGCGCGGTGGTCATCAGCGAGTGAAAATAGTTTCCCATCGGGTCCTGATAAACCAGATGTAGCGACATTCCTGGATGTTTAACTAACGGAACGGTCAGTTCGCGAAACAGATCGCTGGTGCCAACAGGGCGGTAACTCCCCTGGCGGGAAAGGGTATAAACCTGTTTGTTATTGTGTAACAGGTCCACGCGAACGATATCTGCTGACATCATCAGTTCACTGATTTGTGGCCTCAGCGAGCTGAAATCAGACGACACCAGATGCGTATCGATCGCCGTCGCCACCGCCTGAACGCGATGGCTAAACTTATACTGAATCGCGTTATAGAAACTTAACGAGCAGCCCATCAAAGTCACAAAGATCGTTAACCCGGTGAGCAGCGTGACAAAGGCCGAAAATTTCGTCGTTAATCTCATCCTTGTGTTAACTCCGATAGTGAGGAAGCGGGCATACTAGCAAATCAGATTTATCTCGCAATTTATTGCGCTTCATCGACTTTGCTTTTCAATTAGCGAGTATAGTCTTCAGAAATTATTTTCCAATCCATCATGCACATGAGGACTTCTTATGCAGGCGTTACTTTTAGAACAGCAGGACGGCAAAACCCTCGCATCTGTACAGACTCTGGACGCAAGTCGCCTGCCGGAAGGCGATGTGACGGTCGATGTCCACTGGTCGAGCCTGAATTATAAAGATGCGCTGGCAATAACCGGTAAAGGAAAAATAATCCGCAATTTTCCGATGATTCCTGGCATCGACTTCGCCGGAACCGTACGCGACAGTGAAGATCCTCGTTTTCATGCTGGTCAAGAAGTGTTACTCACGGGCTGGGGTGTTGGTGAAAATCATTGGGGCGGGCTGGCAGAACAAGCGCGCGTAAAAGGCGACTGGTTGGTTGCCATGCCGCAAGGTCTGGACGCGCGTAAAGCGATGATTATTGGTACTGCTGGGTTTACCGCCATGCTGTGCGTGCTGGCCCTGGAAGATGCCGGTATTCGTCCACAAGATGGCGAGATTGTGGTAACGGGCGCCAGCGGCGGCGTTGGTAGCACTGCCGTGGCGCTGTTGCATAAGTTAGGTTATCAGGTGGTTGCTGTTTCCGGTCGCGAAAGTACCCATGAATATCTGAAAAGTTTAGGTGCCAGCCGAATTCTGCCGCGTGATGAATTTGCTGAATCCCGTCCACTGGAAAAACAGCTTTGGGCCGGGGCGATTGACACTGTGGGCGACAAAGTGCTGGCTAAAGTGCTGGCGCAAATGAACTACGGCGGCTGCGTGGCGGCCTGTGGTCTGGCGGGTGGTTTTACTCTGCCAACCACCGTCATGCCATTTATTCTGCGTAACGTTCGCCTGCAGGGCGTGGATTCGGTGATGACGCCACCAGCACGCCGCGCACAAGCCTGGCAGCGTCTGGTTGCCGATTTACCGGAATCATTCTATACCCAGGCGGCAAAAGAGATTTCACTGGCTGATGCACCAAAATTTGCCGAGGCCATTATTAACAATCAGATCCAGGGCCGTACGCTGGTAAAAATTAACTAAGCGTTAGCATAAAATAATTTACATATCGTTAACGAATTTTAGCGGCACTTTGACATTCTCCCTGCCATAGTAATCATGAGCATACCGGGAGTCTGTTATGAAAAATATTCGTCAACTTACAGAAGCCGATGTCACTGCTGAATCGGCTTTTTTTATGCAACGTCGGCAAGTTTTGAAAGCATTAGGCATCAGCGCCGCCGCCCTCTCTATACCAAATGCCGCCCACGCGGATTTACTTGGCTGGTTCAAAGGGAACGATCGCCCGCCCGCGCCTGCCGGAAACCCCCTGGAGTTCAGCAAGCCTGCTGCCTGGCAAAATAACCTGCCACTGACACCGGAAGATAAAGTTTCCGGCTACAACAATTTCTATGAATTTGGGTTGGATAAAGCAGATCCCGCCGCGAATGCTGGCAGCCTGAAAACCGATCCGTGGACGTTGAAAATCAGTGGTGAAGTCAGTAAACCGTTAACCCTCGACCACGATGCGCTAACCCGTCGATTCCCGTTAGAAGAGCGGATTTACCGGATGCGCTGCGTGGAAGCGTGGTCGATGGTGGTGCCGTGGATTGGTTTTCCGCTGCATAAACTGCTGGCGCTGGCAGAGCCGACCAGCAACGCGAAGTACGTCGCTTTCGAAACAATTTATGCACCGGAACAAATGCCCGGCCAGCAGGACAGGTTTATCGGCGGCGGTCTGAAATATCCCTATGTAGAAGGATTACGTCTCGACGAAGCAATGCATCCGCTCACACTGATGACCGTCGGCGTCTACGGCAAGGCGCTACCGCCGCAAAATGGCGCGCCGATACGCCTGATTGTGCCATGGAAATATGGCTTTAAAGGCATCAAGTCGATAGTGAGCATTAAGCTGACCCGAGAACGCCCACCAACCACCTGGAATCTTTCGGCCCCCAACGAATACGGCTTTTACGCCAACGTTAATCCGCATGTTGATCACCCTCGCTGGTCGCAGGCCACTGAGCGATTTATCGGTTCAGGTGGCATCCTGGATGTGCAACGCCAGCCGACACTGCTATTTAACGGCTACGCCGATGAAGTCGCGTCACTTTATCGCGGACTGGATCTACGGGAGAACTTCTAAGTGCGTTTGACTGCAAAACAGGTTACCTGGCTGAAATTTTGCCTGCATCTTGCCGGATTTTTGCCGTTTGTCTGGCTGGTTTGGGCAATCAATCATGGCGGGCTAAGTGCCGACCCGGTGAAAGATATTCAGCATTTTACCGGTCGGACTGCGCTGAAATTTTTATTGGCGACGTTGTTAATTACCCCGCTGGCGCGCTACGCTAAGCAGCCATTATTGATACGCACCCGCCGCCTGTTAGGTTTATGGTGTTTCACCTGGGCGACGCTGCACTTAACCAGTTATGCATTACTGGAACTTGGCGTGAACAACCTGGCGTTATTCGGTCAGGAATTAATCACCCGACCTTATTTAACCCTGGGTATTATCAGTTGGTTGATTTTGCTTGCTTTAGCATTCACGTCTACACAAGCGATGCAGCGAAAACTAGGCAAACACTGGCAACAGTTGCATAACTTCGTCTATCTTGTCGCGATCCTGGCCCCCATACATTATCTGTGGTCAGTGAAGGTTATCTCACCGCAGCCGCTCATCTACGCCGGGCTGGCATTATTGCTTTTAGCCTTACGTTATAAGAAGTTCCGTCAATGGTGGCGTTAATTTCGTGAACTGTGCGGCTTATTGCAAATTACGCGACGTTGAAAGTTATTTACATGTTAGCTGTTGATTATCTTCCCTGATAAGACCAGTATTTAGCTGCCATTTGCTACGAAATCGTTATAATGTGCGACCTCGTTCTCCCTAAGGCAGCTTTTAAGCTGCTGAAAAGGTGACAATGGCGCAACGAAGGTATATTTTGTTTTTTGCCGGAGGATAGCAGCAGATCGCTGCACAATGTCCGTCAAGTCTCACATTGACACTCTGGGGCAAAATAGACCGGCGTCCCGGCCTGCTGGAATTTACCGCTATGCATACAGCTGTCGGGGCATACGCTTTACAGACGGCGGTGAAACGCCTGTCACAATCACACTAAACAAAGAGTACGGAACCCACTCATGGATATTCGTAAGATTAAAAAACTGATCGAGCTGGTTGAAGAATCAGGCATCTCTGAACTGGAAATTTCTGAAGGCGAAGAGTCAGTACGCATCAGCCGTGCAGCACCTGCCGCAAGTTTCCCGATGATGCAACAAGCTTACGCTGCACCAGTGATGCAGCAGCCAGCTCAATCTAACGCAGCCGCTCCGGCGACCGTTCCTTCCATGGAAGCGCCAGCAGCAGCGGAAATCAGTGGTCACATCGTACGTTCCCCAATGGTTGGTACTTTCTACCGCACCCCAAGCCCGGACGCGAAAGCGTTCATCGAAGTGGGTCAGAAAGTGAACGTGGGCGATACCCTGTGCATCGTTGAAGCCATGAAAATGATGAACCAGATCGAAGCAGACAAATCCGGTACTGTGAAAGCAATTCTGGTCGAAAGTGGACAACCGGTAGAATTTGACGAGCCGCTGGTCGTCATCGAGTAACGAGGCGAACATGCTGGATAAAATTGTTATTGCCAACCGCGGCGAGATTGCATTGCGTATTCTTCGTGCCTGTAAAGAACTGGGCATCAAGACTGTCGCTGTGCACTCCAGCGCGGATCGCGATCTAAAACACGTATTACTGGCAGATGAAACGGTCTGTATCGGTCCTGCTCCGTCAGTAAAAAGTTATCTGAACATCCCGGCAATCATCAGCGCCGCTGAAATCACCGGCGCAGTAGCAATCCATCCGGGTTACGGCTTCCTTTCCGAGAACGCCAACTTTGCCGAGCAGGTTGAACGCTCCGGCTTTATCTTCATCGGCCCGAAAGCAGAAACCATTCGCCTGATGGGCGACAAAGTATCCGCAATCGCCGCGATGAAAAAAGCTGGCGTTCCTTGCGTACCAGGTTCTGACGGCCCGCTGGGCGACGATATGGATAAAAACCGCGCCATTGCTAAACGCATTGGTTATCCGGTAATTATCAAAGCCTCCGGCGGCGGCGGTGGTCGTGGTATGCGCGTAGTGCGCGGCGATGCTGAACTAGCGCAATCTATCTCCATGACTCGTGCGGAAGCGAAAGCTGCTTTCAGCAACGATATGGTTTACATGGAGAAATACCTGGAAAATCCTCGCCACGTCGAGATTCAGGTGCTGGCTGACGGTCAGGGCAACGCTATCTATCTGGCGGAACGTGACTGCTCCATGCAGCGCCGCCACCAGAAAGTGGTCGAAGAAGCGCCAGCACCGGGCATTACCCCGGAACTGCGTCGCTACATCGGCGAACGTTGTGCTAAAGCGTGTGTTGATATCGGCTATCGCGGTGCAGGTACATTCGAGTTCCTGTTCGAAAACGGCGAGTTCTATTTCATCGAAATGAACACCCGTATTCAGGTAGAACACCCGGTTACTGAAATGATCACTGGCGTTGACCTGATCAAAGAACAGCTGCGTATCGCTGCCGGTCAGCCGCTGTCTATCAAGCAAGAAGAAGTTCACGTTCGCGGCCATGCGGTAGAGTGCCGTATCAACGCCGAAGATCCGAACACCTTCCTGCCAAGCCCGGGCAAAATTACCCGTTTCCACGCGCCAGGCGGTTTTGGCGTGCGTTGGGAGTCTCATATCTACGCGGGCTACACCGTGCCGCCGTACTATGACTCAATGATCGGTAAGCTGATTTGCTACGGTGAAAACCGTGACGTGGCGATTGCTCGCATGAAGAATGCGCTGCAGGAGCTGATCATCGACGGTATCAAAACCAACGTTGATCTGCAGATCCGCATCATGAACGACGAGAACTTCCAGCATGGTGGCACTAACATCCACTATCTGGAGAAAAAACTCGGTCTTCAGGAAAAATAAGACTGCAAAAGCGTCAAAAGGCCGGATTTTCCGGCCTTTTTTATTACTGGGGATCGACAACCCCCATAAGGTACAATCCCCGCTTTCTTCACCCATCAGGGACAAAAAATGGACACTCGTTTTGTTCAGGCCCATAAAGAGGCGCGCTGGGCGCTGGGGCTGACCCTTTTGTATCTGGCGGTATGGTTAGTAGCCGCTTACTTACCTGGCGTTGCCCCCGGTTTTACCGGCTTTCCGCGCTGGTTTGAGATGGCCTGCATCCTGACGCCGCTGCTGTTTATTGGACTGTGCTGGGCGATGGTGAAATTTATCTATCGCGATATCCCGTTGGAGGATGACGATGCAGCTTGAAGTGATTCTACCGCTGGTCGCCTATCTGGTGGTGGTGTTCGGTATCTCTGTTTATGCGATGCGTAAACGGAGCACCGGCACCTTCCTCAATGAGTATTTCCTCGGCAGCCGTTCCATGGGCGGTATTGTGCTGGCGATGACGCTCACCGCGACCTATATCAGTGCCAGTTCGTTTATCGGCGGGCCAGGCGCTGCTTATAAATACGGCCTGGGTTGGGTATTGCTGGCGATGATTCAGCTGCCTGCAGTCTGGCTTTCGCTCGGTATACTCGGCAAGAAGTTCGCGATTCTTGCGCGCCGCTACAATGCGGTGACGCTGAACGATATGCTGTTTGCCCGCTACCAGAGTCGTCTTCTGGTGTGGCTGGCGAGTTTGAGTTTGCTGGTTGCGTTCGTTGGTGCGATGACCGTGCAGTTTATCGGCGGTGCGCGTCTGCTGGAAACCGCGGCGGGTATTCCTTATGAAACCGGGCTGCTGATTTTCGGTATCAGTATTGCGTTATATACCGCCTTTGGCGGCTTTCGCGCCAGTGTGCTGAACGACACTATGCAAGGTCTGGTGATGCTGGTTGGCACCATTGTGCTGCTGGTCGGCGTGGTACATGCCGCTGGCGGCTTAAGCAACGCGGTAGAGACGCTGCAAACCATCGATCCACAGCTGGTTACACCACAAGGTGCTGACGATATTCTGTCACCTGCCTTTATGACATCGTTCTGGGTACTGGTGTGCTTTGGCGTTATTGGCCTGCCGCATACTGCGGTGCGCTGTATCTCTTATAAAGACAGCAAAGCAGTGCATCGGGGGATCATCATCGGGACGATTGTAGTCGCAATCCTGATGTTCGGTATGCACCTGGCCGGAGCGTTAGGTCGGGCGGTGATCCCCGATCTCACCGTACCGGATCTGGTGATCCCGACGTTAATGGTAAAAGTGCTGCCACCGTTTGCTGCCGGGATCTTCCTGGCTGCACCGATGGCCGCGATCATGTCGACGATCAACGCCCAGTTGCTGCAAAGTTCCGCTACGATCATTAAAGATCTCTATCTGAATATCCGTCCGGATCAAATGCAAAACGAGACGCGTCTGAAGCGGATGTCGGCGGTGATTACGTTGATTCTCGGCGCGTTGCTGCTGCTTGCCGCCTGGAAGCCGCCAGAAATGATCATCTGGCTGAATTTGCTGGCCTTCGGTGGGCTGGAAGCCGTTTTCCTGTGGCCGCTGGTGCTGGGTCTTTACTGGGAACGCGCCAACGCCAAAGGTGCGCTAAGTGCGATGATCGTTGGCGGCGTGCTGTATGCCGTGCTCGCGACCCTGAATATTCAGTACCTGGGCTTCCACCCTATCGTGCCCTCGTTACTGCTAAGTTTGCTGGCTTTCCTGGTCGGAAACCGTTTCGGTACTTCCGTCTCGCAAGCTACCGTTTTGACTACTGATAAATAAAGAGTTTTGCCATGCCTTGGATCCAACTGAAACTGAACACCACCGGCGCGAACGCTGAAGATCTTAGCGATGCGCTGATGGAAGCGGGTGCCGTGTCCATTACTTTTCAGGATACCCACGATACGCCGGTGTTTGAGCCGCTGCCGGGCGAAACGCGCCTGTGGGGCGACACCGATGTGATTGGTCTGTTCGATGCTGAAACCGACATGAATGAAGTCGTGGCGATTCTGGAGGATCATCCGCTGCTCGGCGCAGGCTTCGCGCACAAAATCGAACAACTGGAAGATAAAGACTGGGAGCGCGAATGGATGGATAATTTCCACCCAATGCGCTTTGGCGAACGTCTGTGGATCTGCCCAAGCTGGCGTGATGTGCCAGACGAAAACGCCGTCAACGTGATGTTAGACCCGGGCCTGGCGTTTGGTACGGGGACTCATCCAACCACCTCTCTGTGCCTGCAATGGCTCGACAGCCTCGATTTAACCGGTAAAACGGTCATCGATTTTGGCTGTGGATCCGGCATTCTGGCAATCGCAGCGCTGAAACTGGGCGCAGCAAAAGCCATTGGTATTGATATCGATCCGCAAGCCATTCAGGCCAGCCGCGACAACGCCGAACGTAATGGCGTTTCTGACCGTCTGGAACTCTACTTACCCAAAGATCAGCCTGAAGCGATGAAAGCCGACGTGGTGGTCGCTAACATCCTCGCAGGCCCGTTACGTGAACTGGCACCGTTAATCAGCGTCCTGCCGGTTTCAGGCGGCTTGCTGGGCCTTTCCGGTATTCTGGCAAGCCAGGCGGAGAGCGTTTGTGAAGCTTATGCCGACAGCTTCGTTCTGGACCCGGTCGTGGAAAAAGAAGAGTGGTGTCGCATTACTGGTCGTAAGAATTAACCGCCAGAATGCGGCATAGTGATGTAGAGAGAAGTGCGAGCAACGTCACAAAAGGCACGTAATTTTGCTGATTATTTAGGCAAATTTGCGTGCCAAAATTTTCATTCATAAAGAAAAATTGAGAACTTACTCAAATTTCTTTGAGTGCGAATTTTAATCACTTATTTCTAATGTGATGATTTTTATGATTAATTATTCCGCCGAGTTCATTTTAAATGCAATTCTTTGATCCATCTCAGAGGATTGGTCAAAGTTTGGCCTTTCATCTCGTGCAAAAAATGCGTAATATACGCCGCCTTGCAGTCACAGTATGGTCATTTCTTAACTCATGCGCATCGGACAATATCAGCTCAGAAATCGCCTGATCGCAGCGCCCATGGCTGGCATTACAGACAGACCTTTTCGGACGTTGTGCTACGAGATGGGAGCCGGATTGACAGTATCCGAGATGATGTCTTCTAACCCTCAGGTTTGGGAAAGCGACAAATCTCGTTTACGGATGGTGCACATTGATGAACCCGGTATTCGCACCGTGCAAATTGCCGGTAGCGATCCGAAAGAAATGGCAGATGCAGCACGTATTAACGTGGAAAGCGGTGCCCAGATTATTGATATCAATATGGGTTGCCCGGCTAAAAAAGTGAATCGCAAGCTTGCAGGTTCAGCCCTCTTGCAGTACCCGGATGTCGTTAAATCGATCCTTACCGAGGTCGTTAATGCAGTGGACGTTCCTGTTACCCTGAAGATTCGCACCGGCTGGGCGCCGGAACACCGTAACTGCGAAGAGATTGCCCAACTGGCTGAAGACTGTGGCATTCAGGCTCTGACCATTCATGGCCGTACACGCGCCTGTTTGTTCAATGGAGAAGCTGAATACGACAGTATTCGGGCAGTTAAGCAGAAAGTTTCCATTCCGGTTATCGCGAATGGCGACATTACTGACCCGCTTAAAGCCAGAGCTGTGCTCGACTATACAGGGGCGGATGCTCTGATGATAGGCCGCGCAGCTCAGGGAAGACCCTGGATCTTTCGGGAAATCCAGCATTATCTGGACACTGGGGAGTTGCTGCCCCCGCTGCCTTTGGCAGAGGTTAAGCGCTTGCTTTGCGCGCACGTTCGGGAACTGCATGACTTTTATGGTCCGGCAAAAGGGTACCGAATTGCACGTAAACACGTTTCCTGGTATCTCCAGGAACACGCTCCAAATGACCAGTTTCGGCGCACATTCAACGCCATTGAGGATGCCAGCGAACAGCTGGAGGCGTTGGAGGCATACTTCGAAAATTTTGCGTAAACAGAAATAAAGAGCTGACAGAACTATGTTCGAACAACGCGTAAATTCTGACGTACTGACCGTTTCTACCGTTAACTCTCAGGATCAGGTAACCCAAAAACCCCTGCGTGACTCGGTTAAACAGGCACTGAAGAACTATTTTGCTCAACTGAACGGTCAGGATGTTAATGACCTCTATGAGCTGGTACTGGCTGAAGTAGAACAGCCCCTGTTGGACATGGTGATGCAATACACCCGTGGTAACCAGACCCGTGCTGCGCTGATGATGGGCATCAACCGTGGTACGCTGCGTAAAAAATTGAAAAAGTACGGCATGAACTAATTCAGGTTAGCTAATTGCTTGATTAAAAGGCGCTACTCGGCATGGGGAAGCGCCTTTTTTATAGGTGTCGCAAAGGGAGTGACCATGAGAACAGGATGTGAACCCACCAGGTTTGGCGACAATACAAAGACCATTATCCACGGTGATGCATTAGCTGAACTTAAAAAGATACCCGCAGAAAGTGTCGATCTAATCTTTGCTGACCCGCCTTATAACATCGGTAAAAATTTCGATGGCCTGATCGAAGCGTGGAAAGAAGATCTGTTTATTAACTGGCTATTTGAAGTGATTACAGAGTGCCACCGCGTTCTGAAAAAACAGGGCAGCATGTACATCATGAACAGCACGGAAAACATGCCCTTTATTGACCTCCAGTGCCGCCAGCTTTTTACCATCAAAAGTCGCATCGTCTGGTCGTATGACAGCTCCGGCGTTCAGGCAAAAAAATATTACGGCTCCATGTATGAACCCATCCTGATGATGGTGAAAGACGCAAAGAACTACACATTTAACAGCGATGCTATTCTGGTAGAAGCCAAAACCGGAGCACAGCGTGCATTAATCGACTATCGCAAAAATCCCCCACAACCTTACAATCATCAAAAAGTGCCAGGTAACGTCTGGGATTTTCCACGCGTACGTTATTTGATGGATGAATATGAAAACCATCCGACGCAAAAGCCTGAAGCTTTACTGAAGCGCATTATTCTCGCCTCTTCTAACCCTGGCGATGTCGTTCTCGATCCGTTTGCTGGTAGCTTCACCACCGGTGCCGTCGCCATCGCGACCGGGCGAAAATTCATTGGTATTGAGATTAACAGCGAGTACATCAAGATAGGGCTACGCCGACTGGAAGTCGCGTCACATTACTCCATGGAAGAGCTGGCGAAAGTGAAAAAAAGAAAGACCGGCAACCTGTCAAAACGAAGCCGGATCAGCGAAGTTGACCCCACTCTCATCGCAAAGTAAAGGAAGTGTAAGCCTGGTTTTCAGATTATTCATTTCGTGTATATTTCCTGCCAGACTTGGTTAAACATGCACAGGCTCAGGTAATGATTCGCAAGTATTGGTGGCTCGTCGTTTTCGCTGTCTCCGTTTTTCTGTTTGATACCTTACTGATGCAGTGGATTGAACTACTGGCAACAGAAACAGACAAATGTCGCAATATGAACTCGGTTAATCCGCTAAAACTGGTTAACTGTGACGAACTGGATTTTCACAATAGAATGTAACTTTATACGATACCTAATTCATTTGTTTTATGAATTAATTTCGTTATGTTTTCATCTGGCATAAACATTCTTAATACATTATCGACTAATGCGGGTGCTTGTTTATAAAGATCGTAACCCGCTATATTCATTAACCAGTTTTGAACAATACCGCTGAAGGCGCCATCAATAATAATCATTACGACGTCTAAGTCGAGGCTTTTAGCTATATCCCCCTGTTGCTGACATGCTTGTAATACTTCACGCAAAATCTGTGGATTAAAGCCCATCTTTTCCCGTATTACTGCCTCGGCCAGCATTTCATCACTAAATTCACACTTGTGATATAAGATTTGCAGTAACGCCTGCTGGCGGGGAATTTCGGCAATATATTGCAAGCCAACAATCAGTTTTTCACGCAATTGCAGGAAAGGATCATGTTCTAACCCTTCCGTTAAACGTTCCTGGATTAACTCCCGCAATGAAGGCTGTTGCAGCCACATCTCGTTAAACAGTTGAGCCTTGTTTTCGAAGTGCCAGTAGATTACGCCACGCGTGACGTTGGCGGCGTCGGCGATGTCATTGAGCGTCGTCTTGCTTACGCCATACTGCGCAAACTGGGCGATGGCGGTTTCAATCAGTTCTTGCCTGGTCTTCAGGGCTTCGGCTTTGGTTCTTTTTGCCATGATTAATCATTCAGGAAATAAATATATTCGACATAAGGGAAACAACGAGAAGTAATGTATCACCTAATTTTTATTTATACGAGAAACCAATTCCCGTCTGCTATCAATCGTCAAATAATCAAAGCCTATTGTTTGACGATAATATATTTACTTAATAAATGTATATTTCACTTTGCGTTAAAATGCTTCCATTCTTTTCAACTCACATCAAATGAGAACATTAGAATATTAATCTATTTTTGTGTTTACGTGCCTTGAATAGCGACTATTCATAACTATTCCTTACATCGCCGGACGATAATTTGTAGGATAGCGAACTGTATTTTTATTTCTGCGAGTTAACGCGTTGCCTTTTTCTGGCTAATAACGCGCTTTTGGTTTTTTGAGGAATAGTAATGACGAAACATGCCAGGTTTTTCCTCCTGCCCTCCTTTATCATAATCTCCGCAGCGTTAATTGCGGGTTGTAACGATAAGGGAGAAGAGAAAGCTCACGTCGGTGAACCGCAGGTTACCGTTCATATTGTGAATACTGCCCCGTTAGAAGTTAAAACTGAATTACCAGGCCGTACTAATGCTTTCCGTATTGCCGAGGTTCGCCCACAGGTTAGCGGGATAGTGCTGAATCGTAATTTCACTGAAGGCAGCGATGTGCAAGCTGGCCAGTCCCTGTACCAGATCGATCCAGCCACTTATCAGGCAAGTTATGACAGCGCGAAAGGCGACCTGGCGAAAAGCGAAGCTGCCGCATCCATCGCGCATTTGACGGTAAAACGTTATGTTCCGCTTGTGGGTACGAAATACATCAGCCAGCAGGAGTACGATCAGGCGATTGCTGATGCTCGTCAGGCCGATGCTACCGTCATAGCCGCAAAAGCCACGGTCGAAAGCGCCCGCATCAATCTCGCTTATACCAAAGTGACTGCGCCAATTAGCGGGCGTATCGGCAAATCTTCGGTGACCGAAGGTGCTCTCGTCACTAACGGGCAAACGACCGAACTGGCGACTGTCCAGCAACTCGATCCTATCTATGTCGATGTGACCCAATCCAGCAACGACTTCATGAGACTGAAGCAGTCCGTAGAGCAAGGTAGTTTGCATAAGGAAAACGCCACCAGCAACGTAGAGCTGGTCATGGAAAACGGTCAAACCTATCCCCTGAAAGGCACGCTGCAATTCTCTGATGTAACCGTTGATGAAAGCACCGGCTCCATTACCCTGCGCGCGGTTTTCCCTAACCCGCAACACACGCTTCTGCCAGGTATGTTTGTGCGCGCACGGATTGATGAAGGTGTACAACCTGACGCCATTCTTATCCCGCAACAGGGAGTTAGCCGCACGCCGCGTGGTGACGCTACCGTGCTGATTGTTAATGATAAAAGCCAGGTTGAGGCGCGTCCTGTTGTCGCCAGCCAGGCCATTGGCGATAAATGGCTGATTAGCGAAGGACTAAAAGCGGGTGATCAGGTCATTGTCAGCGGCCTGCAAAAAGCACGCCCGGGAGAGCAGGTTAAAGCCACTACCGATACCCCCGCAGATACTGCGTCGAAGTAAGGCAATCTGATATGGCAAACTTTTTTATTCGACGACCAATATTTGCATGGGTGCTGGCCATTATTCTGATGATGGCGGGCGTACTGGCGATCCTACAATTGCCCGTCGCCCAGTATCCAACCATTGCCCCGCCCGCTGTTTCTGTGTCGGCAAACTATCCGGGCGCTGATGCGCAAACCGTGCAGGATACGGTGACACAGGTTATCGAACAGAATATGAACGGCATCGATAATCTGATGTATATGTCCTCCACCAGCGATTCAGCCGGTAGCGTGACAATTACTCTCACCTTCCAGTCCGGGACCGATCCAGACATCGCGCAAGTGCAGGTACAAAACAAACTTCAACTCGCCACACCGCTACTGCCGCAGGAAGTCCAGCAACAGGGGATAAGTGTCGAGAAATCAAGTAGCAGCTTTTTGATGGTGGCTGGTTTTGTTTCTGATAACCCAAGTACCACGCAAGACGATATTTCCGACTACATCGCCTCTAACGTCAAAGATACCATTAGCCGTCTGAACGGCGTTGGCGACGTACAACTGTTCGGTGCTCAGTACGCTATGCGTATCTGGCTCGATGCCGATCTGCTGAACAAATATAAACTCACATCGGTTGATGTTATTAACCAGTTGAAAGTACAGAACGACCAGATTGCGGCCGGTCAGTTAGGCGGCACGCCGGCATTACCAGGACAGCAGCTAAACGCGTCGATTATTGCCCAGACACGGTTAAAAGATCCGGAAGAGTTCGGCAAAGTCACCCTGCGCGTGAACAGCGACGGTTCGGTAGTGCGGCTGAAAGATGTCGCACGGATTGAACTCGGTGGTGAAAACTATAACGTTATCGCCCGTATCAACGGCAAACCCGCGGCTGGCCTCGGTATTAAACTGGCAACGGGAGCTAACGCACTTGATACCGCAAAAGCCATCAAGGCCAAACTGGCAGAATTGCAGCCGTTCTTCCCACAGGGAATGAAGGTTCTTTACCCTTATGACACCACGCCTTTCGTCCAGCTTTCTATCCAGGAAGTGGTGAAAACGCTGTTCGAAGCCATTATCCTGGTATTCCTGGTGATGTATCTGTTCTTGCAGAACATGCGGGCGACATTGATACCCACCATTGCTGTACCTGTCGTGTTGTTAGGGACGTTTGCCATACTCGCCGCTTTTGGTTACTCCATCAATACGCTAACGATGTTCGGGATGGTACTTGCCATCGGGCTTCTTGTTGATGATGCGATAGTCGTTGTAGAGAACGTCGAGCGCGTAATGATGGAGGATAAACTCCCCCCCAGAGAAGCGACGGAAAAATCGATGTCGCAAATCCAGGGTGCGCTGGTAGGTATCGCGATGGTACTGTCGGCGGTGTTTATTCCGATGGCATTCTTCGGTGGCTCAACAGGGGCAATTTATCGACAGTTCTCTATCACTATTGTTTCAGCAATGGCGCTTTCAGTACTGGTTGCGCTGATTCTCACCCCCGCGTTATGTGCAACATTGCTGAAACCAGTCTCTGCCGAGCATCACGAAAATAAGGGTGGTTTCTTCGGCTGGTTTAACACCACTTTCGATCATAGCGTTAATCACTACACCAATAGCGTTGGCAAAATCCTCGGTTCCACAGGGCGATATTTACTGATCTATGCGCTGATTGTCGCCGGAATGGTAGTGCTGTTTTTACGCCTCCCTTCTTCTTTCTTGCCGGAAGAAGATCAGGGTGTCTTCCTGACCATGATCCAACTGCCCGCTGGCGCGACGCAAGAGCGGACACAAAAAGTACTGGATGAAGTGACGGATTACTATCTGAAGAACGAGAAGGCGAACGTTGAAAGTGTCTTTACAGTCAATGGATTTAGCTTCAGCGGTCAGGCGCAAAACGCCGGGATGGCCTTTGTCAGCCTTAAACCGTGGGAAGAGCGCAGTGGCGAAGAAAATAGCGCGGAAGCGGTAATCCAACGTGCCAAAATGGAACTGAGTAAAATCCGCGACGGTTTTGTCATTCCATTCAATATGCCAGCCATTGTTGAACTGGGTACGGCAACAGGTTTCGACTTTGAGTTAATCGATCAGGCGGGTCTTGGTCACGATGCCTTAACCCATGCCCGCAACCAATTGCTTGGCATGGCGGCGCAACATCCTGAAAGCTTAGTCAGTGTGCGCCCCAATGGCCTGGAAGATACTGCGCAGTTCAAACTTGAAGTTGACCAGGAAAAAGCACAGGCATTAGGCGTTTCGCTTTCTGACATTAATCAGACCATTTCTACGGCGTTAGGCGGGACGTATGTCAACGACTTCATCGACCGTGGCCGCGTGAAAAAAGTATATGTTCAGGCGGATGCCAAATTCCGTATGCTGCCAGAAGATGTCGATAAACTTTATGTCCGCAGTGCCAACGGCGAAATGGTGCCATTCTCCACCTTTACCACTTCACATTGGGTATATGGTTCTCCGCGTCTGGAACGCTACAACGGTCTACCTTCTATGGAGATTCAGGGGGAGGCCGCGCCAGGCACCAGTTCCGGCGATGCGATGTCGCTAATGGAAAACCTCGCCTCACAACTACCTAACGGAATCGGTTATGACTGGACGGGTATGTCGTATCAGGAACGCTTGTCAGGCAACCAGGCCCCTGCTCTGGTAGCCATTTCATTCGTGGTCGTTTTCCTGTGCCTTGCAGCGCTCTATGAAAGCTGGTCAATTCCTGTCTCGGTTATGTTGGTCGTGCCGTTAGGGATTGTCGGCGTGCTGCTGGCGGCGACACTCTTTAATCAAAAAAATGACGTTTATTTTATGGTGGGCTTGTTAACGACAATTGGCTTATCAGCTAAAAACGCTATTTTGATTGTTGAGTTCGCCAAAGACCTGATGGAGAAAGAGGGGAAAGGTGTTATTGAAGCAACGCTGATGGCCGTACGTATGCGTCTTCGTCCTATTCTGATGACATCACTCGCCTTTATTCTCGGCGTATTGCCGCTGGCTATCAGTAATGGTGCGGGAAGCGGCGCGCAGAACGCAGTAGGGATTGGAGTCATGGGCGGCATGATTTCCGCAACATTACTGGCAATCTTCTTCGTCCCTGTGTTCTTTGTGGTGATCCGCCGTTGCTTTAAAGGGTAAATTTAAAACACAAAGGCGTCTTCGGACGCCTTTTTAATTTGCAGTTAAAACTATAAAAATTAATGAGTTAATGATTCACTAACTTTTGAATTGAGTGCATTCATTCTTTCTCCCTTCATTATTTTTACAATTAACATAATTTGTCATTATTCATCTCGCAAGAATTATAACTCCCGGTGATAAAATGGAATTCAGTACGTTAATAAGAAAGTTAGCTTATTAAGCGGTAGCGTTATTACTGAGGTAACACCATGAAAAGATTAATTCCTGTCGCATTGCTCACCGCATTGCTGGCGGGCTGCGCTCACGATTCACCCTGCGTTCCGGTTTATGACGATCAGGGCCGTCTGGTTCACACCAATACCTGTATGAAAGGTACGACTCAGGATAACTGGGAAACTGCCGGGGCTATTGCTGGCGGGGCAGCGGCTGTTGCAGGCCTGACGATGGGGATCATCGCTCTGTCGAAATAACTGAACAGAGCGCGGAGTTCCGCGCTCTGTTTAACGGTACAGAATCTCACCGTAAGATAAAATACAACTATATTCGGCTAGCTTATTCCCTTTTAATTTAGCATTTTATTTCGAACCGTCGAAATAACACATCCATTAGTTTTTCCCCTCATTTAAAACACATGCTCACGCTAACAATCATTATCCTGCTTAGTAAAATGCGAATAAATATTTTGCGCTAAAATGTGGCGTATGTTTCATTTTCGCACCATTGCGGGGCGATGTTTTTATTATTTCCTGTCTACACTCAGCTTATTGCGACACGGAATCGTGCGCAAAAACTGGCACTACTTTTGCTTATAAAAGGATGGCCACAGACAGGTAAAAGACGTTTCCCAAACGTCCTATAACGATAATTTTCGCCTCACAGGAAGCATTATGAAAAAGATGATGATAGCCACACTGGCTGCCGCCAGCGTGCTGCTTGCCGTTGCAAATCAGGCGCATGCTGGCGCGACACTTGATGCCGTAAAGAATAAAGGGTTTGTGCAATGCGGGATCAGTGACGGATTACCTGGGTTCTCTTATGCCGATGCAGACGGTAAGTTTTCAGGTATTGATGTAGATGTTTGTCGTGGTGTTGCCGCTGCTGTATTTGGCGACGACACGAAAGTGAAATATACCCCACTCACAGCAAAAGAACGCTTCACCGCTTTACAGTCAGGAGAAGTGGATTTGCTCTCCCGTAATACGACCTGGACTTCATCCCGCGACGCAGGAATGGGAATGGTATTTACTGGCGTCACTTATTACGACGGCATTGGCTTCCTGACGCACGATAAAGCGGGATTAAAAAGCGCGAAAGAACTGGATGGCGCAACCGTCTGTATTCAGGCGGGGACTGATACCGAACTTAACGTCGCCGATTACTTCAAGGCAAACAATATGAAGTACACGCCAGTGACTTTCGATCGCTCAGACGAATCAGCAAAGGCTCTGGAATCTGGCCGCTGCGATACGCTGGCCTCGGATCAGTCGCAACTGTATGCCCTGCGGATCAAATTAAGTAATCCTGCCGAATGGATTGTCCTGCCAGAAGTTATCTCTAAAGAACCGCTTGGTCCGGTCGTCCGTCGTGGCGATGATGAATGGTTCTCTATTGTGCGCTGGACGCTTTTCGCCATGCTGAATGCTGAAGAGATGGGCGTTAACTCGCAAAACGTTGATGAAAAAGCGGCTAATCCAGCTACGCCTGATATGGCGCATCTGCTGGGTAAAGAGGGCGATTACGGCAAGGATCTGAAGCTGGATAATAAATGGGCTTACAACATCATCAAACAGGTGGGTAACTACTCGGAAATTTTTGAGCGTAATGTAGGTTCAGAAAGCCCGCTGAAAATTAAACGTGGGCAAAATAATCTCTGGAATAACGGCGGTATTCAGTACGCGCCGCCCGTGCGTTAAGTCGGTGTGAGGTAACGGGCGTCGCTACGGCGGCGCTCTCTTCAGCGTTATGGTTTCCGAGGTTTATATGCCCCATCGCCGCTCAACCGTTAAAGGCTCACTCTCCTTTACCAACCCTACGGTTCGCGCCTGGTTATTCCAGATCCTCGCCGTTGTTGCCGTCGTCGGCATTGTTGGTTGGTTATTTCACAACACCATGACGAATCTAAACAATCGCGGCATTACATCAGGATTTGCCTTTCTGGATCGCGGCGCAGGCTTCGGGATCGTCCAGCATTTGATCGATTACCAGCAGGGCGATACCTACGGACGCGTTTTTATTGTCGGCTTACTCAATACGCTACTGGTTTCAGCATTGTGTATCGTATTCGCATCTGTCCTGGGCTTCTTTATCGGTCTGGCGCGACTTTCGGATAACTGGCTGCTACGAAAGCTTTCCACAATTTATATTGAGATCTTCCGTAATATTCCCCCGCTACTGCAAATCTTCTTCTGGTACTTTGCCGTGTTGCGCAATTTGCCCGGACCGAGACAGGCAGTGAGTGCGTTTGATCTCGCCTTTTTGAGCAATCGTGGGCTTTATATTCCGTCGCCGCAGCTGGGAGATGGATTTATTGCGTTTATCCTGACTGTTGTTATTGCTATAGCCATTTCTGTTGGACTATTCCGTTTTAATAAAACGCACCAGATAAAGACCGGACAACTGCGCCGTACCTGGCCTTGCGCCGCTGTGTTGATCATTGGTTTACCTTTACTGGCACAATGGCTTTTTGGTGCGGCACTGCACTGGGATGTTCCGGCGTTACGAGGGTTTAACTTCCGCGGCGGGATGGTGCTTATCCCTGAGCTGGCAGCCTTAACATTGGCGCTTTCAGTTTATACATCTGCATTTATCGCCGAGATTATTCGCGCCGGGATCCAAGCAGTGCCTTATGGTCAACATGAAGCTGCCCGCTCGCTGGGATTGCCCAACCCAGTTACGCTACGCCAGGTCATTATTCCCCAGGCGCTACGAGTGATTATTCCGCCGTTAACCAGCCAGTATCTCAACATCGTCAAAAACTCCTCTCTTGCCGCCGCTATCGGCTATCCCGATATGGTTTCGCTGTTTGCTGGCACCGTGCTGAACCAGACGGGGCAAGCCATCGAGACGATTGCCATGACGATGTCGGTCTATCTGATTATCAGCCTGACTATCTCGCTGCTGATGAATATCTATAACCGCCGCATCGAGATCGTTGAACGCTAAGGAGTCATGATGACAAAAGTATTGCTGTCTCATCCCCCGCGCCCGGCGAGCCATAACTCAAGCCGCGCTATGGTGTGGGTGCGCAAAAACCTGTTCTCCAGCTGGAGCAATAGCCTGCTGACTATTGGCTGCTTATGGTTGATGTGGGAACTGATTCCACCGCTGCTGAACTGGGCTTTTTTACAGGCAAACTGGGTTGGTTCAACGCGTACCGACTGCACAAAAGCCGGTGCCTGTTGGGTCTTCATCCATGAACGATTCGGCCAGTTTATGTATGGGCTTTACCCGCACGACCAGCGCTGGCGAATTAACCTGGCATTACTGATTGGCCTTGTTTCTCTCGCACCAATATTCTGGAAAATACTCCCGCATCGCGGTCGCTATATTACGGTATGGGCGGTTATCTACCCACTGATTGTCTGGTGGCTGATGTATGGCGGTTTTCTTGGTCTGGAGCGGGTTGAAACCCGGCAATGGGGCGGGCTGACACTGACGTTGATTATCGCATCTGTTGGGATTGCTGGGGCGCTGCCGTGGGGGATCTTACTGGCATTAGGCCGCCGCTCCCATATGCCGATTGTGCGTATCTTATCGGTCATTTTTATCGAGTTCTGGCGTGGCGTACCGCTGATTACCGTACTGTTTATGTCTTCGGTCATGCTGCCGCTCTTTATGGCGGAAGGCACCAGTATCGACAAACTGATTCGTGCGTTGGTCGGCGTGATCCTGTTTCAGTCAGCATATGTTGCAGAAGTCGTGCGAGGCGGATTACAGGCGCTGCCCAAAGGGCAATACGAAGCGGCAGAGTCGCTGGCGTTGGGTTACTGGAAAACTCAAGGGCTGGTTATTCTGCCCCAGGCACTGAAGCTGGTGATTCCAGGGCTGGTAAATACCATCATCGCGCTATTCAAAGACACAAGTCTGGTGATCATCATCGGGTTGTTCGATCTTTTCAGTAGCGTTCAGCAGGCAACCGTTGACCCCGCCTGGCTGGGTATGTCGACGGAAGGGTATGTTTTCGCCGCACTGATCTACTGGATCTTCTGCTTCAGCATGTCACGTTATAGCCAACATCTGGAAAAACGTTTTAACACCGGGCGTACACCGCATTGAGGACACTATGAGCCAAATTTTACTGCAACCTGCTAACGCGATGATTACGCTGGAAAACGTCAATAAATGGTATGGGCAATTCCATGTTCTGAAAAATATAAATTTAACCGTGCAACCGGGAGAACGAATAGTACTGTGTGGACCTTCTGGTTCCGGGAAATCGACAACCATTCGTTGTATTAATCATCTGGAAGAACACCAACAGGGACGGATCGTGGTGGATGGCATCGAGCTTAACGAAGATATTCGCAATATTGAGCGCGTCAGGCAGGAAGTGGGAATGGTCTTTCAGCATTTCAATCTATTCCCACATTTGACCGTTTTACAGAACTGTACCCTGGCGCCGATTTGGGTGCGTAAGATGCCGAAGAAAGAAGCTGAAGCTCTGGCGATGCATTACCTTGAGCGGGTGAGAATTGCCGAACATGCACAGAAGTTTCCCGGGCAGATTTCTGGTGGTCAGCAGCAACGCGTTGCCATAGCACGTTCACTTTGTATGAAACCTAAGATCATGCTGTTTGATGAACCTACGTCGGCGCTCGATCCGGAGATGGTAAAAGAAGTGCTGGATACGATGATTGGGCTGGCGCAGTCAGGCATGACGATGCTGTGCGTAACACATGAAATGGGATTTGCGCGAACTGTCGCTGATCGAGTGATTTTTATGGATCGCGGAGAAATCGTGGAGCAAGCTGCACCGGATGAATTTTTTGCGCATCCTAAATCGGAGCGTACGAGGGCATTTTTATCGCAGGTTATCCATTAAGTTGTACATGGATTCGAAACGCAAAAAGGCCATCCTTTCGGATGGCCTTTCGCTTTATTTGATGCCTGGCAGTTCCCTACTCTCGCATGGGGAGACCCCACACTACCATCGGCGCTACGGCGTTTCACTTCTGAGTTCGGCATGGGGTCAGGTGGGACCACCGCGCTACTGCCGCCAGACAAATTCTTTTCTAATCTGCCGAACTTTAACCTAAAAAGTGGTGCTGATACCCAGAGTCGAACTGGGGACCTCACCCTTACCAAGGGTGCGCTCTACCAACTGAGCCATATCAGCACGCTAAATTTGATGCCTGGCAGTTC